>CAZOYV010000106.1:0-25461 GCA_964584075.1 uncultured Rickettsiales bacterium | reverse complement strand
TAGGCCGCGACGATGGCGATCACGTCGGCCACGATCGTCAGCGTGCGCACCAGCTGGTAGCGCCACGGGCGGGGGCGGGGTGACGGCGGGGCGTCCCCGGCGGGGGCGGCGGGCTCGTCGCTCACCGGCGGATCCTCCCCACCCGCTCGCGCCCGAAGTCCCGCAGGTGGCCCCACACCGCGACGACGCCGCGGCGGACGTAGTCCAGGTCCTCCAGCGACCGCACCCGCAGCGCCTGGCGCAGCACGAACCGCGGCTTCAGGAACGAGCGGTAGACCCCCTGGCACATCGCCATCACCTCGGCGGGGGTCATGTCGGGCGTGGTCAGCACCGGCTCGGTCATGTCGTAGCGGTCGTACTCGCCCGGATCGAAGCGGAACCAGCCGTGCTGCCGCGCCTGGTCGTGCAGCGGCGTCCCGGGGTAGGGGATCACCACGGTCGCCTGGAGCATCTCGGCGTACCCGCGCGCCATCAGCTCTCCCGCCAGATCCATCGTACGACGGGCGTCCGCGCGTGTCTCCCAGGGGTACCCGACCATCACGGTCAGCTGCACGTCGATCCCGGCCTCGGACAGCTGCCGGCAGCCGCGCACGATGTCCTCCACCGCGATGCCCTTGTCGAGGCGATCCAGCGTCGCCTGGTTGCCCGACTCCAGCCCGACCTTGACCTTGCGCCAGCCGGCCCGCTTCATCCGCGCCGGCACCGCCGGGTCGCGCACGAAGTCGAAGCGCTCGTTGCTGCTGAACAGCAGCTGCTCGTGCAGCCCGCGCTCCACCATCCCGTCGCAGAACGTCCGCCGCCAGCGCCCCGGCGGGAACGTCCCGGTGTCGTCGAACACCTCGCGCACGCCGTGCTCGGCGACGAGGAACTCCAGCTCGTCGAGCAGGTGCCCCGGGCTGCGCACCGCGAACCGCGGGTACAGCGTCGTCCACGAGCAGAACGTGCACCGCGGGCGGGGGCAGTCGCGGCCGGCCATGACGTAGAAGAACGGGTCCCGCCGCTTCCACTTCTCGAAGTAGCGGTGGGCCCGGGTCAGCCGGCGGTCGAGGAACGGCTGGGCGTCCAGGTCGCGGGTCAGCGCGAAGGCCCCGCTGCTGCGCGCCGCGTCCCCGTCGAGCCAGTGCAGTCCTGGAGGCGGCGCCGCCCCGCGCGCCAGGTGATCGGCCAGCCCCACCAGCCCGTCGTCGTAGGAGCCGCCGGCGAGCACGAAGTCCACCGGGCAGGCCCGCAGCGACTCCTCGGGCAGCGCGGTGACGTGGTCGCCGACGAGCACCACGCGGGCGTCCGGGTGGCGCTGCTTCAGCTCCGCGACGATCGCCCAGTGCGACCGCACCACCGGGGTCTTGGTCTCGATCGCGACCAGCTCGGGGCGGACCTCGTCCAGCCGCGCCCACCAGCGGTCCATCGACCAGCCCTCGGTGATCCCGTCGTCCCACGAGACCTCGTGCCCTGCGGCCTGCAGCAGCGTGGCCGCCATCGCCGGCACCACCGGGTAGATGAACGAGCCCACGCTCATCCACTGGAACTGCCGGTTCTGGGTCAGCATCGGGCTGCCCTTGGTGCGGAGCGGCGGGTACGAGATCGAGATCCGCATCGGGACGCGCGGTCGCTGGCGGCCGGGAGGCCGGCTAGTCCAGCGCCCCCGAGGCCCCCACCGGGTTCCCCGTCGTGACGTTGCGGTAGATCACCGTCCCGGACACGAACGGGCTGAGGATGCCGGCGATGCGGCGGAAGAAGTTCTCCACGTTGACGATCGTCTTGGGCGGGACGTACAGGATGTCGCCCTTCTGCAGCGGGATGTTCTGGCGCACGTCGCCGCTGGCGAGCAGCTGGTCGAGGTCGATCGTGAACAGCTCGGGCTGGCTCAGGCCGCCGCGGATCAACAGGATGTTGTTGGTCCGGCTGTCGTCGTTGATCCACCCGGCCTCGGTCAGCGCCCCGACCACGTCGAGCTCGCTCTCGATCTGCAGCGTGGTGGGGTTGCGCACGTAGCCCAGCACGTAGACCTTCATCGAGCTGACCTCGACGACGTTGATCGAGACCTGGGGGTCCACGTAGTACTGGCTGATCTTCTCGCTCAACAGCGCCATCAGATCGGGATAGGTCATGCCGGCGACGACCATCCGGCCGATCAGGGGGTAGCTGATCGCGCCGTCCGGACTGATCTTGATCTGCATGTCGAGATCGTCGTGGCGCCACACCGCGATGTGGATCTCGTCGCCGGGCCCGAAGACGAACTCCGGCGGGTTGGGGTAGACCAGCTCCTCGGTGGCCCCCTGCTCCCAGATCTCGGTGACCGGGCGAGCATGGCGATTCGGGCAGCCGAGGGCCAGCGTGGCGCTGGCGAGGAGCACGATCAGGGCGCAGCGGGAGTGTCGCATCGGTGCCGTGATCGGTAGCATCGGACCCCTAAGTAGTCAATTTTGTTGATAGGATAGTCGATCACAGGCTACGGAGAGAACGCGGGAGCTGCGCCAGTGCGATGGAACTGATCCGCCTGTGGACGACACTGAAGCGACGCAAGTGGGTCGTGGTGCAGGCGTTCGTGTTCTTCACGCTGGCCTCGCTGGTCGCCACGCGGTTCCTGCCCAAGACCTACACCGCCACCGCCAAGGTGATGATCGAGCAGAGCGACGCCACGGCGTCGCTGCTGTCCGAGGTCGGGCTCGAGGAGCTGTCCACCACGCTGGGCGGCAGCTCCAACGAGGTCAGCAACAAGATCGCGCTGGCGACGGTCCACGAGAACCTCGACCAGGTGGTGTGGCGGCTGCAGCTGCGGGACGACGACGGGTTCCTGATCAAGCCCCAGACCCTGCTCAAGAAGGGGATGTTCTACTCGCTGTCCCCCAAGCCGCTGTACGCCATCAGCCAGTTCCAGAACACCGACATCCTGCTGATCCAGGCGACCGCCCCCTACCCCGAGCAGGCCCAGCTGATGGCCGACGCGCTGGCCGAGGTGTTCATCGACATCAGCCAGCAGCGGACCCGCGCCGAGACCCGCAGCGCCAAGGAGTTCATCGACGGCCGGATCGTCGTGGTCGAGTCCGAGTTCGACCGGGCGCTGGCCGACATCGCCGACTTCAAGACCGAGCAGCAGATCATCGACCTGCAGACCGAGACCAAGGAGGCGGTGGGCAAGATCTCGGATCTGATGCAGCTGGCCGAGGAGAACGAGTACAAGATCAGCAAGCTGCGCCGCGAGATCCGCGAGACCGAGAGCTACCTGGCGCTCAACGAGCCCACCGCGGTGTCGGCCGTGACGCTGCGCGAGAACCCCCAGGTCGCCGCGCTCAACACCGAGCTGGACACGATGCGGCTGGAGCTCGACAGGATGCTCCAGGACAAGACCGAGCAGCACCCCGACGTGATCGAGCTGCGGACGCTGATCGCGCAGACCGAGGCGCGCCTCGACCAGGTGCTGGCGCTGGAGGCCGAGCGCGGTCCCGACCTGGCGGCGCTGAACATCGAGCTGGCCGGGGCGATGGAGACCCGCCGCGAGATCCAGGCCGACCTCGACGAGTACGGCGCACAGTTCAGCCGGCTACCGGAGATGATGAAGCAGGACGCCAGCCTCCAGCTGGCCGCCCAGGCGAGCCAGAACATCCTCGAGGAGCTGACCGACTACCAGTACCAGATCGGGATCGCCGAGGCGATGACGCTGACCGACATCCGGATCGTCGACCCGGCGCTGATGCCCGACCGGCCGGCGTCGCCGCGGATCCTGTACAACGCCGCCCTCGGGGCGTTCCTCGGTCTGGTGGTCGGGCTGGCGCTGGTGTTCCTGCTGGAGTACGTCGACGACTCGATCCGCACCCGCGAGGACCTCGAGGAGGTGTGGGGCGACCTGCCGCACCTCGGCGTGGTGCCCGCGATCCGCGCCGGCGAGTCGCAGCAGATCCACACGCTGAACCCCAAGGCGCCGCTGTCGGAGACGTACCGCACGGTGCGCAACAACATCCTCTACGCCAGCTTCGACAAGCCGGTCGCGACGCTGCTGATGACCAGCTCGGTGCCCGGCGAGGGCAAGTCCACGACCTGCGCCAACCTGGCGGCCTCGGCGGCGATGGAGGGCAAGTCGGTGCTGATCGTCGACACCGACTTCCGCAAGCCCAACCAGCACAAGCTGTGGAAGATCGAGAACCGGGTGGGCTTCACCAACCACCTGGCCGGCCAGGTGCCGATCGAGGACTGCATCCGCAGCGGCGTGATCCCGGGGCTCGACCTGCTGCCCGCGGGGATGGTCCCGCCCAACCCGGCGCGGCTGATCGAGTCCCCCCGGCTGAAGGAGACGCTGGACGCGCTGCGCGGCCGCTACGACCTGATCCTGCTGGACTCGCCGCCGATCCTGGTGGTCAACGACGCGATGGTCCTGGCCCGGCTGGTCGACGCCTACGTGCTGGTCGTGGAGAGCATGGGCGTGACGCGGCGGATGCTGGCCGACACCCGCGGCCGCACCGAGGTCACCGGGATCGCCCCGCTGGGGGTGGTGCTCAACAAGCTGGACTTCGGCGCCACCGGGTACGGCTACTACGACAAGTACTACAGCACCTACGGCGCCGAGCGGACGCGCAGCGGCGAGGGCGAGGGCGACCGCCGCGGGATGCGGGTCCTGCCGGGGGGGGAGAAGTGAGGGCTCGTCCGTCACGGACTCGCCAGGGCGCGGAGGACGCCCGTCCGGGGCGCGGAGGGCGCAGCGGCGGAGCCATGAGGATCCCGCTGGCCCTGCTCGCTGCGCTGGTGGCGGTCCCGCTGCTGGCCGGCTGTGGCCAGGACGTGGACAGCTACGTCGCCGACCTGCAGAGCCCCAACCCGATGGTCCGGCTCGAGGCCGCCAAGCGCGCCAAGCACGTCGAGGACGAGCGCCTCGCCACGGCGCTGGCGCCGCTGCTGCAGGACGACAGCAGCGACATCCGCGTCGAGGCGGCGACGTCGCTGCAGCACATCGGGACCCGCGAGCAGGTGCCGGCGCTGATCGAGGCGCTGCAGGACGAGGATCGGGACGTGCGGCTCGCCGCGGTGGACGCGCTGGGGCGGATCCGCGACGAGCGGGCGGTGGAGCCGCTGGTGGCGCTGCTGGACACCGAGCCCGAGCCGTACTCGGTGATCTGGGCGCTGGGCAACATCGGCGGGACCGGGGCGCTGGACCCGCTGACGCCGATGCTGGAGCACGACGACCGCTACGTCCGCTACCAGGCCCAGCGGGCGCTGCTGAAGATCCGTTGACCGTTGCCCGACCGATCCGCACCGCCGCCCTGATCGCGCTGCTGCCGGCGCTGCTGCTGGCGTTGCCCGCCGGGGCAGGTCTCCCCGCCTCCCCCGACATCCCCCCCGACGATCCACTGTCCCGCGACGTGCTGGCGCTGTGCCTGCGCCACGGGGACCTGTGCCCCGGGACCACCACCCGGCCGTTCACGCGCATCGAGGCCGCCCGGCTGCTGGACGCCATCGAGCGCCAGTGGGGGCCGGCCGAGGACGGGGTCGACCGGCGGCGCCGGGCGCGGCTGGCGGCGGCGCTGGGGCCGGAGCTGGCGTGGGTCCGCGGCGGTCGGGGCTTCGGCGAGGTGCTGGGCCGGCCGATCGCCGAGCTGCGCGTCGAGGCCGGCCACGCCGCGGGGGGCGACCCCTACCCGCTCCACGGCGGGGACGCCGCCGGCCCGTTCCTCGGGCTGTCGTGGACCAGCGAGCTGGTGGCCGGCCCGTTCGTCGCGGTGGCCGAGCCCCGCTTCGCGCTCGACCCGGTGGGCGGCGGCACCGCGCCGGCGGGGCCCGTGGACCTGGGCCGCGGCGCGGTGCTGGACATGCCCCGCGGGTACGTCAAGCTCGGGGGTGCCGACCTGGAGCTGACCGCCGGGATCTCGGACTGGGCCTGGGGTCCCGGCCGCGCCGGGCTGCTGTGGAGCGGCAACGCCGCGACGCCGCTGTCGATCCGCTTCACCCAGCCGCACACCTGGCACCTGCCGTGGGTCTTCCGCTACCTCGGGCAGTTCCGCTTCACCGGGCAGTGGTCGGCGCTGCTGGGGCCGCGGGACGACGTGGCCGACCCCTACCTGCTGGCGATGAAGATCGACTACCGGCCGATCCCGTGGATCGAGGCCAGCTTCTCGCGGCTGTCGATGTACGGCGGCGAGGGACGTCCGCGGGGCACGGCGAGGGACTTCTGGCAGCTGCTGTGGGCCACCAACCCGCACATCGAGGACGACGAGGCCCAGCAGCGGTTCGACGCCAACGACATCGCGGCGCTGGACATCAGCGTGATGATCCCGTTTGCCAACCGGGTCCCGCTGATCGAGTTCCTGCAGCTGTACTGGAGCAACGCCGGCGAGGACACCCAGCGCACCTACCTCGGCGAGCTGCCGCTGCCGGCGCTGACCGGGGTGGCCAACCTCGGCGGGGTGTTCCTCGGGCTGGGCCCGCTGACGCTGCGCTTCGAGTGGGCGCGGCTGATGGACGACCGCTTCCGGTGGTACGGGCGGCACCGGATCTACCACGACGGGTTCCACCACCACGGCCGCGTCACCGGCCACCCGATCGACGGCGACGCCGAGGGCACCTACTGGGAGCTGGGGATCGACCCGGGCGGCGGGATCGAGCTGTGGATCTGGCTCGAGCGCGTCCGCCACGTGGGCGTCGTCGAGGTGGTCGACGACACGGTCTACACGCTGCCCGAGGACCGCCGGCGCACGATGGTCGGCGTCCAGGCCCGCGCCCAGCTGGATCTGCCGGCGCTGCCCCGCGGCCTCCAGCTGCAGCTTCGGTTCCAGCTCGAGCACGAGCGCGGCCTCGACCACGTGCCCGGCGCCGTCGCCACCTGGCCCCAGCTGTGGGCCGAGCTGCGGGTACCCCTCGATCGCTGACAACCGCGTCCGAATCCGGGGAATTCCAGGATCTATCTTCCAACCCGTGCTATATAGCCCCCCGTTCCGATCCCCTCCCCGGGGACGGTGAGGGAGTCCGGGAACCAACCGAAAGGACGCTGTTGTGAGAAACCTCGCGCTGATCCTGCTGCCCGCCGTGGCGCTGCCGCTGGTGCTGGCCGCGTGCAACACCACCTCCTCCGCCGACTGCCCCGAGGCCGGCGTGACCGCCTTCACCGGCCTGGGCGACCTCGCCGCGGGCACCGAGGGCGACCCCGTGGTGGGCGTGTACGACGGCAAGGAGATCAAGCTGTCCGAGCTGGACGCCGAGGCCCGCCCGTTCATCATCAAGGCGATGATGGACATCGACCAGGCCCGCCAGCGGACCCTGGAGCAGATGATCCTCGAGGACATCCTCGAGCAGGAGGCGACCGCCGCCGGCATGGAGCAGGAGGCGTTCCTCAAGGCCGAGATGGACAAGCGCGTCACCGAGGTCACCGACGAGGAGGCCCGCGAGTTCTTCGAGGCCAACCCGCCGCGGGGCGGCAACGCCGACTTCGAGACGTTCAAGCCGCGGGTCGTCGGCCACCTCGAGCGCCAGAAGCAGCAGGAGGCCCAGGTCGCGTTCTTCGACGAGCTCAAGCAGAAGCACGGCGTGGACATCTCGCTGGAGCCGTTCCGGATGGACGTCTCCGTCGACGACGACCCCTCCAAGGGCCCCGAGGACGCGGCCGTCACGATCGTCGAGTTCGCCGACTACCAGTGTGGCTACTGCGCCCGCGCCCGCGAGACGACCAACCAGATCATCGAGGCCTACCCGACCCAGGTCCGGTTCGTGTTCCGCGACTACCCGATCCCGAAGCACCCGCGGGCCCAGAAGATGAGCGAGGCGGCCGGCTGCGCCAACGAGCAGGGCAAGTTCTGGGAGTACCACGACCACCTGTTCGACAACATGCGGGCCAACGCCGACAGCGATCTGAAGAAGTACGCCGAGGAGCTGGGGCTGGACACCGAGGCGTTCAACGCCTGCTACGACGAGGGCCGCTACACCGAGGAGGTCCAGAACGACTTCGAGGCGGGCCAGCAGGCGGGCGTCAGCGGCACGCCGGCGTTCTTCGTCAACGGCCGCCTGGTGGCCGGCGCGCTGCCGTTCGACCAGTTCCAGAAGATCATCGACGAGGAGTTGGAGCGCAAGGGCATCGAGCCCCCGGCCGCGGCCGAGACCGCCGAGGCGGACGCCGGCTAGCCGGACCGCACCGTGACCCGCGGCCACGACGCGCCGCGACGGGCCGAGCTGCTGGGCCTGCCCGTCCACCCCGTCGACCGCGCGGGCCTGCTGGCCGCCGTCGACGACATGGTCGCGTCGGGCGGCCGCCACACCCTGGCCTACGCCAACGTCCACACCTGGAACACCGCGCTCGACACACCGGATCTCGCGGCGTTCTACCGCCTGTGCGACCTGGTCTACTGCGACGGGGAGGGGATCCGCCTGGGCGCACGGGCGCTGGGCGTCGACCTGCCCGAGCGGATGACCGGCGCCGACTGGATCTGGGACCTGGCCGCCCACGCCGCGGCCGAGGGCCACCGGATCTACTGGGTCGGAGGCCGCGAGGGGGTGGCGGCGCAGGCGGCGCTGCGGCTGCGCGAGGCGCACCCCGGGCTGGCGGTCGCCGGCACGCACCACGGCTACTTCGATCACGCCGGCGCCGGCAGCGACGCGGTGGTCCGGGCGATCAACCGCGCGGCCCCGCAGATCGTGCTGGTCGGCTTCGGCACGCCGCTGCAGGAGCGCTGGATCGCGCGGGTCCGGGGCGACCTCGACGCGCCGGTGGTGTGGGCCCTGGGCGCCACCGCCGACTTCGTCTCGGGTACCCTCTCCCGCGGGCCGGCGGTGCTGCACCAGCACGGCCTGGAGTGGCTCGCGCGGCTGCTGGTCGAGCCGCGCCGGCTGTGGCGCCGCTACCTGGTGGGCAACGCGCGCTTCGCCGCGCGAATCGCGGCGGCCCGCCGGGGACGGGGGAGCGGGAGGGACCGGTGATCGTCCTGTTCGACATCGACGGCACGCTGCTGCTCTCTGGAGGGGCGGGGCGCGACGCGCTGTCCGCCGCGCTCGACGCCCACCTGCCGGTGGCGGGGTCGATGGACGCCATCACCTGCGCGGGCAAGACCGACCCGCTGATCGTCGAGGAGGCCTGCCTGCAGGCCACCGGCGCACTGCCCGGCGACGCCCTGATCGACCGCGTGCTGGCGGACTACGCCGCCCGCCTGCCCGCGGAGATCGAGCGCAACCTGTCGTTCCGCCTGATGCCCGGCGTGCCCGAGGTGATCGACCTGCTGGAGGCCCGGCCCCGGACTGCGCTGGCGATCGCGACGGGCAACATCGCCGCCGGCGCCGACGCCAAGCTGCGCCGCGCCGGGCTGCGCGAGCGGATCCCGCTGGGCGGCTACGGCGACGGGGTGCGCCACCGCCCCGAGATCCTGACCCGCGCGATCGCCGCCGTGCGCGCCCACCGCGGCGCCGACTGGCCTGGCCCGGCGGTGATCGTCGGCGACACCGTCCGCGACGTCGAGGCGGCCCACGAGCTGGGCCTGCCGGTGGCCGCGATCCGCGAGATCACCACCTCGGCGGAGGACCTCGCCGCCGCCGGCGCCGACCTGATCGTGGAAGACCTGCGGGAGATCGTGGGGTGGCTGGACGGGCTGGAGCGCGGCGGGTAACGGCGTGCCGAGGGGCGGGCTCAGGGCTGGTGGATCTCGACGGGCTCGGCGCGGGTGGAGAACACCAGCCGGGCGGCGTCGACGACGCCGTTGCCGTCGGTGTCCACGTCCAGGTCGACCTGCTGCATCACGAGGTTGCCCAGCGGGTAGCCGATGCGGTCGGAGAGGCGCTCGATGGAGATCATCGGCAGCAGGGCCTCGTAGGTCAGCTCCACCGCCGCGGCGTCCCCGCCGGCCGGCGCGCTGCCCTGCACCACCAGCTGGTCGAGGCGCACGAAGTGCCAGTCGTCCTCGAACCGGATCGGCAGGAACGCGTGGGGCGTTCCGCCGTGGATCTCGCCCGTCTCGGGCTCCACCCGGGAGTCGGTGACGAACGCGTAGCCCACCGACTCCTGCACGGCGACGACATGCTCGTCGGTACCCTCGAGCTCCTTGCCAGGACCCCACACCCACGGCGCGCCGGTCGCGGTCGTGCCCTGGTCCGCGGTGCGCACCAGCACCGCGGGGGTGCCGTCCGCCAGCGCCTCGACGGCCTCCTCGGGCGTGCCCTCGCCCCCGAACTGGTGCACGGTCATCGTGGTCCCCACCTCGTAGCCCGGACCGTGGGGCGACGAGGTGGTGAAGCGGCTGGTCACCGGCCCGGTGCCGCCCTCGGTCAGCTCGGCGATCAGCGTGTAGCCGGTGTCGGCCTGCAGCCCACCGGGGGCCCAGCACTCGCGCCGGGCGCGGTCGTAGGGGTGCAGCGCGCACTGCAGCTCGGTGATCTCGCCGTCCTCGGCGACCAGGCTGGCGTGCAGCCCCACGTCGTCGGGCACGTCCCAGCCCACGTCGACGAACGGGATCACGTCCTCGGGCACCCCGGCGGCCCCGTCGTCGGGGAACAGCGCCACGATCCCGCGCTGGTCGTCGCCGAGGTACTCGTCGGGGGTGTCCATGCAGCCCACGCACAGGGCCACCACCGCGAACCCCAGGCCGAGGGCCGCGCCCGCGTACTCGATCCATCCGACCTGGCACCGGTTCCACATGTCGTCCTCCCGCGTCCGTGTCGTCCTGCTCCGGGGAGTCTTCAAGATCGGTGCCAGCTTCGCCGCCGGCGGAGATGTCCCTGCGACGACGATCCCAGGCCGGGAGAGTGGACCGCGGCCTGTCCAGCTCCTGGACAGATCGCTGTGCAGCGTCCAGTTCCTGGACAGGCGCCTGCGAGCGCGCGCACCACACGGGCGTTCTCTGGAATAATCCCCCCCTGCGTCGGGATGGGGTCGTGAGAGGTGGCACGATGGGTGAGGGCAAGGGCACCAACAAGCTGTTCATGTTCGGCTGCATCGCGTTCATCGCGCTGGGGCTGCTGTCCTGCTGCGGCGGGGGCGTGCTGCTGCTGGTCAGCCCCCAGCTGCTGGTCGGGCTGGTGCTCGAGAAGGAGCCGCTGCCGGTCGAGGTCTGGCAGTGGTCCGAGTCCGACGTCGACGCGCTGGAGCAGCGACTGGCCGCGGAGATGGCCGACGACCGGCGCATCGAGCTGACCGGCGAGGAGCTGACCCAGATCGTGCTGTCGGGCGACGACGACGCGCTCCAGGCGTTCCGCATCGACGTCGACGAGCAGGATCGCGCGGTGGTGGACGTCTCGATCCGCACCCAGGACCCCGACCCCCGCTACGTCAACCTGCACCTCGTGGGCGACATGACGCTGGAGCAGGGCTGGCTGACGCTGCTGGTCGTCGACGAGCTCGAGATCGGCAAGTTCGACCTCGGCCAGTACATCGCCGGCCAGGACATCACCGACGACGCCAACCAGAGCCTGGCCCAGCAGCGCGTCCAGGACCCCGAGATCGGCGAGGCGCTGGACATGATCGAGCTGCTGACGATCGAGGACGGCCACTTCGTGCTGGCGCTGACCGAGGACGGCGTCGAGCAGCTCCGCGCGCAGGGGAAGCTGGACTAGCCGTCAGAGCCGCTCGACGAACGCCTTGTAGCGCCCGATCTGCTTGTCCAGGTAGCCCAGCTCGCCCTCGAGGCGGAGGGCGCGCGTCGGGCAGATCCAGAAGCAGTACAGGCAGCCCAGGCAGCGCTGGCCGCGCTCGCGGGTGCCGATGTCCTCCCACGGGACCCCGTCGGGGCAGACGTCGCCGCAGCGGCCGCAGCGGGTGCAGCGGCCCTCGGCGCGGACGAAGCCGGTGACGGCGTCGTCGCGGCGGTCGTAGCGGTCCTGGATCACGCCCAGGCGGTGGGCGGCGCCGCTGACCACGGGGGTGTCGACGACGGGGCGCACGGCGCGCTTGAGCGGCCACAGCAGGGGGTGCTCGCTGGCCCGGGCGAGGGCGTTGCGCGGCGGGGCGGGGTCGATCGGGCGGCGGACCGGCAGGGCGGCCTCGACGCGCTGCGGCAGATCGGCGGCGACGTCGCCGGCGTCGACGGCGTGCACCAGCGCGGGGACCTGGCGCCAGGGCAGGCCCACCAGCCGGGCGGCGGCGAGGTCGACGCTGGCGGCGTCGGTGCCGGCGACCAGCAGCTCCATGCGGAACGGGCGGCCGTCGCCGGGGCCGTTGCCCTCCATCCCGACCAGGCCGTCGAGCAGCACCAGGTGGGGGCGGATGCGGCGGGCCAGGCGCGCGATGTGGGCCGGCAGGTCGCGGTGCATGGCGCGCTTGTGCTGCGCCACGCAGCTGCCGATCCAGTTCTTCATCGTCAGGCTCAGGCCGGCCTCGGCGTGGGTCTTGAGCTTGGGCACGGCGACGAGGAACGGGGCGTCGAGCACCTCGCGGGCGACGCGGGTGGAGCCGCGCACCAGGGGGACCTCGACGCCCTCGCTGCGGTTCAGGTCGATCAGCGCGGCGCCGTGGCGGCGGGCCAGGCGGTCGACCCGCAGGCGCGCGAAGCCGTCGATCCGGCGGCGCTCCATGCCGACGTTGGGGCCGTCGGCGAGGGTGATCTCGGGGTGGCCGCGGTCGGCCAGCGCCTCGAGCAGCGCGCGCAGGACCCGCAGGTCGGCGGCGTTGCCCATCAGCGCGGGCAGGTCGTTGTTCAGGTTGGGCTTGAGCAGCACCGGCGTCCCGGGCGGGGGCAGCGACGGTTCGAGGCGCTGCAGCGCGGCGCGGACCTGCCGGCGCACGGCGTCGAGGGTCCAGGCGTGGCCCACCCCGACGGGCCCCTCGGCCAGCTCGATCCACCTCACCGCGCGACCTCCTCGAGGACCCGGCGGTGGTCCGCCCAGCTCCGCTCCCAGCCGAACCGCTCGCGGGCGTGGGCCGCCGCGGCCCTGCCGATCAACCTGCGGCGCGCCGCGTCGCCGAGCAACCCCTCCACCGCCCGCGCCATCGCCGCCGGGTCGCCGCGGGGGACCCCCAGCGCGTGCGCGCCGGCGACCTCGTCCACCGAGGCGCAGCGGTAGTACACCACCGGCCGGCCGCAGGCCATCGCCTCCACCGCGGTGTAGCCGAAGCCCTCCTCCATCAGCGTCGGGAACAGCACCACGTCGGCGCCCTGGTACCACGACACGATGTCGGGCACGTCGGGGTGGAACGTGATCGGGTGCCCCGCCGCGGCGCGGCGCAGCGAGGCCAGGTAGCCGCGGTCGGCGACGGTGCCGACGATCTGCAGCCGGCAGCGGCGACGCCAGCGGCCGGGGAGCCGGCGGAACGCCTCGATCGCGTGGTGCTGGCCCTTGCCCGGCAGGATCCGCGAGGGGTAGACCAGCCGCAGCGCGCGGTCGCCGCCGACGGGCTCCTCCGCCGGGGGCGTGAACCGCGCCAGATCGACCCCG
Organism: uncultured Rickettsiales bacterium; assembly: GCA_964584075.1. GTDB lineage: Bacteria > Myxococcota_A > UBA796 > UBA9615 > CAYRNR01 > CAZOYV01. The sequence goes on along the minus strand of CAZOYV010000106.1, from coordinate 12,132 downwards.
GGGTGGATCACCACCAGCCGCGCCGGGTCGAACCCGCGCCGCACCGCCGCGGCCCGCGTCGCCTCGCTGATCACCACCACCCGCGCCAGCCGCCGCGCCTTGTGGCGGTAGTACACCTCGCGCAGGGCGCCGCTGCGCAGCCGCCCGGAGCGCCCGAAGTTGAAGTCGTAGACGATCGCCACGGTGGGCACCGCGCCGGCCGGGGTCTCGATGTTGTTGGCCAGCACCACGTCGGGGGCGAAGCGCTCGATCTCCTCGGTCGCGGCGCGGGCCATCCGCCGCCACGCCACGGGGGCCACGGCGCCGGACAGGTCGACCTTGCGGGCGTCGTCGGGCAGCAGCCCGGGGTCCCGCCGCCAGCCGGCGACCAGCCGCACGTCCAGCTCGCCGCGGGCGCGGCGCACCAGCTCGGCGATCACCGTCTCGGTCCCGCTGAACTGATCGGGGGGGAAGCGCCGCGAGACGACCAGCAGCTTCACGGGGTCCCTTGCGGATCGTCCACGTAGCCCAGCGCCCGCAGGCGCTGCTCGACGGCGTCGGCGCCGTCCTGGCTGCCCTCGACCGTCAGGAACCCCTCGCCGCCGACCAGATCGCCGTAGCTCGCGGGTCCCTCGCCCGGCTGCGGGGGCTGGGAAAACGCCTCGTCGAGCACCCGGCCGGTCATGTCCCCGGCGGGGGGGACGCCCATCACCGCCAGCGCGGTGGGCGCCACGTCGTACAGGTCGGCGTCCACCACCTCGGCGCCGGACCGCACGGTGGGTCCCACCAGGTAGATCAGGCCCCGCTCGTGGTGCACGCCCGAGGTCCCCGCCTTGGTGCGCAGGAACGCCTCCAGCGTGGTGGTCCCGCCGTCCGGCAGGCGGACCTCCTCGCCCACCCTGTCGGCCAGCTCGCCCTCGGCGGCGAGCGTCAGCCCGAGCAGCGTCGGGGCCAGCGTCTCGACCCGCATCAGCGGCCGGTCGCGGAACCGGATCTCGTCCAGCTCGGCCTGGATCTCGTCGGCCCCCAGCCCGCTGCCGGCGGCCACCGCGACGGTCAGCTTCATGCCCTGCTGGGCGACGTCGACGTCGGCGCCGGCGGCCTCGAGGACCCGCTCGATCTCGCCCCCGCGGAGCCCGTAGGCCGCGCTGCCCCCCGCGTCCCCGGCGGCACACATCCCGTGGTCGGAGAGCACGATCAGGGTCACGTCGTTGGGCAGCCGCCGGCGCAGCTCGATCAGGAACGCGTCGGCCTGGCGGTAGGTCGACGGCAGCAGGTCCCAGCGGTCGGCGGTGGCGTCGCTGACCCCGCCGAACTTGTCCGGCTCGTAGTACCGCCAGGCGACGTGGGCCACCGCGTCGGTGGGGTAGTAGGTGAACGTCGCGACCTCGGGATCGAAGCGCGCCAGCAGCCCCAGGAACAGGTCCAGATCGACGCGGGCGCGCAGCTGCTGCAGCTCGGTCATGCGCACCTCGCGGTCCCCGCCGAACGGCCCCCGCACCAGGTACCAGGCGCCCTGCAGCAGCGTCGACAGCGTCACGCCCCGGTGGGCGCCGCGCAGCGCGAACCGCACGCTCGCCAGCGGCGAGACGCGGCCGCCGCCCTTCGCGCGCGCCTTCTGGCCCTGCTCGAACGCGCGCGCGAACTCCAGATCGCGCGGGAACGTCTCGGGGCCGGTGGCCAGCCATCCGGGGACCATGAAGCCGCGGATCTCCCGGGGGGGATAGGTCACCAGCCACTTGTACAGCCCGACCGTCATCCCGCGGTCCTCGAAGACGTCCCAGAACCGGGCCACCTGGCACGCCGTGCTGGTGACGTGGAACCCGTGGATCCCGTGCTGCTCCAGCGGCTGGCCAGACGCGATCGTGGTCCACACGATGGGGCTCAGCATCGGCTCGATGGAGCGCAGCTCGCCGTGGGCGCCCTCCTCGCGCAGGGCCGCGAACCCGGGCAGCTGCTTGAGCTGGTCCAGCGCCTCGATCACGTCCGGCGAGGCTCCGTCGACGCCGTAGATCATCAGCCTGGTGTGCAGCCGCGGCGCAGGCGCCAGCAGGCTCGACGCCGTCAGGATCAGCGCCACCAGTCCGGCGGCGAGGGAGACCCGCCGCAGCCGCGCGACCATCCGCTCCGAGACGTCCCCCCGCCGGCGCAGCGCCCGCCCGAGGATCGCCGCGAGCAGCACCGCGGCCCCCCCGGCGATCACCGCGGGTGCGACGAGCAACACCACCGTGCCGGCCAGCCAGTCGTCGACGAAGGTCAGGTGGTGGGGCAGGACCCAGGCCAGGAACACCACCACGGCGATCCAGCCCAGCCCCGCTCCCGGCAAGAACCAACGACCCGCTCCCCGCATCGTCCGCCACCGCTCCGCGTCTGCCGACGCCCCCCCGGCGTCAGCGTGGGTCCTGTTCCTCGACGTAGCCCAGCGCGCGCAGCCGATCCTCGATCCCCGGCCCCAGCTCGCCGGCCGCGCGATCGACCGCCCCGAGGCCCACCCTGGCGAGCAGCTCCTCGGCGCGCTCGGTCAGCCCCTGGACCAGGAAGCCCTGCTCGGCGCGCGCCGCCAGGTCGTCCCGCTCCAGGGGGTCCACCCCCAGATTGTACAGCTCTTCGGGGCCCTCCTCCCGGTAGATGAACGAGAACGCCGCGCTGCGCAGCCCGATCTTGCGGTAGCGCATGAACGCCCCGGTGGCCCGGTTGGACTCCCGATCGAAGCAGATCGAGCGCGCCACGCGGCCCTCCTCGACCGCGCCGTCGACGGCGGGGAGCAGGCTCTCCCCGGACAGCTCGCCGGGGACCTCGAGGCCGGCCAGCGCCAGCACCGTGGGGGCGATGTCGACGTTCTCCACCACGGCCTCGACCCGTGTCCCGGCAGGCACCTCGGGGGCCACCAGGACCAGCGGGACGTGCAGCGACGGGGCGTACAGCTGCGCCCCGTGGTTGAACCAGTAGTCGTGCTCGGTGAGGCTCTCGCCGTGGTCGGCGACGACGACGATCACGGCCCCCTCGAGCAGCCCGCGCTGCCGCAGCCCGTCGAGCAGGCGGCCGAGCTCGGCGTCGGTGTAGGCGATCTCCCCGCGGTACTGGGCCAGCGGCCAGCGCACGTCGGTGACGCCCTCCAGCGAGGGGCGCAGGTAGGGCGCGATCTCCCCGACCTGTTCCATGGAATCGTGCACGGGATCGCGCGGATCGCCCTCGTAGTACCGCGTGTCGTAGGGCGGCGGCGGGGCGTACGGGCCGTGGGGATCGAACAGGTGGACCCACAGGAAGTAGGGCTCGCCGGCCTCGACCGTGTCGGCCCACGCCAGCGCGGCGTCCACCGTCTCGCCGCCGCGGCGCTCCACGTCGGAGACCGACGAGACCCGCACGCGGACCTGCTCCACGACGCGCAGCGGCGACAGCGCCGAGATCCCCCGGGGGCGCACGAACTCGTCGTCGAAGACCTGGAAGCCGCGGTCGAAGCCGAACGCGCCGTCGAGCACGAACGCGCTGACGAAGCCGGCGGTGCGGTACCCCACCGCGTGCAGCCGCTGGGGCAGCACCGCGACGTCGGGCGGCATCGCCACGCCGTTGGCCAGCGTCTCGTGGGTCCACGGATCGACCCCCGAGAGGATCGACGCGTGGGACGGGCCGGTGACCGGGATCTGGGCGAACGCGCGGGTGAACAGCGCGCCCTCGGCGGCCAGGGCGTCGAGGTGGGGCGTGGGATCGCCCTCGGCGCCCAGGGCGCCGACGTGGTCGGCGCGGAACGTGTCGAGCGTCACCAGGACCACCGGCGGGGCGTGGGGGGCGGGCGGCGGGGGCGACCCGACGCGCTCGACGCGGGGCAGCAGCCACAGCGCGGCGACCACCGCGACGGCCCACAGCTTCCAGACCGTCAGGGCGATCCGCGGGCGGGCGGCGCGCGACGCCAGCACGGCGACCAGCGGCACGGCGCCGAGCAGCAGCGAGGCCGCCACCGCCGTGGGCACGCCGCCCGGCAGGGGCTGCACCTCGCGGCCCAGCACCGGCTCGCGCACCAGGCGCGCCAGCGCGGTCACCGCGGTGAGCAGCGCCAGCGCCAGCGAGCCCGACGGCAGCGGCGCCCGCAGCCGGGGCCACGCGGCGCCCGGCAGCGCTGCCAGCAGGCCCAGCAGCGCACCGGCCCCCATCCCGCAGGCCACCAGCTGCAGGCCCGCGCCGGGCCCCAGCAGCAGCGAGCTGTGCTCCCACGCGGCGACCCCGTCGACCAGACCCCACGCCAGGCCGACGGTCAGCCCCGTGGCCAGCCCGGCGGCGAGCGGTCTCGGTGGAACGGCGTCCATCGCGGCCCAGGTTGACCGGCGCCCCCCGGTGGTGTCAACGAAACCCGCGCGATCCCGACGGGTTGGACCGGAGAACTCACGCTGGACAACGGTGGCCGCAATTGTGCTATTGTCGCCAGCGGCCGGACCGGGGATTTCCCCGTGGGACGGCCCCGAACGACCCGCTGGAACCAATCGATGCGTGGGTCGTTTCAGAGGTGGGCGGGCCGATGGTGGGTCCGTGTACGACGACTGAGGGACGGGCGATGAGCAGGAGCGTGACGAGGAGCCTCGCGGGCGTGACGATGATCGCCGGGCTGTTCCTCTGCGTGGTCCCGGCCGCCGCGCAGACCTGCGGTGTCCTGGAGTTCACGGGCGGCGGCAACAAGATCACCAAGAACGTCGTGGTCAACATCACCTCGCTGGTGGTCTCCGAGATCGACATCCAGGGGGACTTCGAGTTCACCATGCAGCACGGGGCCGGGGAGTTCGACAACGGCTGCCCCGGCAACAGCAGCTGCCTGGCCAAGTTCGCCACCGACAACGGCTACGAGAACCTGATCGTCGGGTCCGTCACCGACGGCGGCTCCGGTGAGACCTTCGCCCTCAAGATGCGCCTGTTCGATCCCTCGACGGGGACCTTCGACCGCACCGTCACCGAGGACGTGCACTCCGCGCCCGAGACGATGCTGATCGACATCCCGCCGCTGGTCACCGAGCTGCTCACCGGCGAGCGCCCCAAGAAGGCCACCGAGGTGATGGCCGAGAAGGAGGAGGCGGACGTCGGCCTCGACATGGACGTCGCCCTGTTCGACGACGAGGAGGACGACGACGTCCTGGTGTTCGGCATCGAGGACGATGACCTCGGGATCACCGATCTGGAGATGTCCGAGGAGGAGATCCGCGCCCGCCAGGAGGAGGAGCGCCGCCGCCGCGAGGAGGAGGAGCGCCGCGCCTACGAGGAGGAGGAGCGCCGCCGCCGCGAGGAGGACGAGCGCCGCTACCGCGAGGAGGAGGACCGCCGCCGCGAGGAGGAGCGCCGCCGCGCCCGCGAGGAGGAGGAGCGGGTCCGCCGCGACGAGGAGCGCCGCGCCCGCGAGGAGGAGGAGGAGCGCCGCCGCCGCGACGAGGAGCGCCGCGCCCGCGAGGAGGAGGAGGACCGCCGCCGCGAGGAGGAGCGCCGCGCCCGCGAGGAGGAGGACCGCCGCCGCGACGAGGAGGAGCGCCGCTACGAGGACGAGGAGGAGGACGACGCCGACATCCTGATCTTCGACAGCGACGCCAGCGAGATCGTGATCGGCGAGGACGACGAGGAGGACGACTACGGCCGCCGCGACGAGCGCGACGACCGCGACGACTACTCCTACGACCGCTACGAGGAGGAGGACGACTACGACCGCCGCGACAGCCGGCGGGACGACGACTACTCCTACGACCGCTACGACGACGAGGACGACCGCGACCGCCGCGACAGCCGGCGCGACGACGACTACTCCTACGACCGCTACGACGACGAGGACGACTACGACCGCCGCGACAGCCGGTCGGACCGGCGCTACGACGACGAGGACGACTACGACCGCCGCGATCGCTACGACGACTACGAGGAAGAGGACCGCTACGAGGACTACGAGGACGAGTACGAGCGCTACGCCCGCACCGGCAGCTACGACGAGGACGACTACGACGACGATGCGTCGGACCGCCGCGACCGCCGCGACCGGGGCCGGGACCTCGACGGCGGCAGCAGCCGCGGCGGGGGGGCCAGCGGCCGGTTCAAGGGCGAGGTCGACAAGGCCCACGTCTGCATCAAGGCGTCCGCCGGCGGCACGTACTACTACCAGGGGTTCTTCAGCTACGGCGGCGACATCGGGATCCACGTCCACCGCAACGTGCTGATCGACATGCAGTTCAAGGGGTGGACCGCGTCCGCCTACGTCAACTCCGAGAAGAAGACGATCACGCTGATCCCGCTGGCCATCGGCGCCAGCTTCAAGGGCATGCGCGGGATGGTCCACCCGTTCGTCGGCGGCGACGCGGTGTTCATCCTGTACCAGGTGCACCCCGAGACCGGCGCCCGGTTCGCCCCGGGGTTCAAGGTCCGCGGCGGCATCGACCTGAAGCTCACCGAGGTGTTCGGGTTCTTCGCCGGCGTCAACGTCGGCTTCGCCTACGCCAAGCACATCAAGGACGTCGACCGCCGCCTGCCGGAGACCCAGTTCCTGGTCGACGGCGCCGTCGGGATCCTGATCCAGCTGTAGGGCGACAGGCTCCTAGCGCTGATACCGGTTCACCATCCGCGCGTGCTCGGCGTAGCTCGTGCTGAAGTGGTGCGTGCCGTCGTTCTTGCTCACGAAGTACAGGTACCTGCTGTCCTCGGGGTGGAGCACGGCGTCGATCGCGGCGGCGCCCGGGTTGGCGATCGGGCCCTTCGGCAGGCCGGCGTGGACGTAGGTGTTCCACGGGTGCGGGTCGCGGATGTCGCTCCTGTGGATCACGCCGTCGTAGTCCTCGATCCCGTAGATGATCGTGGGATCGCACTCCAGCTTCATCCCGATCGCGAGCCGGTTGTGGAACACGCTGGCGATCCGCGGGCGCTCGTCGGGCTGGCCGGTCTCCTTCTCCACCAGCGACGCGAGGATCACGACCTCGTGGCGGCTCATCCCCAGCGCGTCGGCGGCGGCCTGCTGCGGCTCGCCCCAGGCGGCCTCGAACTGGGCCAGCATCGCGTCGAACACGTCCTGCACGGTGGCGTGGCGCGAGAAGTGGTAGGTCTCGGGCAGCAGGTAGCCCTCGACGTCGCCGGCGTCGATCCCCAGCCGCGCGACCGACGCGGGATCGCGGCACAGGGCGACGAACGCGCCGGCGGACCAGCCCATCCCGGCGGCCTCGACGCGCTCGGCGACCTCGAGGTAGCGCAGGCCCTCGGGGATCGACAGCGGGTAGGTCACCTCGGGGGCGGTGTGCAGCGCCTCGATCACCTCGTCGGGGGTCCAGTCGGTGCGGAACGCGAACTCCCCGGCGCGGATCCCGGGGACCGCGTCGCGGTAGCGCAGCAGCCAGTAGAAGTGCTCGGCGTCGGTGACGACCCCGTTGTCGGCGAGCAGCCCGGCCACCGCGCGGCCCGAGGCACCCCTCGGGATCTCGATCACCACCTCGACCCCGTCCGCGGAGGGGGCCGCCTGCAGGAAGGCCTGGACCCGCAGGCCGACGTACGCGGCCCCGCCCGCGGCGGCGAGCACGGCGACGAGCAGCAGGCAGCCCAGGGCCCGGAACCAGCGCCAGCGGGCCTTCTTGGGAGGGGGCGCGTCGTTCACGTTGTCGATCCGATCTCGCTGCGGTCCACCCTGCGCGGTCCGGTCAGCGTACAATCCGCGGGTCATGCCCGTCGCGCACATTCTGTCCCAGGGGAACGAGCTCGTCACCGGTCTGCGGACCGACACCAACGCCACCCACCTCGCCGCACGGCTGACCGGGCTCGGCTTCGCGGTCCGCGGCGTGTGGTCGTGCGGAGACCGGCTCGAGGACCTCGTGGCCACCCTCGCCGGCGCCGCCGAGGGCGCCGATCTGGTCGTCTCCACCGGGGGCCTCGGCCCCACCGAGGACGACCTCACCGCGGAAGCCGCGGCGCGGGCCGCGGGGGTCGGGCTGGCCCTCGACGAGGGGGCGCTGCAGGCCGTGGCGCGGGCCTACGCCGCCTACGGCCGCGAGCCGGGGGCCACGGGCCGCAAGCAGGCGACCCTGCCGGCCGGCAGCGAGGTGGTGCCCAACCCGGTGGGCAGCGCCCCCGGGTTCGCCCTGGCGATCGGGGGCGCGTGGTGCGTGTTCCTGCCCGGCGTGCCCCGCGAGATGGAGGCGATGCTCGAGGCCAGCGTGGTCCCGATGGCGCGGGCACGCTGGGACCTGGCGCCGCCGCGGCAGGTGACGTTCCGCGTCGCGGCGGTGGGGGAGTCCGACCTGCAGCGGCGGCTGGCGGCGCTGCCGCCCCGCGACGGCCGGATCCACCTGGGGTTCCGCACCTTCCTGCACGAGAACCACGTCAAGCTGACGGCCCCCGGGGACGACGACCCGGCGCTGGCCCGGGACTTCGCGCGCGCCGTCGAGGCGGCGCGGGCGATCCTCGGCGACGACTGCTTCACCGAGGCCGACGAGTCGCTGCCCGCGGTGGTCGACCGGCTGCTGCGCGAGCGGGGCCACACGGTGGCGGTCGCGGAGTCGTGCACCGGGGGGCTGCTGGGCTCGTGGATCACGTCGGTCTCGGGCAGCTCGGACGTGTTCCGGATGGGGTGGCTGACCTACGCCGACGAGGCCAAGCAGGCGCTGCTGGGTGTACCCGCCGCGGCGCTGGGGGAGCACGGCGCGGTCAGCGAGCCGGTGGCGCGGGCGATGGCGGAAGGGGCCCGCGCGCGGGCCGGCGCCGACTGGGCGCTGGCGATCACGGGCGTCGCGGGGCCCACCGGCGGCACCGCGGAGAAGCCGGTCGGCACGGTGTTCGTCGCCGTCGCCGGGCCGGAGCGGACCGAGGTCCGGCGGTTCCAGTTCTTCCGCGAGCGGGAGGTCAACCGGCGGCTGTCGGCGCGCAGCGCGCTGGAGCTGCTGCGGCGCGCGCTGCTGCGGGGCGCGGCGTGAGCGTGGACGGGGGCCGGGTGCGGGCGTTCGTCGCGCTGGGCCTGCCCGACGCGGTGCGCGAGGCGCTGGCCGCCGAGCAGCAGGCGCTGCGCGGGGCGCTGGGGCGGGCCTCGTGGACGCGACCCGAGGGGATCCACCTGACGCTGCACTTCCTGGGCGACCTCACCGCCGACGAGGTGGCGGCGCTGGGCGATGCGCTGCCCGGTGCGTGCGCGGACGTGGCGCCGTTCGAGGTCGCCGTGACGGGCCTGGGCGTGTTCCCCCAGCCGCGGCGGCCGCGGGTGCTGTGGGCCGGGATCGAGGCGCCTCCGGCGTTGGCCGCGCTGCACGCCGCCACCGCGGACGCGCTCCGCGCCTGTGGCCTGCCGGTCGAGGGGCGGCGGTTCCGGCCGCACCTGACCCTGGCCCGATTCCGCCAGCGGCTGTCACGACAAGGGTTGTCCAGCTTGGTGGCTATCCTCGAGGAGGATCGCGGCGGCTACGGGCGGTTCGGGGCCGACCGCGTGCGGCTCTACCGCAGCGAGCTGCTCCCCGGCGGGGCGCGCTACACCGTGCTGCACGAGGCGCGACTCGGGGGTTGAAACCGCCGCGCGGACGCGGTAGAAGAATACTGAACGCATGAACAGTGCAGCAGGAGTGGTCCGATGTCGCCCAAGAAGTCGCAGAAGAGCCTCGCCAAGACCGGAGACCGCGCCCTCGACCTGGCGATCAGCACGATCGAGAAGACCTACGGCCGCGGATCGATCATGCGGCTGGGGGACGGCAGCACGTTCTTCGACGACATCGACGTGATCCCCTCGGGCTCGCTGGGGCTCGACATCGCCCTCGGCGTCGGCGGCGTCCCCCGCGGGCGGGTGATCGAGATCTACGGCCCGGAGTCGTCCGGAAAGACCACGCTGGCCCTGCAGATCGTGGCCCAGGCACAGAAGCAGGGCGGGATGGCGGCGTTCATCGACGCCGAGCACGCCCTGGACATCAAGTACGCCCGCAAGCTCGGCGTGGTCACCGACGACCTGCTGGTCAGCCAGCCCGACACCGGCGAGCAGGCGCTGGAGATCACCGACACGCTGGTGCGCTCCGGCGCGCTCGACGTCGTGGTCGTCGACTCGGTCGCCGCGCTGGTGCCCAAGGCCGAGCTGGACGGCAACATGGGCGACAGCCTGCCGGGACTGCAGGCGCGGCTGATGAGCCAGGCGCTGCGCAAGCTGACCGGCTCGATCAACAAGAGCCGCACGTCGGTGATCTTCATCAACCAGGTGCGGATGAAGATCGGCGTGATGTTCGGCAACCCCGAGACCACCACCGGCGGCAACGCGCTGAAGTTCTACTGCTCGGTGCGGATGGACATCCGGCGGATCGGCACGCTGAAGAAGGCCGACGAGGTGGTGGGCAACCGCACCCGCGTCAAGGTGGTCAAGAACAAGCTGGCCCCGCCGTTCCAGGAGTGCGAGTTCGACATCCTCTACAACCAGGGCATCTCCTACGGCGGCGAGGTCCTCGACCTGGCGGTCAAGCTCGACATGCTGACCAAGAGCGGCAGCTGGTACAGCTACGGCGACGAGCGCATCGGCCAGGGGCGGGACAACGCCATCGCGTTCCTCCAGGAGAACCCGGACGTGATGGAGGACCTGACCGCCCGGATCCTCGAGGCCAAGGGCATCGTCCGCGCCGGGAGCGAGCCGCCCGCCGGCGACCCCGCCGAGGCCGACCCCGCGGGCGCCCCGGCCGAGGGCTGACGGCGGGATCGATCCACGAGCTCCGGGACCGCATTTCGGGCCGTCCCCGGGGCGTCCCGTTGTGGCATGATGGTGCCCCGGGAGAACGCCGATGGAGTTCGAGGAGATCCTGCGGGTCGCGGTGCGCCACGGCGCCAGCGACGTCCACCTGCGGGCCGGGCTGCCGCCGATGTTCCGCGTCCACGGCGCGTTCCGGCCGCTGCGAGACGCGCAGCGGCTGAGCCCCGAGGAGGTCACGCGGCTGGCCGCCTCGGTGATGACCAAGGTCCAGCGCGAGCGCTTCGCGCGGGTCAACGAGGTGGACCTGTCCTACGGCGTCAAGGAGCTCGGCCGCTTCCGCGTGTGCGTGTTCCGCCAGCGGACCACGGTGGCGCTGGCGATCCGCGCGATCCCCCACGCGCTGCCCGGCCTCGAGGACCTGGGCCTGCCGCGCGTGCTCGAGTCGATCGCGGCGCTGCCCACCGGGCTGGTGCTGATCACCGGCCCCGCCGGTGCGGGCAAGACCACCACGCTGTCCGCCATCGTCGACCTGATCAACGGGCAACGCGCCGGCCACATCCTGACCATCGAGGACCCCATCGAGTTCATGCACCGCGACAAGCGCTGCATCATCAGCCAGCGCGAGGTCGGCGTGGACACGCTGAGCTACGCCGCGGGGCTCAAGCGCGCGGTGCGCCAGGACCCGGACGTGATCGTGGTCGGTGCGCTGGACGAGGACGAGCTGATCCGCCAGGCGTTCGAGACCGCCGAGGGCGGACGCCTGGTGCTGTCCACGCTGACGACGCCCAACGCCGTCGAGACGGTCCACCGCGTGGTCTCGGCCTACCCCGAGCACCAGCGCGGCGAGGCGCGGCGGCGGGCGGCGACCGTGCTGCGCGCCACCGTCAGCCAGCGCCTGGTCCCGCGCGCCGACGGCAACGGGCGGCTGCCGCTGGCCGAGGTGATGCTCGCCAGCGAGAAGGTCCGCGAGGCGATCCAGCACGAGGGGCGGCTGCACGAGCTGCCCGACATCCTCGACGCCGGGCAGGTCACCGTCGGGACCCAGACCTTCGACGAGTCGGTGTTCCGCGCGTTCCGCAGCGGGCTGATCACGCAGGAGGAGGCCCTGCGGTACTGCGGCAACCCCGACGACTTCGCCCTCCGCGTGGCCACCACCGACGCCAACCTGTGGTCGTCCAGCGAGGACCTCTAGCAGCCCGCCGGCCAGCAGCCCCTCGCTTCGCGTTGACCCCGCCCCGTACCGGGGTTAGAAAGCCCACTCCGAGGTGATGCGATGAAGGTCCAGGACATCCGCGAGCGCTTCCTGCAGTACTTCGAGCGGCACGGCCACACCCGGGTGCGGTCGAGCTCGCTGATCCCCGAGCGCGACCCGACGCTGTTCTTCACCAACGCCGGGATGGTGCAGTTCAAGAACGTGTTCTCCGGGGAGGAACGGCGCGACTACACCCGGGCCTGCTCGGTGCAGAAGTGCATGCGCGTCTCCGGCAAGCACAACGATCTCGAGAACG
>CAZOYV010000105.1:0-25576 GCA_964584075.1 uncultured Rickettsiales bacterium | reverse complement strand
CACTGTCGCTGGTGCACTCCCTCGTGGATCCCGGCGAGGTGCTGGCGCACGTGCCGACGGTCGAGGAGCTGCTGGACGGACGGGGACGGGCGTGGCTGCGGCTGCGCTGGCCCGCCGTCGAGCCGGAGGCCCTGGCGCGCCGCGCCGAGCGGGTCCTGCGCGAGTGCCGCGAGCGCGGCGTCGCGGTCTGGACCCTGGCGGACGAGGCGTACCCGGCCGCGCTGCGCGGGGTGGCCCTGCCGCCGCCCGCGCTGTACGCGGTGGGGGACGCCGGGGCGCTGCGGCGGCCCGCGGTGGCGATGGTCGGCGCCCGGCGCTGCACCGAGTACGGGCGGCGCGCCGCCCGGACCCTGGCGCGGGAGCTCTCGGGCCACGGCGTGTGCGTGGTGTCGGGGATGGCGTTCGGTGTCGACGCGGCGGCCCACGAGGGCGCGCTGGGCGGCCCCGGCGGGACGATCGCGGTGCTGGCCGGAGGGCCCGAGCAGCCCTCCCCGCGGAGCCAGGCCGCCCTGCACCGGCGGCTGGTGCGGGAGCAGCTGGTGGTCAGCGAGTTCGCCCCCGGGACGGCGCCACGGGCCGAGTTCTTCCCGCGGCGCAACCGCGTGGTGGCGGGGCTGGCCCGCGGGGTGGTGGTCGTCGAGGCCGCCCACCGCAGCGGCGCGCTGATCACGGCGCGGCTGGCGCGCGAGGCGGGGCGGACGGTGCTGGCGGTGCCGGGGCCGATCGACGCCCCGGCGAGCGCGGGCACCAACCGGCTGATCGTCGCGGGGGCGCCGCCCGCGACCTCGGCGCGGGACGTGCTCGCGGCGCTGGCGCTCGAGCCCGGTCCGGTGGACGATGGCGCGGAGCGGGGCGGACCGGTCGTCGAGCGCGGCGCGGCCGGGATCCTCGCCGCGCTGGGCGGGGGCGGAGCGGGGCTCGACGAGCTGGTCGAGCGCACCGGGCTGGCCGCGGCGCCGCTGCGCGCCCGGCTGCTGCGGATGCGGCTGCAAGGCCTGGTGGTGCCGGGCGCGGGCGAGCGCTGGTACAGGAAGGACGAGACCGTTGGCGGCGGCACGTGACGAGGCGATCGGCGACGAGGTGGCGCGGGCCGAGCTGGCCCCGGCCGCCGAGGCGTGGCTTGACTCCATCCGCGAGCTGGGCTACTTGCCTGCCGCGCTGGAGGACGAGGTCCTCGACCGGCTGACGGTCCGCGTCGAGGGCACCGTGACCGTGGACGACGCGCGGCGGATCGCCGCGGAGGTGTTCTTCGAGCGGACGATCGAGCCCGATGCACCGGGCTTCGGCCTGCTCGACGAGGAGTGGAAGGCGGTGTTCAGCTAGGCGCCACGGGGCGCCTGGTCGGGCCTGGACGGCCCGGAGTGCTGCCATCAGCCAGCCCGCCCCCGGACGGGGCGCGGCGGAGCACGGAGACCCGGATGGGCCGATCCCTCGTGATCGTGGAGTCGCCGGCGAAAGCCCGGACGATCAAGAAGTACCTGGGCGGCGACTTCGACGTCGTGGCCAGCGTGGGGCACATCAAGAACCTGCCGGACCACAGCCTCGGCGTGGACCTCACCGACGGGTTCCGCCCGGAGTACGAGATCATCCGCAGCAAGCGGGATATCGTCCGCAAGATCAAGAGCAGCTCGAAGGTCGTCGACGACATCTACCTCGCGCCGGACCCCGACCGCGAGGGCGAGGCGATCGCGTGGCACATCGCCGAGGAGATCGGCGAGCGCGCCGGGATCCACCGCGTCCTGATCAACGAGATCACCAAGAAGGCCGTGATCGAGGCGATCGACTCCGCCGTCGAGCTCGATCGCGATCGCTACAACGCGCAGCAGACCCGGCGGATCCTCGACCGCCTGGTCGGCTACCAGATCAGCCCGCTGCTGTGGAAGAAGGTCCGCCAGGGCCTCTCCGCCGGGCGCGTGCAGTCGGTGGCGCTGCGGATCCTCGTCGAGCGGGAGCGGGAGATCCGGGCGTTCGTCCCCAAGGAGTACTGGCGCATCGCGACCCAGGTCGAGGGCGACGCGCCCCCGTCGTTCCAGCTGCGCTACCACGGCACCGGCGGCAAGAAGCAGGAGATCCACGACGGAGACGCCGCCCACCGGATCGCCCAGGAGATCCGGGACGCGGTGCTGCGCGTGGCCAAGGTCCAGCGCAAGAAGGTTCGCCGCAAGTCGCCCCCGCCGTTCATCACCAGCCGCCTGCAGCAGGAGGCCTCGCGCAAGCTGCGCTTCACGCCCAAGAAGACGATGCGGGTCGCCCAGTCGCTGTACGAGGGCATCGAGCTCGAGGGCGGCGCCCAGGGGCTGATCACCTACATGCGGACCGACTCGACGCGGCTGTCCGGCGAGAGCATCGAGGCCGCGCGCGGCTACATCGACGGCCGCTGGGGCAAGGCCTACCTGCCCGACCGGCCCAACTTCTACGCGGCCAAGAAGGGGGCTCAGGACGCCCACGAGGCGATCCGCCCGACCGACGTCGCGATCGACCCCGAGCGGGTCGCGCCGTACCTCGACGGCGACCAGCTCAAGCTCTACCGGCTGATCTGGAACCGGTTCGTGGCCTGCCAGATGACGCCGGCGGTCTACGACCAGGTCCACATCGACGTGGAGGCCGGCGACCACCTGCTCAAGGCCTCCGGGTCGGTGCAGGTCTTCGACGGCTACTCGGTGCTGTACACCGAGGGCAAGGACAACGGCGAGGCCGACGACGACAAGGAGGTCCGGCTGCCCCAGGTGGAGCAGGGCCAGACGCTGCGGTGCCTCGCGGTCGAGCCGACCCAGCACTTCACCGAGCCGCCGCCGCGCTACACCGAGAGCACGCTGATCCGCGACCTCGAGGAGAAGGGCATCGGGCGCCCGTCGACCTACGCGCTGATCCTGAGCAACATCCAGGACCGCGAGTACGTGCGCAAGCAGAAGGGCAAGTTCCAGCCCACGGAGCTCGGGATCACGGTCAGCACCCTGCTCGACGAGAGCTTCCCCGACATCATCAGCGAGAAGTTCACCGCCGAGATGGAGCAGACCCTCGACCACATCGAGGAGGGCGGCGAGGACTGGCAGAGGGTCCTGGAGCGGTTCTACGGGCAGTTCCAGGGCCAGCTGGAGTCGGCGCAGGACACGATGCGCAACATCAAGCGCGACGGCCTGCCCACCGAGTTCGAGTGCGACAAGTGCGGTAGCCCGATGGTCCTCAAGTGGGGTCGCAACGGGCAGTTCCTGGCGTGCTCGGCGTTCCCCAACTGCCGCAACACCAAGAACGTCGAGGAGACCGAGGACGGCCGGATCAAGCCCGTCGATCGCGAGATCGCCACCGAGGAGACCTGCGAGAAGTGCGGCAGCTCGATGGTGATCAAGCATGGCCGGTACGGCAAGTTCCTGGCCTGCAGCGGGTTCCCCAAGTGCCGCAACACGCGGCCGATGGACGGCAAGGGTCGCAAGAAGGGCGGCAAGCCGGCGCCCGACGTCCCCGACGACGCGCAGCCCGAGGACGAGGAGCTGCCGCCGTGCCCCAAGTGCGGGGCGGAGACGGTCCGCCGCCGGGGGCGGTGGGGCACCTTCATCGCCTGCTCGCGCTACCCGCAGTGCAAGACGATCGTCCGCGGCAAGAACCGCAAGCGGCGCGGCCGCAAGTCGGCGGCCGACGACGAGTAGCCCCCTCGATGGACCCCGTCGACGTGATCGGTGGCGGCCTCGCCGGCTGCGAGGCGGCGCTGCAGCTCGCCCGCCGCGGCGTACCGGTACGGCTGTGGGAGATGCGCCCGGGCCGGACCACCGGCGCCCACGAGGGCGGGCGGCTCGGCGAGCTGGTGTGCAGCAACTCGCTGGGCTCGGACGTCCCGACCACCGCCGCCGGAGTGCTCAAGGCCGAGCTGCGGTTGCTGGGTTGCGGCCTGCTGGACGCCGCCGAGGCTTGCCGCGTCCCCGCGGGGGGCGCCCTCGCCGTCGACCGCGAGGCGCTCGCGGCGCGCGTGGAGCAGCGGCTCGCCGAGCGGCCGGAGGTCGAGGTCGTCCGCGCCGAGGCCGGGCACCTGCAGCCCGGCGGGGCGGGGCGGTCGATCGTCGCCAGCGGTCCGCTGACCTCGGCGCGGCTGGCCGACGCGCTGGCCGCCGCCACCGGGGCCGGGCACCTGTTCTTCTACGACGCCATCGCCCCGATCGTCGACGACTCCTCGCTGGACCACGGGGCGCTGTTCCGTGCGTCCCGGCGGGAGCCCGACGCCCCGGGGGACTACCTCAACGTCCCCCTCGACCGGGCCGGCTACGAGGCGTTCGTCGACGCCCTGCTGGCGGCCGATCGGGTCGATCCCCACCCGTTCGAGCAGCGGCACCTGTTCGAGGGCTGCCAGCCGATCGAGGCGATCGCCCGCCGCGGGCGGGAGAGCCTGCGCTTCGGGCCGATGCGGCCGGTGGGGCTGGTGGACCCGCACACCGGGCACCGGCCGTGGGCGGTGGTGCAGCTGCGGATGGAGAACGCCGCGGGCAGCGCCTGGGGCCTGGTGGGGTTCCAGACCCGCCTGCGGCACGGCGCCCAGCGGGCGCTGCTGCGCACCCTGCCCGGGTTCGCCGCCGCGGAGTTCCTGCGGCTGGGCAGCATCCACCGCAACACCTACCTGGAGGCGCCCCGCTGCCTCGACGGGGAGCTGCGGCTGCGCTCGCGCCCCGAGGTGCGGATCGCCGGCCAGCTCGCGGGCTGCGAGGGGTACGTCGAGTCCACCGCGCTGGGGCTGCTCGCCGCGCTGTGGACCGCGGCCGAGCTGCGCGGCGCGACGCTGCCGCCGCCGCCCGGGGAGACGATGCTCGGCGCGCTGCTGGCGTACCTGCGGGATGGAGGGCCGGGACCGTTCGCGCCGATGAACGCCAACTTCGGGCTGCTGCCGCCGCTGGACGAGGCCGCGGCCCGGGGCCGGCGGGGGCGGCGGGCCCGGCGCGAGGCGCTGGCCGCCCGGGCGCGCGCCGCGATGGAGCGGTACGTGGCCGAGCAGGGCGACGTCCTGGCCGCGCCTTGACAGGCCCCGGCGCCCGTCCAAGATTGGGGCGGTGTCCGTCGCCGAGGCCATCGACCGCTACCTCGCCCACCTGCGCGCCGAGCGGGGCGCGTCGCCCCACACGCTGCGCGCCTACGCCTCGGACCTGGCGCAGTTCCGCGCCTTCCTCGAGGACTGCGAGGGCCCGCCGCCCGCGGTCGAGGAGCTGGACCACCGGGTGATCCGCCGCTTCCTGGCTCGGGTCCAGCGGGGGCGCAGTGCGGCCACCGGGGCCCGCAAGCTGTCCTCGCTGCGGGGGCTGTTCGACCACCTCGTCGCGCTCGGCGCGCTGCCGGCCAACCCCGCGCGGCGGGTGCGGATGCCCAAGGTGCCGCGCAGGCTGCCGACGCACCTCAGCCGCGACGAGGCGGCGGGGCTGCTGGGGCAGGCCGGCGGGGCCGAGACCGCCCGCGCGCGGCGGGACGCGGCGATCCTGGAGCTGCTGTACGGCAGCGGGCTGCGGGCCTCGGAGCTCGCCGGTCTGGACGTGGCCGCGCTGGCTCCCCTGCTGGCCGGGGGCGAGGAAGGCGCGCTGCTGCGGGTTCGCGGCAAGGGCCGCAAGGAGCGCGAGGTCCCGGTCGGGCCGCCGGCGCGGGTGGCCCTGCGGCGCTACCTGGAGGTCCGGGGCCAGCTGGACCCGGCGGAGGGCGAGGACGCGGTGTTCCTCAACGCCCGCGGCGGCCGGCTCAGCGACCGCAGCCTGCGGCGGGTGGTCAAGCAGGCGGGGCTCGTGGCGGCGGTGCTCAAGGACCTGCACCCCCACGCGCTGCGCCACAGCTTCGCGACCCACCTGCTGGAGGGCGGGGCCGATCTGCGGGCGATCCAGGAGATGCTGGGGCACGCCAGCCTGGCGACGACCCAGCGCTATACCCACCTGACGGTGGAGCAGCTGATGGAGATCTACGAGCGGTGTCATCCGCGGGCTTGAGGAGAAGGCGCAAAGGGGGCAGAGGCGCGGAGGGTTCTCACGCAAAGGCTGGTCCGGCATACCGGCAAAGGCGCAAAGGAAGAGGGACCGGATGGAGAAGATGATCGGGACGACGGTGATCGCGGTGCGGCGGGGGGACGACGTCGCGATGGGCGGGGACGGCCAGGTGACGCTGGGGAACACCGTGGTCAAGTCGGGGGCGACCAAGATCCGGCGGATGGGGGAGGGCAAGGTGCTGGCCGGCTTCGCTGGCTCGACGGCCGACGCGATCACGCTGTTCGAGCGCTTCGAGGGCAAGCTCCAGGCCCACTCGGGCAACCTGGCCCGCGCGGCGGTGGAGCTGAGCAAGGAGTGGCGCACCGACAAGTACCTGCGGCGGCTCGAGGCGATGCTGCTGGTCGCCGACCGCGAGCGGCAGCTGATCCTCACCGGCGCCGGCGACGTGCTCGAGCCGGAGGGCGGGGTGGCGGCGGTGGGCAGCGGCGCGCCGTACGCCACCGCCGCGGCGCGGGCCCTGCTCGGCGCCACCGAGCTCGGCGCCGCCGAGGTGGTGCGCCGCTCGCTGGGCATCGCCGCCGAGCTGTGCATCTACACCAATGCCGAGATCGACGTGATGGAGCTCGGCGAGGAGAACACCCCGTGAGAGAGACCGAGCTGGCCTCCGCGCTGACCCCGACCCAGGTGGTGGAGTCGCTCGACCGCTACATCATCGGCCAGCACGACGCCAAGCGCGCCGTGGCGATCGCCCTGCGCAACCGCTGGCGCCGGCGCCACGTCGACGACGAGCTGCGCGACGAGATCACGCCCAAGAACATCATCCTGATCGGCCCCACCGGGGTGGGCAAGACCGAGGTCGCGCGGCGGCTCGCGGCGCTGGCCGGCGCCCCGTTCGTAAAGGTCGAGGCCAGCAAGTTCACCGAGGTCGGCTACGTCGGCAAGGACGTCGAGTCGATGGTCCGCGACCTGGTGCAGTACAGCGTCAACCTGGTCACCCGCGAGGAGACCGAGCGGGTCCGACGCGAGGCGGAGGAGGCCGCCGAGGAGCGGCTGCTGGACCTGCTGCTGCCCTCGATCGGCGGGCGCCAGGACGTCCCGCCCGGCGACCCGGTGGCCCAGCGCGAGGCCCAGGAGCGAGCCGGGCGGCACCGGGAGAAGCTGCGCGGCTGGCTGCACGAGGGCAAGCTCGACGGCCGCGAGGTGGAGCTGACCACAACCGCCTCGGGGGGGCCCAAGGTCGAGGTCGTCTCGGGCCAGGGGATGGACGAGCTGGGGATGAACATCCAGGAGATGCTGGGCAACCTGATGCCCAAGCGCCCCAAGCGGCGCCGGGTCTCGGTCCCCGTGGCGCTGGAGCTGCTCACCGAGGAGGAGGCCGACAAGCTCGTCGACCACGACAAGGTGGTGGCCCGCGCGCTGGAGCTGGCCCAGGAGAACGGGATCATCTTCCTGGACGAGGTGGACAAGATCGCGGGGGGCGACACCCGCACCGCCCACGGCCCCGACATCTCCCGCGAGGGGGTGCAGCGCGACATCCTGCCGCTGGTCGAGGGCAGCGCCGTGAACACCAAGTACGGCGTGGTCCACACCGACCACGTGCTGTTCATCGCCGCCGGGGCGTTCCACATGGCCAAGCCCAGCGACCTGATCCCCGAGCTGCAGGGCCGGTTCCCGATCCGCGTCGAGCTGAGCGCGCTGGGTACCGAGGAGCTGCGGCGGATCCTGGTGGAGCCGGACAACGCGCTGATCAAGCAGTACGTGGCGCTGATGCAGACCGAACAGATCCAGCTGTCGTTCACCGACGAGGCGGTGGCGCGCATCGCCGAGATCGCCGCGACGATCAACGAACGCACCGAGAACATCGGCGCGCGGCGGCTCCAGACCGTGATGGAGCGCCTGCTGGAGGAGATCTCGTTCGAGGCGCCGGTGCGCGCCGGCGAGCGCCTCGAGATCGATCGGGCCTACGTCGATGATAGACTGGGCGACGTGATCGACGACGACGAGCTGAGCAGGTACATCCTCTGACATGGGCCGCGACGAAGAGAGCAGCAGCAGCCGCGACGAGGTCTCGTTCGAGATCTCGGTGGAAGACGAGCCGTCCTCCTCCCCGGGGGCTGGCAAGCAGCGGGTCACGCTGCCCGACGGCAAGACCCTCGACCTGACCGCCGAGCAGCAGGCGCGCATCGACCTGCTCTACGACGGCATCGAGGACAAGACCTACTACGACATCCTGCGGATCAAGCGCGACGCGCCCTCCAAGGCGGTCAAGCGGGCCTACTACCAGTTCTCCAAGGAGTTCCACCCCGACAAGTTCTTCCGCAAGCAGCTCGGCCCCTACAAGGAGCGGCTCGAGCTGATCTTCGCCAAGGTCAACGAGGCCTACCGGACGCTCACCGACGACCGCGCCCGCGACGACTACGACGCCGCGACGTTCGGCGACGAGGCGGGGGACGGCAAGCTGTCGATGGCGACCCACGAGGTCGACTTCGTCGGCGACGCGATGCGCGGCCGGGCCCAGCGGAGCCGCCAGGTCCAGGCGCGCAAGAAGAAGCGCAAGGCCCCGGCCTACGTCGACAAGGCCAAGCAGGAGCTGGTCGAGCGCCTCAAGAAGGCCCGCCGGGCCAAGCTCAAGGGGCAGCGGCTGCACGACGAGGGGCAGTACCTCGAGGCCGCGGCGATGTTCCAGCGGGCGCTGATCCTCAACCCGCGCGACGAGGACGCGGCCAAGCTGGCCAAGCGCAGCAACGACATGGCCAGCAACTCGCGCGCCGAGGCGGTCTGGCGCCGGGGCCGCGAGGCGCAGGAGCGCGAGCAGTTCCAGGAGGCCGCGCGGCTGTTCAAGCAGGCGGTGGAGGCCAACCCGAGCAAGGGCAAGTACTACCACTCGTTCGGCAAGGTCGTGTGGGAGCACACGATGCGCCAGCGCACCGCGATCGAGATGTTCCGGCTCGCCGTGGAGAAGGATCCCCACATCCTGGAGTACGTCCTCGAGCTCGCGCGCGCCTACGAGAGCGTCGGCATGCCGAGCAACGCCCTGAAGGCCTTCGAGCGCGCCGCGACCCTGGATCCCAGCAACGGAGAGGCGCGCAAGGCCCTCAAGCGTTTGCGATAGCTTTCGGCTGCATGGCAGAATCTAGCGTGCCCCGCTCCTGGCGGGACGGGCGGGGTGTATCCGCGGCCGGCGAATCGTAGCGTGTTCCTGCGGAGGCAGACTCGGAGCCTATGGAAACGGTCATCGGCATCGACCTCGGCACGACCAACTCGTGCGTGGCGATCTTCGAGGAGGGGAGCCCCAAGGTGATCCCCAACCGGGGCGGCTACCAGACCACCCCCTCGATCGTCGCCTTCACCGAGGCGGGCAAGCGCCTCGTGGGCCACATCGCCAAGCGCCAGGCGGTGACGAACAGCGCCAACACGATCTTCGCGGCCAAGCGCCTGATCGGGCGACGGTACGACTCGGACGAGGTGCGGCGCACCGCCGAGTCGATGGCCTACGAGTTCGTCGAGGGCAGCGACGGCTTCGTGCGGATCATGGCGGGGGGCAAGGAGTACACCGTCCACGAGATCTCCTCGTTCATCCTCACCGAGATGAAGAAGATCGCCGAGGACCACCTCGGCAAGGAGGTCGAGAAGGCGGTGGTCACGGTGCCGGCGTACTTCAGCGACAGCCAGCGCCAGGCGACCAAGAACGCCGGCACGATCGCCGGGCTCGAGGTGATCCGGATCATCAACGAGCCCACCGCGGCCGCGCTGGCCTACGGCTTCGAGCGCAAGATCAGCCGCAACCTGGCGGTCTACGACCTCGGGGGCGGGACGTTCGACATCAGCATCATGAACGCCGAGGACGGGGTCTACGAGGTGCTGGCCACCTCGGGCGACACGTTCCTCGGCGGCGTCGACTTCGACAACCGCCTGATCGACTTCCTCGCCGAGTCGTTCCTCGGCGAGCACGGCATCGACCTGCGGCAGGACAAGATCGCGCTGCAGCGGCTCAAGGAGGCCGCCGAGAACGCCAAGTGCGAGCTGAGCTTCAAGCAGTCCCTCGAGGTCACGCTGCCGTTCATCGCCAGCAAGGACAACGTCCCGATCCACCTGCAGCAGGAGCTGACCCAGAGCAGCCTCGAGGAGCTGGTCACCGACCTGGTCGACCGCACCACCTCGATCTGCCAGTCGGCGCTGACCAACTCGGGGCTGGGCACCGACCAGATCGACGAGGTGCTGCTGGTCGGCGGCCAGACGCGGATGCCGCTGGTCCAGCGCCAGATGGAGTCGTTCTTCGGCAAGACCCCGTGCAAGACGATCAACCCCGACGAGGTCGTGGCGCTCGGCGCGGCGATCCAGGGGTACGCGCTGGTCAGCGACGACGAGGGCCCGCTGCTGCTCGACGTGACCCCCAAGTCGCTGGGGATCGGCACCGTCGGCGGCGGGTTCTCGGTCCTGATCCCGCGCGACACCACCATCCCGGTGCAGATGTCGCACCCGTTCACGACCGTCAACGACAACCAGTCGGCGGTGAAGATCGTGGTGCTCCAGGGCGAGAGCAGCCAGGCGGCCGAGAACGAGCTGCTCGGCGAGTTCCTGCTGGGCGGGATCCGGCCGGCGCCGGCCGGGGTCCCGGACATCATCGTGACGTTCTCGATCGACGCCGACGGGATCGTCTCGGTGGCGGCGCGGGACCGCGACACCGGCAAGGAGCAGTCGATCACCGTGACGCTCTCCGGGGGGCTCGAGCAGGACGAGCTGGAGCGGCTGATCCGCGAGCGGCAGGACTACGAGGTCGCCAGCAAGGACCACGACGACCTCGCCAAGCTGGTCTACCACGTGGAGAGCCTGCACAAGCAGCTGACCGAGCTGCTGCCGGCGGCCGAGGAGGCGCTGGGCCCGGACAAGGTCCACGAGCTGATCGAGCTCGGCGTCGAGGTCCGCAAGGTGCTCTCGACGCGGGACCGCGAGGCGCTGTTCGACCTGCAGACCCAGCTGCAGATGGCGATCGACACCGTGGAGAAGACGCGGTGAGCGTGGGAGAGGGGCTCATGGCCGAATCCGGACCGCGCAAGGAGATCGAGGAGCTGCTGCAGGGGGGGTTGATCCACCTCTTCGACGGCAGGGTCCAGGACGCGATCGTCACCTGGATGAAGATCCTCGACCTGGACCCCGACGAGCCGCGGGCGCTGGACTACCTCGAGACGCTCGAGGCGATCGAGCCCCGCAGCCCCCTGGAGGTCCGGGGCGAGGACGGCCAGCCGCTGGACGAGTCCGGGGAGTACGCCGCCCACACCTCGCCGTTCGCCAGCCAGCAGTCGCTGGACGTGGTCCCCTCCGTGGAGGGGGAAGGGGGCGAGTTCGTCGGCGGCCCGCTCTCCGAGGAGGAGAAGGCGAACCTGCTCGAGCAGGTCGCCGCCGCGCGCTCCGAGGAGAACCTCGGCGGCGCGCTGGACATCTGCGAGGAGATCCTCAAGCGCTCGCCGGGCGACCCCGAGGTCGAGGAGCTGGCCCGCGAGATCAAGGAGGACCTGGTCAACTTCTACCTCGACAAGCTCAAGCCGCTGGACCAGATCCCGCAGCTGGTGGCCAACGACGCCTCGATCCTGGAGCTGTCGCTGGACCCGATCGGAGGCTTCCTGCTCAGCCAGATCGACGGCAACATCACCGTCGAGGAGCTGCTGACGATCATGGGGACCTTCGAGCAGTACCGCGTGGTCTCCGCGCTGCACTACTTCCTCAACGCGGGCATCATCGAGCTCAAGCAGAAGGGATAGACCCGGACGGTGCCGAACGGGATCCTGGTCGGCTGCCAGTGGGGGGACGAGGGCAAGGGCCGCCTGGTCGACTTGCTCACCGAGCGGGTGCAGGCCGTGGTTCGCTTCCAGGGGGGGCCCAACGCGGGCCACACGCTGGTGGTGGGGGACGAGACCCTCGTCCTGCACCTGATCCCGTCCGGGATCCTCCACGACGGCGTCACCTGCGTGATCGGCAACGGGGTCGTGGTCGACCCGGCGATCCTGCTCGACGAGATCGAGATGCTGCGCCAGCGCGGCCACGCGGTGACCGCCCGGCGGCTGCGGATCAGCGACCGCGCCGCGGTGATCATGCCCTACCACCGGACCCTCGACGGGCTGGGCGAGCGGGGCCGCGGCGAGGCCAGGATCGGCACCACCGGCAAGGGCATCGGTCCGACCTACGAGGACAAGGTCGGGCGCCACGGGGTGCGGGTCGGCGACCTGCTCGACGAGGAGCTGCTGCGGGCCCGGATCGGCTCGCTCCAGGGCCTGATCGAGCGGCGCTTGGAGTGCGCCGGGGCGCCCGCGGCGCTGGACGTCGGCGGGCTGGTGGCCCAGGGGCTGCGCTGGGGGGCCGCGCTGCGGCCGTTCGTCGGGGACACCGTGCAGTGCCTCGCGGACCTGATCGCCGACGGCAAGTCGCTGCTGTTCGAGGGCGCCCAGGGCGCGATGCTCGACGTGGACCACGGGACCTACCCGTTCGTCACGTCGAGCAACACCGTCGCCGGGGGCGCCTGCACCGGCGCCGGCGTCGGCCCCACCGCGATCGACGCCGTGCTGGGCGTGGCCAAGGCCTACACCACGCGGGTCGGCGAGGGCCCGTTCCCCACCGAGGACCACGGCCCGGAGGGCGAGGGACTGCAGCGCCGGGGAGGCGAGTTCGGCGCCACCACCGGCCGCACCCGCCGCTGCGGCTGGTTCGACGCCGTGGTGGTCCGCCGCGCCGCCCGGCTCAACGGCCTGACCGGGCTGGCGCTGACCAAGCTGGACGTGCTCAGCGGGGTCGAGCGGCTCCGGGTCGCCACCAGCTACACCCTCGACGGCCGCCCGGTGGGCAGCCCACCCCACGCCACCGAGCTGCTGGCCCGCTGCGTGCCGCTGTACGAGGAGGTCCCCGGCTGGGCCGAGGACCTCTCCGCCGCCCGCAGCTTCGAGCACCTCCCCACGGCGGCGCAGCGCTACGTGGAGCGCCTCGAACAGCTCGTCGGCGTCCCGGTGCGCCTGATCTCGGTGGGGCCCGAGCGCGAGCAGATCATCGTGCGCTCGGATCCGTTCGCCCGCTGACGCCCATCGCTGCGGGATCTCCGCCGCCCCAAGGGCCTTGACACGTTCCCCGCAGATCCGTACAAGTCCGCTTCGCGTGACCCCATCGTCTAGTCAGGCCTAGGACACCGGGTTTTCATCCCGGCAACACGGGTTCAAATCCCGTTGGGGTCACCATTCCCAACAACCACAAGGGTTCTGCTCCGCGACGAGGGCGTGTCCCCGACGCTGTGGGCACGCACCGGGCACGAACCGTGCTCAGGGAACCATCAGAAGACGTTTCGTGGGATGCGTGTCGGCGCTAGGCGTGGGCGCGGGCCTCGTGGTTCCCGCCGATGGGCGGGATCATGTTCACGGCCTCGACCAGCTTCTTCCAGCGGTGGGGGGAGTACGGGTCGATGTAGTGGCGGGCCCGGGTGCCCCGCGGTGCGTGGCCCACCAGGAAGTCGAGGGCGCGCTCGGGCACGTCCCACTCCAGGTAGGTCTGGAACATCTTGCGGAAGACGCGCGTGGGGTGGCCCTTCCACAACTCCTCGTCCACGCCGGCGCGCCGCCACGCCTGCGCCACCGTGTCGGAGAAGTCGCGGGGGAGCGGCCCGCCCAGGATGGGCGCAGCGTCGTCCGGGCGGCCATCGGCCATCCTCCACTCCATGAGCATCTTCGCCAGCGGCGGCGCGATGGGCACCCACCGGGACTCGCTGCGCTCGCGCTCCGACTTCCCCAGGCGGATGTGCAGCGCAGGCCCGCGGTCCCTCCAGTTGTTGTCGAAGTCGAACCACGCCATCTCGGTCTGGAAGCCCCTCACACCCATGAACCGCGACATGAAGACGGACCGCTTCACCGCGGTGGCGCGGTCGGTCAGCTGCGCGATCATGCGGTCGGCCTCGTGGTACATGGGCGTCACGGGGATGGCCCCCGGTGGCGTGTGGACCTCCAGCTTGGGGGTCGGGGAGACGTGCTCGGGGTAGTGTCGGTGCGACCGGGACCAGAAGGCCCTCATCGTGGCGCGGTACGTCTTGAGCGTACCGGGGGCACAGCCGTACCGCCGCTTCTGGTCGAGCATCAGGGCGGCGTTCTCCTCGGTCAGCGTGTACAGCCCGGGGGGCGCAGAACCCCGGC
This sequence comes from uncultured Rickettsiales bacterium, assembly GCA_964584075.1. Lineage (GTDB taxonomy): Bacteria > Myxococcota_A > UBA796 > UBA9615 > CAYRNR01 > CAZOYV01. The sequence goes on along the minus strand of CAZOYV010000105.1, from coordinate 11,472 downwards.
CACGGCACGTCGGGATCAGCATGTTGCGGAGGACGGTGTCGATCAGCCGCAACGTCTTCGGGCGGGCCGGGGGCTTGCCGACGGTTCCCCGCTTCCGCTCCTCGATGTACTCGTCCACCAGTTCCGCGAGGTCCATCGGCGGTGCCGCGGCCTTCGACCAGTACCCGCGCTTGTCGATCTGCAGCTGCATCTTGCGGGCGATGGCTTCTGCCTCCCGGCGGGTCGTGCCCTTGGGCAGCGTGTACCGCCGCGGGTTCTTGTCGCCCTTGTTGCGGTAGCGGATGTTGAATCGCTTGTTGCGCTCGTGCAGCGAGGTCATCCTCCGACCCCCTTCTTCCAGTAGCCGTACAGGTCGATCTGGCACTGGATCTGACGAGCGATCTCCTCGGCCTCCCGCCGGGTCGTGCCCTTGGGCAGCGTGTACCGCCGCCGTCCCTTCAGGTCACGGTAGCGGATGGTGTAGTTGCCGTTGCGCTTGTTCAGCGAGGTCATCGTCCGACCTCCTTCCTGTTGTTGTCGTCCCGGCCGTTCCACCACGCCCGGATCGCCTTGCGGTCGTTGGGCCAGCGCAGGTGCAGCCTGCCGCCGTTGCCCACGTTCTCGGCGGGGAGGTCATGCCCCGCCTCCTGGTCCTCCTTGGCGGCCTGGAGGAACCGCGCCTTCTGCACCCGCAGCAGCTTGGCCGCGGCGGTGCTGGAGAGGCGCTCCTCGGTGGTCCCCTGCTTGGGCGGGGCCTCCGGGGCCGCGGGGGCCTCGGGCTCCGATTCGGGCGCTGCGGACTTGTCAGTGTGCTTGTCGTGGGCGACCGCCTGCTCCTGGGAGAGCGCTTGCCGGATGGACACCAGCTCCTCGTGGATCAGCTGCAGGAGGCCACCGCCGGGCGCCGCCTTGGCCTCCTCGTACTCGGTGTACTCGTCCTTCCCGTAGTCGTCGTAGGTCCAGTTGCTACGGAACGGCGGCCACGACGGCGCCGACGGATCCGCCGGCTTCGGGACGATCCGGGGGCGCACCCCCGGACGCAGGGTGTTCGCGTGGTCGTTCGTGCTGTCGTCTTTCATGTTCTCCTCATGCGCTCTCCGCTGTCCTTCCATCAGCGGTATGCGCCTGTAGCTCAAGCTGCCTGATCACGCTGTCGATGCCGGGGCCGAGCGTGACCCCGCTAACTGGGAATCGCCGCAGCAGCCGGAGGAACGCGGCCCAGTCGCGGCAGGCGGCCGGTTCCGTCATCGGCCGCGCAGGTGCCGCCCAGGCCCGGACAAGCTCGCCCTGCGGCCCCAGACGTCCGCCCCACAACTGCTCCGGCGAGGTGTTCTTGTACCAGCGCACCACCGCTTCGACCTTGGTGTCGTGGATGGCGCGGAGTAGCAGCACCTTGTTCGCGCGGTCCCCCCGCGGCTCCGCCACCTTCGATAGCAGCGCGGCGCTCGCGGTCCGCCGGTCGGCGATCTCCCCCAGACGCCCTCGTGCTCTCCGCACCAAGGCATCGTCGGACTCCTCGGAGTGCTTGTCCTCCCACGGGACGAAGCCGTGGCGGAGCAAGTCCGCCTCCTCCTCGCACCCGTGGTTCCACGCCTCGTCTCTGGCCCCCGCGGGCTCGTCGCAGAAGAACGTGGACAGCCGACCGTCCCCCTTCTTCTTCCCGCTGGGCCGGGTGAGCCGGAGGTTGCGCGGGATCAGCTTCATCGACCGCTCGCGGTTCTTGGACAACTCGTAGGCGAAGGCCCGGTGGTCCAGGGCGGGCGCGACGTAGAAGACGGAGCCGTACCCTGCGGCCGTTACGGCCTCCGCGACGGACTCGGCGAGACGGGGGTACAGGGAGTGCTCCGTCGGCTTGCGCCCGCGGACCGGCGGGGGCAAGTAGCTGATGCGCGTGCGGAGCGCCGACAGGTCGGACACGCCGACCTCGGCGGCCATCTGCTCGGCGAGCGCCTCCGACCGGATCACGATGTGGAAGTGCGGCAGGTTGCTCTGGTGGAACGCGATGCCGGCGTAGAACGCCGAGTTGTCGCTGAACAGCTTGCGCAGCCGCCGGAACAGGCGCTCACGGAGGATCCGGCTGTAGTAGAGGGTCTGCTCGCCCACCGAGTAGTCCGGGTCGGGCGGGATGGTGACGACGAGGTGCGCGATCCAGTCCCGGCCAGCGGCGAGGTCGCGCTGGAACTGCTCATGGATCAGCCGGCCTTCGGACCGGGCCCGGACCCACCCGCACCGCGGGCAGCGCCAGGACTTTCAGCGGAAGGCGTGCAGGAATCCGCTGACCTCGCTGGTGTCCAGGTTGAGATAGTGGCTCTCCCCGGTGCGGTCGGAGCACACTCGACGCTGTCGCTCGCCCTCCGCGAAGGAATCGTCGTCGATGGCGTTGCCCAGGACGCTGGTGCAGAAGCGCAACGCGACATCCCCGGAGGGCGTGTCCTCGCAGAAGCTGGTCACCTCCATCTTGACCAAGCCGGCGACGGCGGCGGGGATCTTGTTCCTTCCGTACGCCCGCTTCATCCGGGCGCCGAACGCCGCAACAGCGGCTGCGCAGTTGGGGAGCTTCGCGGCCAGCTTGCTCTCGACCTCGGCGCGGAGGTCCTCCTGGGCGACCATGCCCCTCGCCGCCGGCCGGCTGACGTCGTAGACGATCGCCTCTCCCGACGGGATTTCGTCGTTGTCGGCAGTGCGGCGGACCCGGATTCCAGCCCGGGCACCGCGGGCCACCGAAACGCCGTGGAGCGCGGTCACGGTGGAGTCGAACGGCGGGGACTGCTCCAGGAAGGGGAGGGTGTAGGGCGGAGCGTGGATGAACCGCTTGTTGCCCCACGACGTGATCCGCGATGTTCCTCTGAGGACTTCGTCGTCGAGCCGTACCTCCGCATCGATGGCTGCGCGGAGTCCCGGTGGCAGCAGATCGGTGGGGGGGGACACCAGACGGCACTCCCCGTCGATGGGGGCGGGGGGCTCGGGAGCGAGGTCTCTGAAGTCGAACAGGAACGGAATTGTCATGCCAGCCACCGGGGTCCGTTGGACCGCCGGTGGCGCCGCCCCGGGAGGACCGGGGCGGCGCCGGTGTTGGCATGGTGGCCCGCAAGACCGCCCTAATCGTCTCACGCGCGGGCGCGCGAATCAACCACTAAGATCGGAGAAAAGATCCTGATTACGAGCATTTTGGACCAACCTTTTGGACCACTGCTTGACATTAGGCAAGCTCTGCGTTTCTGCGGACTTGCGTAGCAGCAGTTCCAGAACTGCGGCAGTCGAGGCGAACTGGTCGTCTCGGACCCTGGCCCAACCACCGCAGCCCCCATCCCCCCTCAACGTCGCCCCTGATAGGATGATCGCCCTGGGGATCTGGGGGGCCTCGACCACGACCGCCCGACCCCATCCTGGAGATCGAGATGACCAACGACGAGGACTTCGGCGGCTGGCTGAAGACCGCCCGCAAGGGCCGGGGGATGACCCAGGCGGCGCTGGCGAAGATCGTGGGCACCAGCCAGGCCCAGGTCAGCCAGTGGGAGAACGGCAAGGCCGAGCCCCCGGACGAAACCTGGAACGCCTTGATCGACTACTTCGACGACGACACCCAGACCGACCTGTTCGCAGCTGCGGAGCCAGCGCCCGCGCCGACCAAGGGCACCACGAAGACCAAGGGGACGAAGATGGCGAAGACGCCCAAGACGGAGACCGCCGCGGAGCCCGAGTGGACCGCCAACGGGAAGCTGACGCTGCCGGCGTTGGAGCGGCACTTGTGGGGCGCGGCGGACTTGCTCCGGGGCTCCATCGACTCCGGGGACTTCAAGCACTACATCTTCGGCCTGCTGTTCTTCAAGCGGCTCTGCGACGTGTGGGAGGAGGAGTACGAGCAGCGGCTGGCGGAGTACGACGACGACGAACTGGCCCGCGACCCCGACGAGCACCGCTTCCACATCCCCGAGGGCTGCTTCTGGTCCGACGTGCGCAAGGTGTCCACCGACATCGGCACGATCTTGAACACGTCCTTCCGGGCCATCGAGGACGCCAACCCGCGGTTGAAGGGCGTGTTCCAGGACGTGGACTTCGCCAACAAGGAGCGGTTCCCCGACCACCTGCTGGAGGCGCTGCTTCAGCACTTCGAGCGGTTCAGGATGCGCCGGGCCGACGTGCCGCCCGAGATCCTGGGCGACGCCTACGAGTACCTGATCGCCAAGTTCGCCGACGACGCCGGCAAGAAGGGCGGCGAGTTCTACACGCCCAAGCAGGTCGTGCGGCTGATGGTCGAGATCCTGAAGCCCGAGGAGGGCATGACGATCTACGACCCCACCGCGGGCTCCGGCGGCATGTTGCTCGAAGCGGTCCACTTCATGGAGCGCCACGGGCTGAACCGCAAGTCGCTGACGCTGTTCGGCCAGGAGAAGAACCTCAACACCTGGGCGATCAGCAAGATGTCGCTGTTCCTCCACGACATCGACGACGTGTTCATCGAGCGCGGGGACACGCTGCTGGACCCCAAGCACCTCGCCGCCGAGAAGGTGCTACGGCGATTCGACCTGGTCCTGGCGAACCCACCCTTCAGCCTGAAGAAGTGGGGCTACGAGGTCTGGTCCAAGGGCGACCCCTACGGCCGCGACGAGTACGGCTGTCCCCCCAAGTCCTACGGCGACCTGGCCTTCGTGCAGCACATGATCGCCTCGGTGAAGTCCACCGGCCGGATGGCGGTGGTGGTGCCCCACGGCGTGCTGTTCCGCGGCGGGGCCGAGGGCAAGATCCGCAAGGGGCTGCTGGAGGCCGACCTGATCGAGGCCGTGGTCGGCCTGGGCCCGAACCTGTTCTACGGCACGGGCATCCCCGCGGCGGTCCTGATCATCAACCGGGCCAAGGAGAAGTCGCGCCAGGGCAAGGTGATGATCGTCAACGGCGAGAAGGAGATCGTCGAGGGCAAGAACCAGAACAGCCTGTCCGACGACAACGTCGCCAAGCTCGCCGGCGCGGTGGCGGCCTACGAGGACGTGGACCTGCTGTGCCGGGTCGTGGCGCTCGACGAGATCGCCGAGAACGACCACAACCTCAACCTGACGCGCTACGTCCAGACCGATCCGCCGCCCCCGCCCATCGACGTGAAGGAGGAGGTCAAGAAGCTGCGCGAGGCGATCACCGAGCGGGACGAGGCCGAAGCCCGGATGATGGGATTCCTGGAGGAACTGGGCTATGGCGACTGACTTACCGGAGGGGTGGTCGCCGCGGGCACTAGGTGAGCTAGGGTCGTCCTACGTGGGTCTCTCCGGCAAGTCCAAGGCGGATTTCGGTGAGGGGAAGCCTTTCATCACGTACAGGCAGGTCTTCAACGGTGGCGTTGTGGACCTCACCGACTGCGAACTGGTGACAGTCGCGGACGACGAGCGCCAGCACCGTGTGCAAGCTGGAGATGTGCTCTTCACGACTTCTTCGGAGACACCGGAAGAGGTGGCGTACTCCTCCGTGGTGCTCGGTGAGGTCCCCGAGTTGTACTTGAATAGCTTCTGCTTCGGCTTCCGCCCGAACTCACCAGACGAGCTATGGCCGGCGTTCTCGGTGCATCTGTTCAAGGGTCCCCTCTTCCGCCGCGAGGCAACCCGGCTGGGGCAGGGGAGCACGCGGTTCAACATCTCGAAGACACGCCTCATGGAGGTCTCCCTACCTCTTCCCCCCCTCCCCGAGCAGAAGAAGATCGCCGCCATCCTGTCCTCGGTGGACGAGGCGATCCAGAAGACCCAGGCGGTCATCGAGCAGACGCGGACGGTGAAGGAGGGACTGCTCCAGGAGTTGCTGACCAAGGGCATCGGCCACACGCGGTTCAAGCAGACGGAGATCGGGGAGATCCCGGAGGAGTGGCGTTCCACGACGCTGAAGGATGTCGTGGACCCAGCACGTCCGGTCACCTACGGCATCGTCCAGCCAGGGCCCCGGACACCCGGTGGTGTCCCCCTGATTCGAGGGCAGAACTACATCGAGGGTTGGGAACCCGTCGAGGGCTACTACCGAGTGCAGAGCAAGCTGCACCGGCAATACCGGCGCTCGATCACGCGACCCGGCGACGTGCTGCTCTGTATCGTGGGAGCAACGACCGGCGCGTCGGCCCGAGTACCATCGTGGATACCCGAGGCCAACATCACGCAGACCACGGCTCGGCTTGCACCGGGTTCTAGAATCGACGGAGATTTCCTGCTCAACTACCTCCGCTCGCCTCTGGGACAATCTGAGGTTCGTCGATTCGTAAAGGGATCAGCGCAACCGGGGCTCAATCTCGCAGACGTAGGTCGATTCCGGCTTGTTCTCCCCCCCCTCCAGGAACAGAAGAAGATCGCCGCCATCCTGTCTTCGGTGGACGAGGCCGTCGACGTCGGAGGACTCCACATCGTTGGGCTCCAGGAGGTGAAGGCCGGCCTCCTCCAGGACCTTCTGACCGGGAAGGTGCGGGTGACTCCATGACGCCACCCCCGGACCCGCCGAAGCCCCCAGCCACCCCGACCGAGTACACGCTGGTGGAGAAGCCGATCATCGACTTCCTCGGGGCGATGACGCCCAAGTACCGCTACATCCACCCCAGCCAGCACGAGTCCCTGCGCCCCCGCGAGAACGAGGTGCTGTTCAAGCCCCTGCTGATCGACGCCCTGGTCCAGATCAACGACATCCCCGAGGGGGCCGCCCAGGCCATCTACCAGGACCTCGCCTCCATCTCCGACAACCAGCGGTGGATCGAGGTGCTGCGGGGCAGCTACTCCCGTAAGCTCCCCGGCGAGGAAACCCACCGGACCATCCGGGTCATCGACTTCGACGATCTGACCAACAACGACTTCGCCTGCACCAACCAGCTTCGGGTCCAGGGAGAGGTCGTGCGCAAGCCCGACGTGGTGATCTACGTCAACGGCATCCCATTGGTGGTGATCGAGGCCAAGAGCCCGCTCAACCCGAGCCAGAACACCTTCGACGCCATCGACCAGATCCGGATGTACGAGGGCGACATCCCGCGGCTGTTCCACAGCAACCTGTTCAACATCGCCACCAACGACCTGACGTTCCGGTTCGGGGCCACGGGCGCCCCCCGAGAGTTCTGGGGCCGCTGGCGGGACCCCTGGCCCAAGACCGCCGGGGACTTCACGGACAAGACCGAGCAGGGGCTGTACGCGCTGCTGGAGCCGGCGCGCCTGCTGGACATCCTGGCGCACTTCATCGTCTTCGAGACCCGCAAGGGCAAGACGATCAAGAAGGTCTGCCGCTATCAGCAGTACCGCGCCGTGAACAAGATGGTGCAGCGGGTCACCAACGGGAAGCACCGCCAGGGCTTGATCTGGCACACGCAAGGAAGCGGCAAGTCCCTGACGATGGTCTTCGCCGCGCTGAAGCTGAAGTTCCACCGCGGGGTGCAGTCCGACCGGCTCCAGAACCCGAACCTGCTGGTGATCACCGACCGGATCGACCTGCACGACCAGATCACGAAGACCTTCGCCGCCTGCGGGATCCCCAACCCAACCGAGGTGGACTCCATCGCGGCGCTGTCCCAGACCGTCACGCCCGGGTCCGCGGGCAAGACGATCCTCTCGACGATCTTCAAGTTCCAGGCCGACGACGCCCGGCTCAAGGCGCCGACGATGGCCCAGCGCACCGCGGCGTTGAAGGAGTTGGAGATCCCTGGGTCGGACAACTGGATCCTGATGGTGGACGAGTGCCACAGGACCCAGGAGAAGGATCTCGGGGCGTTCCTGCGGGCCAGCTTGCCCGACGCGGTGCGCTTCGGCTTCACCGGCACCCCGGTCAAGAAGAACGACCTGGACACATTCCACAACTTCGGCGCCCCCGGGGAACGCTACCTGGATAAGTACGGCATCGACGACGCCGTCGCCGACGGGGCCACGGTCCCCGTGAAGTACATGAGCCGCAAGACGGAGTGGCACCTCCACGACGCCGAGGTGGACATCCTGTTCGACCAGTGGTTCGCCGGCGAGTCCGACGAGGTGATCGAGCAGTTGAAGGCGCGGGGCGTCACCCGCGGGGACCTGGCCCGGTTCGGCCCGCGCATCCGGATGATCGCCACCGACATCTGGGCCCACTACCGGGCCCACGTCATGCCCGACGGGTTCAAGGCCCAGATCGTCGCCATCGACCGCCGGGCGTGCGTGGCCTACAAGCTGGCGCTGGACAAGGTCATCGCCGCGTCCCTGATGAAGACCGACGGCCTCGACGAGGAGCAGGCCAAGGCGCTGGCCGAGGAGATGTCGGTGTGCGTGTACTCCGGGAGCCAGCACGACCAGGAGCAGTACCCCGAGGTCTACGAGCACCAGGTCGATGCCGACGAGCTACGGGAGACCGTCATCCCGGCCTTCCTCGATCGCGCGAAGCCGCTGCGGTTCGTCATCGTCTGCAACAAGCTGCTGACGGGGTTCGACGCGCCCATCGAGCAGGCGATGTACCTCGACAACCCGCTGACGGACCACAACCTGCTCCAGGCCATCGCCCGCACCAACCGCCGGTGCGGCACGACCAAGGACCACGGGCTGATCGTGGACTACATCGGGGTGTCCAAGAAGCTCGGCGAGGCGCTGGCGGCCTACAACGACGAGGACGTGCAGTCCGCGATGCGGGACGCGGACGAGCTACTCGACGTGCTCAAGGCCTCCCACCGCGAGGTGATGGACCTGGTCAAGGACGTGGCGCTGACGGGGGACCCCAAGGCCGACGTGAAGGCGGTCATCGCGCACCTGGGGACCGAGGACGCCTGGTACACCTTCCGGGCCAAGGCCGACGCCTTCATCAAGGCGTACCCGGCGCTGGCGCCGGATGCGCGGGTGCTGCCGTTCAAGGCCGACCTCCAGTTCACGGGCGCGGTGCTCATGTACGGGAAGTTGGAGTTCGAGAAGAAGGAGCAGACGGACTGGCGAGCGTACAGCGAGAAGGTCCGGGCGATCCTCGACGAGCACCTGGACGTCACCGGGTTGAAGATGATCTGCAAGCTGCGCAGCATCTCCGACCCCGGCTTCTGGGACGACTTCGGCCAGCCGGAGGATCTGAAGACTGCCGCGGTGAGGAAGCTGGCCGAGTTGAAGAAGATCACCGCCGAGAAGGCGGCGAAGAACCCGGCCCAGTACGAGAAGTTCTCCGACAAGATCAAGGAGTTGATCGAGCAGTTCGACAAGGGGCTGATCGACCCGCAGCAGACGCTGTTCGACACGGAGAAGGTCGCCAAGGGCATCCAGACCGAGGACCAGGCGTTCGTGTCCAGCGGCCTGTCCCAGCGGGCCTACGGGGTGGCGAAGATCCTGGAGAGGTACGCCGACGGCGAGGGCCCCGGGGACGACACCGTCAAGGAGGGCCCGGACGTGCCCTACGGCGGCGGCCAGGGCAAGCCCAAGAGCCTGACCGCCCTCCAGGAGGTCGCCGCCGAGATCGACGCGCTGTACGCCAGCGACGACACCGCGCCGATGTACTGGCAGGACAAGATCCAGATGAAGAAGGAGTTGCGCCGGGCGGTGCGCAAGCTCGTCATGCCGCTGAAGCTGCCGGGCTGGAAGAAGGAGATCCCCCTCGACGTCGAGCACTATGCCGTGCAGCACTACGGGAAGCCCTGATGCCGGTCCTGCACATCGGCGAGACGGCCATCCCGTACGAGGTCCGGACCTCGACCAAGGCGATCCGCAAGCGCATCGTGGTCACCCCCGAGGGCATTGAGGTGGTCGCCCCCGAGGGCTGCCCGATGGACGGTCCCGACGGCGTGCTGGCCTTCGTCGAGACCAAGCGCCGCTGGCTGTTCGACGCCCAGCGGGAGATCGCCGAGAAGCACCGCAAGCTGCTGACGCAGCACTACGCCTCGGGGGCCAAGCTCCAGTACCGGGGACGCTGGCTGATGCTGGACGTGCAGCCCGCCGACGTGGGCCAGGTCGAGATCGAGTGCCGCAGCAAGTTCCACGTCCGGGTGCCCCCTGGACTGGACGGCCTCGAACGCCTGACCGCCATCAGGACGGCCTTCGACGGCTGGCTGCGGGACCGGGCCCTGCGTGACCTGCGGCGGTTCGTGCGCCGGCACGAGAAGCGCCTGGGCGTCGAGGCTGCCGGGGCCCGGCTGTCGGAGCAGAAGCACTCGTGGGGCACCTGCGGCAAGGACCGGGTGATCCGCATCGACTGGCGGCTGATCCAGGCCCCGGCGGCGGCGATGGAGTACGTCGTCGCCCACGAGGTCGCCCACCTGATCCACCGGACCCACTCCCCCGAGTTCTGGGCCCTGCTAGGGCGCACGATGCCCGACTGGCCCGAGCGGAAGCTGATGCTGGAGCGATGGGAGGGGGAGCACCGGGCGGTGTAGTCGCCGCGGCGATTGCTTAACACCAGATGATGCCGATGTTGTTGAGGTGCGACGCCGCCTCTCCAACGTGTTCTTCTGGCTGGCGAACGCCATCGTGGCGCTCGTGATCCCAGCGCCCCGGCCCGGGGGGCGATCCTCGCCTGACTTGCCGGAGAATTACTCCACGCAGCAGCAGCAGGCCCAGGAGGACCAGCGGGAGACCGCCAAGCCGCGGGACGTGGTGTCGGGGGGCATCACGGGATCTGCGACCTGATGTTGGCGCCGACCGGCGCGATCAGGGGTGTCAGCAGGGCGCCTTGCGGTGAGGTGCCACTCCGAGGTGGACCGCGCCCAGCATCGCCCGCAGGTGCGGTTCGGCTTCCCTCTCGACATGCGCTCGCAACCGCTGCCCGTTGTGCTCCACCAACACGAGGTAGTCATCGATGAAGTCCGCGAGGCGGTCGCCCTGCTCGCGGGTCAGGTCGAACAGGCCCACCGGCTCGTTGCGGAAGCGCCTCCGGATCTTCAGCAGGGTTAGAAGGCTGTCGCTGATCTCCGGGTTGAAGACCTCGTCCCAGGTCTCCCGTGGCTCCCTGGGTGTGATCGTCTTCCCGAACGCCCAGGCGATGATTGATCCACCCTCCATCGTCTCGGCCACCAGCTTCGCGGACTCGGCGTACCGCTGAGCGAACCACCGCGACCGGCCGAATTTAGCGGCGACCTGGTCCACGAGCACGTCCAGCGCCATCGACCTCACGTCGGCGCCAGGGGGCCCCCCTGCGACGGTTGGATCGAAGCGCGGCGGATCTGGCCGCCACCACCGGATCAGCACCGCCGCGACGTCCTCCCGGGTCGTCTCCGGCAGCGGTGGGTTCCTGCGTACCACCTTGGCGAGGCTCTCGCACAGCCGGGCGGTATCGAGCTTGGCGGTCTGGGTGGTCATGTTGGCCTCCAGACTCACCATAGCGCGCAAGCTGGACACCGTCTGTCCGCCATGTACCGCGTGCCACCCGCCACGGCAGCGTGGCTGTCATCTGCCACCCGTGTGGCGCGTGGAAGTGCGCCTCCCGCGCGCATCATGCGCGCGCGAGGTGCACCAAGCATGAACGTCGAACGAGCGCGGTCCGACCCTTCTAGCGGTAACTTCGCGCCAAAGGGGTATGCCCTTGACTCCAGTGACCCCAAGATGTAGTGCCGAGTCGTGG
>CAZOYV010000104.1:0-25630 GCA_964584075.1 uncultured Rickettsiales bacterium | reverse complement strand
CCACCATGGCGACCCCCTCCGCCCCGCCCGGCGACGCCGAGCGCGCGCGCGCGGTCGAGATCCTCGATCGCCTGCAGCGCGAGTACCCGCAGGCGGGGATCCAGCTGGACCACGCCGACCCGACGCAGCTGCTGGTCTCGGTGATCCTCAGCGCCCAGTGCACCGATGTACGGGTCAACCAGGTCACCCCGGAGCTGTTCCGCCGCTACCCGGACCTGGCCGCCTTCGCCGCCGCCGAGCCCGCCGAGCTCGAGGGGCTGATCCGCTCGTGCGGCCTGTACCGCAACAAGGCGGCCAGCATCGTCGGCGCCGCCCGGGCGATCCTCGAGCACCACGGGGGCGCGGTGCCGGCGACCCGCGAGGCGCTGATGGCGCTGCCCGGCGTCGGCCGCAAGTCGGCCAACGTGATCCTGTCCAACGCGTTCGGCGTGCCGGCGTTCGCCGTGGACACCCACGTCGGCCGCCTCGCCCGGCGGCTGGGCCTCAGCCGCAGCCGCTCCCCGGACGCCGTGGAGCGGGACTGCACCGCCCGGTTCCCGCGGGACCGCTGGTCCCGGGCCCACCACCTGCTGATCTGGCACGGCCGCCGCTGCTGCCACGCCCGCAACCCCGGCTGCGAGCGCTGCGTGCTGGCGACGCTGTGCCCCTCGGTGGCGTCGTGACCCTCGCCGTCCACCCCTTCCTGCGCTACCTCGCGTCCTGGGATCGGGACGAGGCGGGGTTCCACGCCACGCTCGCGGAGCTGGCCCTGCGGCCGGTCCGCTTCAGCGGGGTCCCGCGGCGCCACGACGATCTGACCAGCTGCCTGTCCGCGTTCGTCGTGGACCCGATGGCCGCGGTCACCGAGGCCCCCGACGGGACGCTGCTGCTGCCGGGCAACCCCCACCAGGTGTTGCGCGAGATCGTCGAGGAGCGCTTCGCCCCGTCCCGCCGCCCCCACTGGCACCGGCTCCCGCTGTCGGTGCGGCGCTCGCTGGTCACCACCCGACGCATCGTGCGCGGCCGGCAGGCGCTGCCCCCGCTGGGGGAGCCGCGCCCCGGCCAGGGGCTGGCGTGGCCGGACGAACCCCGCGTCGATCGCTACCGACGGGCGCTGTTCGAGGGGCTGGTCGAGGAGCGCTTCCGGCCCGGTGGGGCGCGGGGCGCGGCGGGGACCCACCGGCACCGCGCCGAGCTGCTCGCCCCCCCGTGGCCCGAGCGCGGCCGCTACGCGCTGTGCCTCGGCTACGACGTGGCCTCCCGCGAGGGCCTGCGGCTGGTCCCCTCGGCGCTCCAGGAGAACCTCGCCCGCGGGGTGAGGCCCGCGTTCTACCTCGCGCCGCTGCGCGGGCTGTGGGACGACGCCCTGCTCGACGAGGTCCGCAGCGCGGGTGGCGAGATCGGGCTGCTCGGCCTGGTGCCCGGCACGGAGCGCGCCCCGCTGCGGCCGCGGCGTCTCGAGCGCGCCGTGCAGCGGGTGATCCCCTGGCTCGAGCGCCACGAGGTGGTCGGCCACCGCGACCCCTGCCGGCGACCGTCGGAGCCCCTGCTGCGGGCCCTGGCCCCCCACCTGCTCTACGACGGCAGCGTCCCCGACACGGTGCTGTGCCCCGTCACCGGCGCGCGGCGCGGGTGCGCGGTGACGGTCCCGTTCTGGCGCGAGGTGATGCTCCAGCTCCCGATCACGGTGCCGGACGACGGGCAGCTGCGCGACCACGGCGTGGCGGGCCTGGAGTACCTCGAGCTGCTGCGGGCCAAGGTGCGCGCGATCGCGCGCCGCCACGGCGTCGCGGCGCTGGCCCTGCGGCTGGAGCCGGGCGCGGGGGGCAGCCGCGTGCAGCGCGATCTGGTCGGCGCGGCGCTCGAGGAGCTCCGCGACGAGGGCGGGCTGTGGACCGCCACGCCCCGCGAGCTCGCCACCCTGTGGCGCGAGGCCGCGGCCGTCGCGGAGACGTCCGCAGCCGACGCCCCCCCGCATCGGCTATGATGCGCCCCCGGAGCGACCGATGAGGCAGCCGACGATCGACGAGGACCTGGTTCGCGCGATCCCCAAGACCGACCTGCACGTCCACCTGGACGGCTCGCTGCGGCTCGAGACGATGCTCGAGCTGGCCGCCGACCAGGGCGTGACGCTGCCCGCCGATCAGCCCGACGACCTCCGCCGGGCCCTGCAGCTCGGGGAGCGCCACACCGACCTGGTCTCGTACCTCGAGGCCTTCGACCACACCTGCGCGGTGATGCAGACCCGCGAGGCGCTGGAGCGCACCGCCTTCGAGCTCGCCGAGGACGCCGCCCGCGAGAACGTCACCTACATGGAGGTGCGCTACAGCCCGATCCTGCACACCGCCGGGGGGCTGCGCCTCGATCAGGTGGTGCTCGCGGTGCTCGACGGCCTGGCCAGCGCCGAGCGGCGGTACGAGATCACCACCGGCGTGATCATCTGCGGGATCCGCAACATCTCGCCGGAGACCAGCCTGCAGCTGGCCGAGCTGGCCTGTGCGTTCAAGAACCGCGGCGTGGTGGGCTTCGACCTGGCCGGCGCCGAGGAGAACTTCCCGGCCAAGCACCACCGGCGGGCCTTCTACCTGATCCTCAACAACAACATCAACTGCACGATCCACGCGGGCGAGGCCTACGGCCCCGAGTCCATCGGGCAGGCGGTCCACTACTGCGGCGCCCACCGCATCGGGCACGGCACCCGGCTGCGCGAGGACGGCGACCTGCTCAACTACGTCAACGACCACCGCATCCCGCTGGAGATGTGCATCAGCAGCAACCTGCAGACCGGCAGCGCCAAGAGCCTCGATCGCCACCCGTTCCGGTTCTACCTGGACCTCGGGCTGCGCGTGACGCTCAACACCGACAACCGCCTGATCACGCAGACCACCGTGACGCAGGAGTACCTCCAGGCCGCCCGGCACTACGGGCTCAGCGTCGAGGAGCTCCGCTGGGTGATGGTCAACGGGTTCAAGAGCGCGTTCCTGCCGTTCCGCGACAAGAAGATGCTCCTGCGGCGGGCGACCACACGCTACGATGAGGTCGTCGCCGAGGCCCTCGGCGTCGAGGTCGATGCCCAGGGCAAGGAGTGGATGGGCGACCCGATCCACGTCAGCCCGGCCAGCACGGAGGAGGAAGAGGCGTGAGACCCCAGACCTGGCTCGTGACCCTGTTCCTGTGCGCAGCGGGGGTCCTGCTGCTCGGCGCCAACGACTTCGACACGATCCTGCTGCAGACCGAGCGGGCCCAGCAGGGGACGGTCAAGCTCGAGCACAAGGTCCACTCGATGGACCGCAGCATCCCGTGCACCAGGTGCCACCACAACATGGCCGAGGTCGGCACCCCCAAGTGCAGCCAGTGCCACACGCTCGCGGGCCAGGAGGGCGTGCGCAACCTCGAGACCGCGTACCACGACGCCTGCCTCGGCTGCCACAAGACCCCCCCGGAGAAGACCAAGCCCCCCACCGAGTGCGAGGGCTGCCACACCGGCAAGGCCGCCGGGTAGCAGCTCGGCGCTGGCTTTTCCGCCCGTTCGCGGGTAGATCTGCCCCGCCGTGAGCCGACGAACCCGAGCCGCAGCCGCCACCACGTCCCGCATCCTGTGGTCCTCCGCAGCGGGGCTGCTGCTGCTGCTGCTGCTGCAGAACCTGCTGGGGGACGATCCCCGCATCGCGGTGCTCGGCCACGGGCTGTTCGCCGCGTGGATGTTCGGCTGGAACCTGCCCGTGCTGCGCTCGGTGCGGACCGCGGTGATGGTGCTCATCGCGCTGAGCGTCGCCGCCACGCTGGGCACGCTGGCGGTCCAGCGCTCGCACCTGACCCAGGCGAGCGAGGAGGAGTTCTACGACACCTTCGCGTTCGCCACCGCCCACCTGCTGGTCAAGGCGACCCACCCGCTGCCCGGCGACGTGGCGCTCTCCCCGGAGCACGAGCGGCGCCTCGAGCGGACACGGCTCGCGTTCGGCGAGGAGGTCTACGAGGAGGAGGCCGAGGGCCTGCTCAAGGGGCTCGCCGCCCAGCGGGACGAGGCCGCCGCGCGAGACCTGGCCGAGCGCCACACGGCCGCCTTCGCCGCGCTGTACCGCCTGGCCTCCTGGCTGCGCTTCACCGACCTGTACCGCGCCTGGTGGTTCCACGGGCTGTTCTACCTGCTGGCGGTCAACCTCCTCGCCGGCGCGGTGCTGCGCCGGCCGCTGTCGGTGCGCAACGTCGGGTTCCACGGCAGCCACCTGGGGCTGGTGCTGATCGTGATCGGCGTCACCGCGGGGTCGTTCCTCGGGGAGCGGGGGATGATGCCGCTGCAGGTCGGCAGCGGGGCCTCGTCGTTCTTCGACGAGCACACCGGCGGGGTGCGGCCGCTGGGCTTCACCGTGCGGCTCGATCGGTTCGAGACGATCTACCACGAGGACCTGATCATCGAGGAGCTGGCGATGGGCGACCCCCACCACGGCGCCGGGATGGGCGGGGGCGGGGCGACCCTGCGCCACACCGTGGCGCCCGAGCTGGGCGAGGCGTTCGTGCTCGGGGACCCCGACGGCGGCGAGCAGAACGTGCTGACGATCCGCGAGATCACCGAGGCGACCGGCCTGCAGCGCCGGTGGCGCGCCGCCTCGGAGGGCGAGCAGGGCGAGCCGGTGGTGCGGTTCGACCCGGCGTTCCCCGATCCCCGCGCCGGGGACGACGGCCTGTGGCTCGGCCCCGGGGACGGGATCTACATCGACCCCCAGAACCGCTACAAGCTGCGCGTCGAGCCGCTGGCCGCCGGGGACGCCGCGGCGACCGACGACGGGTGCGGCGAGGAGCGCCACGGGACCCTGACGCTGTCGCAGCCGGGCTCGCCGGACGCCGTGCTGGCCGTGGCTCCCGGCGCCCACGGCGCGCTCGGCGAGTTGGACGCGACCGTGCTGGAGATCGTGCCCGACTTCAAGGTCGGCGCCGGCCCCGGCCGGCTCGACGACTTCCCGCGCAACCCGGCGGTGCGCGTGCGGCTGACCGACGCCGACGGTGTCGGCGGCGACTTCCTGCTGTTCTCCGACCCGCGGCTGAAGGGCTTCACGACCCTGCCGTGGGACGGCGTCGAGCTCTCGTTCGACTACGACTACTGGTGCGCGCCGACCGGAGCGCGGCTGCGGCTGCAGGTCGCCCCCGACGACGCGGTCCACGGCGCGGTCGAGGTCCCCGGCGGGGCGGTGACGGTCCACGAGGCGCTGGCCGCGGCGACCGTCGAGGTCGTGCCCGAGGAGGGGGACCCGGCGCCCGGGAGCCCGCTGCGGACCGCGCTGCGGCTGGGGGTCGAGGGCCCCGACGGCGAGCACGAGCGGTGGCTGCTGTGCGACACCGCCGACGGCGCGGTGCGCCTCGGCCCGTTCGTGGTGATGCTGGCGAGCAACACCGACCGCCCGCCCCGCGACTGGATCAGCCACCTGTCGTTCCTCGAGGAGGGCGTGGTGGTCGCCGAGGGCGCGGCCGAGGTCAACGCGCCGGTGCACTACCGCGGCTACGGGTTCTTCCAGTCCGACGCCGATCCCGCGCGCCCCGAGTACAGCGGGCTGCAGGTGGTCCGGGACCCGGCGTGGACCCCGGTCAAGCTGGGGCTGTGGATGCTGCTGCTCGGGATCGCCTGGGTGTTCTACGTCCAGCCGCTGTTCGATCGCCGGGGGGAGGCGCGATGAGCAGCAGCCTGATGCACTCCGTCGCCGCGATCTGGTTCGGCGCCCTGGTGCCCCTGTTCGCCATCGCGGCGTGGCTGCGCAAGCGGCCGCTGTCGTGGATCGCCAACGGGGCGATCGCCGCCGGCGCCCTGCTGCTCGGCGCGACGATCTACGCCCGCGGGGTCGAGGTCGCCCACCCCCCGTTCCAGACGCTGTACGAGGTCTACCTGATGGTGGCGCTGAGCCTGGTCGCCTCGTACCTGCTGATCCACGTCTCGGGCGGCCTCGACGTGCTACGCCGCGCGGGCCCGGTGCTGGTGCAGCTGTTCGGCGCGCTGACCTGCGGGGCCACCGCGGCGGTGCTGGTGATGGGCCTGCGCGTCGGCGACTTCCAGACCGACCTGCCCCCGGCGCTGCAGAGCGCGTGGTTCATCCCCCACGTGGTGGTCTACACCTTCGGGTACGGCTCGCTGGTGCTGGCGATGGCCGCCGCGGCGGTCTACCTCGGCGGGGGCCGCTGGCTGTCCGCCGACGCGCTGGACACCCTCGATCGCTTCACCCACCGGATCATCGCGCTGGGCTTCCCGTTCCTCACCGCGGGGTTGATCTTCGGCAGCCTGTGGGCCTACGAGGCGTGGGCCAACTACTGGGCCTGGGACAGCAAGGAGGTGTGGTCGCTGATCACCTTCTTCATCTACCTGGTGTACCTCCACCTGCGGCTGGTCAAGGGCTGGCGCGGCCGGCCGGCGGCGTGGTCGGTGCTGCTCGGGGGCGCGGCGATCTTCATCACGATGCTGCTGTTCGGCTACCTGCCGGCCTCGATCACCTCGGTCCACAGGTACGGGTCGTGAGCCATCGCTCGCCACGACGCACAGCATCGTTGTACAGCAAGATACAACGAGCTTGAGTTTTCTATGATTCCGAGAGGTTACGAAGGTACAACTTCGCTGTCGTCGCGCGGAGCCTCGACCAGGCCCGCGACGACGTCGGCGATCACGCCGGCGTCCTTGACGTAGGCGTCGGCGCCCAGCTCCCGGGCGGCGCGCTCGCCGAGCACGGCGCCCCCGACCACGGTCCGCGCCCGGGCCCCCTCGGCGCGCAGGCGCTCGATCACGACCCCCATCTGGTCCATCGTGGTGGTCATCAGCGCGCTCATCGCCACCACGTCGGCGTCGTGCTCGCGGGCGGCCTCGACGAAGCGCTCCGCGGACACCGAGCGGCCCAGGTCGACGACCTCGAACCCGGCGGTGCGCAGCATCAGCACGCAGATGTTCTTGCCGATGTCGTGCACGTCCCCGGCCACCGTGCCGAACACCACGGTACCGCGCTCGGGTCGATCCCCCCGGTCGAGCGCCGGTTGCAGCACCGCCACCGCTCGCTGCATCGCCTCGGCGCCGGCCACCAGGTGGGGCAGGTACTTCTCCCGGCGGCCGAACTGCTCGCCGAGCTCCCGGATCGCGGGGGTCAGGGTCTGCAGCAGGATGCCCAGCGCGTCCCCGCCCTCCTCGAGGGCCTGCCCCGCGAGCTCCGCGGCGGCCCCACGGTCGCCGTCGATCACCGCCCGCCCGAGGCGCTCCGTCACCGTCGCGGCGGGCATCGAGACCGTCGCCGTGCCCGGAGGGGCCGCCCCCTCGTCCCCGGCGTGGGACGCGGCGTGCGCCAGGTAGCGCCGGCACTCCGGATCGCGACCGCAGAACAGCGAGGCCGCGGCGACCACGTCGAGCAGCGCCCCGTCGAGCGGATCGGCGATGGCGGCGTCCAGCCCGTGGGCCATCGCCATCGCCAGGTAGGTGCGGTGGACCGGACCCCGGCGCGGCAGGCCGAAGCTGATGTTGGACAGCCCGCAGATCGTCGCCACGCCCAGCTCCGCGCCGAACGCCCGCGCCGCGGCGAGGCTGCTGGCCGCGCCGTCCTGCATCGCGCTGACCGCCAGGGCCAGCACGTCCAGCACCAGGTCCTGCGGGCCCAGCCCCGCCGCGCGGGCCTGCTCGACCAGCGAGCGGGCGTAGCGCATCCGCCCCTCGAGGTCCTCGGGGATCGCCTCCCCCGTGGGCAGCAGCAGCACCGCGGCGCCGTGCCGGCGCGCCAGGCCGAGCACCTCGGCGGCCCGCTCGTCGGCGGGGACCGAGTTGAGCAGCGCGCGACCCGCGTACGCCTCGAGGCCGGCCGCCAGCGCGGCCGGATCGCTGCTGTCCAGGACCAGCGGGAGCTCGACGGCGTTCTGGATCGCGGCCACCGCGGCGCGCATCGTCTCCGCCTCGTCGATGCCCGGGACCCCGACGTTGACGTCGAGCGCGTCCGCACCCGCCTCGGCCTGCCGCCGCGCCGCCCCCAGCACGCGGTCGAGGCGGCCGTCGCGCAGCGCCGCGGCGAACCTGGGCTTGCCGGTGGGGTTGATCCGCTCCCCGATCACGGCGAACGGCCGGCCCGGCCCGATCGATCGCACCTCGGAGCGGCTGGCCAGGGTCACACCACGGGCCGCCGCGCGGGGTCGAAGCGGCCGGCCCGCGACCCGCTCCGCGGCGAGCCGGATCGTCTCCGGACGGGTCCCGCAGCAGCCCCCGACGATCGCCGCGCCGGCCGCGACGAACCGCTCGTACCACGGCGCCATCTCCTCGGGGGTCATCGGGAACACCAGCGCGCCGTCCCGCCGCAGCGGCAGCCCCGCGTTGGGCTGGACCGCGACCGGCAGCGCCGTCGCGGCGACCAGCCGCTCGACCACCGGGAGCATCGCCTCGGGGCCGGTGGAGCAGTTGACCCCGACGCCGTCGACGCCCAGGCCCTGCAGCGTGGCCGCCGCGGCCTCCGGCGTCACGCCGGTGTCGGTGACGGCGTCCGGGCCGAACGACATCGACGCGATCAGGGGGATCTCCCCGCGGTGTTCGTTGGCCGCGATCACCGCGGCGCGCAGCTCGGTCAGGTCGATGAACGTCTCCAGCACGAGCAGGTCGACGCCGGCGTCCACCAGCGCCCGGACCTGGGCGGCGAAGTGGTCCACGGCCGCGGCGAACGGCAGCGTCCCGGCGGGCGCGACCGTCTCCCCCAGCCCGCCCACGTCGCCGGCGACCCAGGCGCGGTCGCCCGCCGCGCGGCGGGCGACCTCCACCGCCGCGCGGTTGACCTCGGCGACCCGCTCGGCGGCGCCGTAGGCCGCCAGCCGCGGGGCGGTCGCGCCGAACGTGTTGGTCAGCACGATCTGGGCCCCGGCCTCGACGTACTGGGCGTGGACCCCGGCCACCACGTCGGGCTCCTGCAGGGTCCACAGATCGGGGGCCAGCCCGGCGGGCAGCCCGCCCTGCATCAGGAACGCGCCCATCGAGCCATCGAGGATCAGGACCTCCCGGCCCAGCTTCGCTCCGATCGGGGTCATCGCTCCTCCCCCTCGCGCCATCCGATGGCCGCGGTGATCGACTTGCTCGGGACCAGCACGTGGTCCTCGGTGGAGCGCACCCCGAGGCGGGCGGCGTCACACCAGTGCAGCACCGTCGGCTGGACCTCCAGCGGCCAGTCGGCGTACCCCGGCGAGCGCCGCCGCGTCGGCTCGTAGCCGGCCTTGCGGATCGCCCGCGAGACGTCCGCGTCGACGGCGTCCGCGGCGCTCTCGACCAGCACGCTGCCCACCGCGTCGAGGTGGTAGGCCTGCCCGATCGCGTCGCGGTCCAGCTCCTCGGTCGCCAGGTCGATCGCGGTCCCGATCGTCACCACCATCAGCGTCACGCGGCGGCAGCCGGCGAACCAGCGCTGCACCGCCTCTCCGACGAAGATCCGGTGGGCCGCCCGCGGCGCCGCCACCGGGCGGCCCTCCGGGGACCACGGCAGCGCCGTCCAGCGCACCGTGGCCTGGGCCCGCGCCAGGGACAGGCCGCGGACCACCGCGCGGCTCAGATCGTCGCGCAGGGCCTCCTCGCGCAGCTCGTCGAGGGTCTCCAGCCGGGGGATCCGCAGCGCCCGCAGCAGGTCGCGCTCGGACACCTGGACGGGGATGTCCGACAGCACGTGCAGCGAGCCCGCCTCGCGGTTCTCCAGCGGATCGATCACGGCTCCTCCAGGGCGGCACATCCTACACGCCGCTGTCGATGGCGCCTATATTGGACGGACGATTCGAAGGGAGGCCGACGTGCAGGCGCTCGTGCTGGGGGGCAGCGGCCTGATCGGCGGCGCGGTGGCCCGCGCGCTGGCCGGGGCCGGCTACGCGCTCCGGCTCCACTGCCACCGGGGGGAGGAGCGGGCCCGCGAGCGGGTCGCCCGGCTGCGCCGCGACGGCGCGGTGGCCGAGGTGGTCCAGGCCGACCTGCGCACACCCGAGGGCGCCGAGGTGGCCCTGGCGGGGCTGTCCCGGCTCGACCTGCTGGTCTGCGCCGTGGGCGGCTACCAGCGCGCCTCCCTGGCGGACACCACGGCCGCCATGCTCGAGCGCTTGTGGGCGCTGAACCTCGCCGTGCCGCTGTGGTCGATCCGGGCCGCCGCTCCCCTGCTGCGAGCCGCCGGCGGCCAGGCGATCTCGATCCTCGACATCGCCGCCGAGCAGCCCTGGCGCGACCACGTCGCCTACGCGGCCTCCAAGGCCGCGATGGGCCACGCGACCCGCTGCCTGGCGCTGGAGCTCGCGCCCGAGGTGCGCGTCAACGCCGTCTGTCCGGGCCTGGTCGAGGGCGCCGGCGCCGTCTCGCCCGCACGGTTCGACCGCCTGCGGCGGCGGATTCCCGCGGGCCGGGCGGTGCGCGCCGACGAGATCGCGGCGGCGGTGCGGCTGCTCGCCGAGGGACCACGGGCGGTCACCGGCACGCTGCTGTCGGTGGACGGCGGACGCCGCCTGGGCAGATCGCCCCGCGGTGCGGAGGCCCCGGACGAGTGACGGGGGAGAGGGGTGGAGCTACTTGCCGGGAGCGTCGCGCAGGGTCGCGGCGAGGCCCTTCTTCTGGATCGTGCGGATCGCGCGCGTGCTGATCCGCATCCTGACCCAGCAGCCCTCCTCGTCGTTCCACACGCGCTTGGTCTGCACGTTGGGTTGCTGGCGCTTCTTGGTCTTGTTGTGGGCGTGCGAGACGCGATAGCCCACCAGAGGCTTCTTCCCGGTCAGCTTGCACTTCGGCATGGTCTTGCCCTCCGGACCCCGCGCTAGCGGAGCTTGGACTCCTTGAACAGGACGTGCTTGCGCACCACCGGGTCGTACTTCTTGACCTGAAGCTTGCCCGTCGTGTTCCGCTTGTTCTTCGTCGTCGTGTAGAAGTACCCGGTCCCCGCCGAGGACACGAGCTTGATCTTCTCTCTCATGGCGCACCTCCGCGCTACTCCGCCTTCGCGGCCGACGAAGGGTAGTCGTAGGGCATCACCCTGTCAAGGCTGTTCCACGGTGGGATCAGGTCGGGAGCACGGTCGGATCGGGCTTGACGGGCCCTCCACCGGTGGAACCGCCCGTGGGGCCGCCCCCCGTGCCGGGGCCCGGCTTGCCGCCCCGGTCGGTCGCCTGGACCGTCGCCTTCTGCTCGCGGGCGCGGCTCCCCATCTTCAGCGAGCCGTCGATCACGGCGCCCTCCTCCATCGTCACCACGGGGGCGGCGATGTTGCCCACCACGTCGGCGGTGCCCTTCAGATCGGCCCGCTGTTTGGCCTTGATGTTGCCCTGGATCCGCCCCGCGATGATCACGTTCCCGACGTCGATCTCGGCCTTGATCTCCGCGTCGGGCCCGATCTCGAGGGTGTCGCTGGAGAAGATCTCTCCCGTGAACGAGCCGTCGAGCCGGACCGTCCCCTGGAAGGTCAGCTTCCCGTCGAAGGAGCAGCCCTTGCCCAGAAACGCGTTGATCGTCCCGCCGTCCTTCGTTGCCATGGTGGCCTCCTCGTCTCCCGGCGCGCTCCCGGCTCCCGCCTGGTCCGGCACCGGCTCCTTGCGTAGGAACTTCATCTCGTCTCGTCCCCGTTCGCCGTCTTGCTGCTTCGGGTCGTCGCCGCGCCGGGACGGGCGTGCTACAACCGCGCTGTTATTACGTTGTTGTTGTCGTTCCTAAGTAATTGTTTTTGCTGTACTTTTCTAGAATTCAGACTCGATCTTCTCGACGATCCTGTCGAGTTCCTCACCGTCCGCGTAGTGCAGTACGATGCGGCCACCGCCCCCCTTCCGTGGCCGGATCGACACCCGGGTGCCCAGGTAGCCGCCGAGCCGCTCACCGAGGCGCTGCAGGGCCGGTGGCGGCTCTGCAGCAGGCCGTGACGGCGCCGCCGCCTCCCGCTCGGCGAGCTGGACCAGTCGCCTCGCCCACTCCTCGGTCTGGCGGACGCTGAGGTGATCCTCCACCACGCGACGCAGCAGCTCCCGGGCGAGGTCCGGGTCCGAGACCGTCAGCATCGCCTTGCCATGACCCGCGGAGATCGCACCACGGGAGATCGCGTCCTGGATCTCCGCTGGGAGCTTGAGCAACCGCATCGCGTTGGTCACCGTCACGCGCGCACGCCCCAGCTTCCGGCTCAGGACCTCCTGCGTGTACTGGAACTCCTCGATCAGCTTCTGGTAGGACTCCGCCTCCTCGATGGGGTTGAGGTCCTCCCGCTGCAGGTTCTCGATCAGCGTCAGCTCGAGGGCATCGGCCTCTCTCTCGATGGTCCGCAGGATCGCCGGCACCGACTTCAGGCCGGCCATGCACGCGGCGCGATACCGCCGCTCCCCCGAGATCAGCTCGTACCCACCGTCCACGGCCTGGGCGATCACGGGCTGGATGATGCCGTTGGACCGGATCGACGCCACCAGATCCTGGAGCTTCTCGGGATCGAACGCCTTGCGAGGCTGGTGCCGGTTGGGGCGGACCTCCTCGATCGGGATCTGGCGAACGCGCGCGTCCCCGACCTCGTCTGTGACGCTACCCCCGGGGATCAGCGTGGCCAGCTCGGGCTTGGATCCTCTCTTTCCGCTCATGCACGACCTCTCCGCTGCTGCTTCGGTTGGATGATCCGGCTGGAGGAGCAAGATTACGAGGTCCGAGGCCCCCCTTCAAGCTCCTTTTTACGGCACTCTGCGAAGCCTCATCCAGCAGCTCGTCCCGTCACAGTGGTGGGTCTCCAGCGCCAGCCCGGGGACCCCCCCTCCTCGCTGGATTGCATCGATCTGCTCGGGGGTCGAGGCCACCACCCAGGCGCCACCCGGGACGAGCCGGGCCGCCACCTGCGCACCGATCCGGCCCACCGCCCTGGAGGTGATCAGCGCGACGGGTGCCTCGAGCTGCTCCACGCGCCCCTGCCAGACCTCCACCTGGGGCAGATCCAGGACGCGCCGCACCTCCTCGAGGAAGGTCACGCGCTTGCGGCGCGGCTCGACCAGCCGGTATCGGCGCGTCGGCGCGGCCACCGCCAGCGGGATCGCAGGGAACCCGGCGCCGCTGCCCACGTCGACGACGTCGACCGCGGCCGGGAGCAGCGGCAGCGCCCGCAGGGAGTCGATCAGGCCCCGATCGACGAGGGACGAGACGTCCCGCAGGCCCGTCAGGTTGTGGACCTTGTTCCAGCGCTGCAGCAGCCCCAGGTAGCGCGTCAGCTGCCCCGCCTGTTCCGGCTCCAGCGGGATCGCCGCGCTCGCCGCGCTGCGCAGGATCCGGGCCTCGATGTCGTCCTCGGTCACGACCGCTCCTCGCCACGCCGGTGCGCCTGGACGTGGGCCAGCAGCGCCGTGATCGCGGCCGGGGTGATCCCGGGGATCCTCTCGGCCTGTCCCAGGTCCTCGGGGCGTACCCGCTGGAGCTTCTCCCGGACCTCGAAGCTCAGCCCGTGCACCGCCTGGTAGTCGAGGTCCTCCGGGATGCGGATCGCCGCCGTCCGTCGCATCTGTCGCACCTGGCGCTGCTGGCGCTCGATGTAGCCCGCGTACTTGATCTGGGACTCGACCTCCCGCACCACGTCCGGGCGCCATTGCCCGATCTCCGGGAGCCAGGGCTGGAGCATCCCCAGCTCGATCCCGGGGCGGCGCAGCAGCACGGTCAGTGGGATCGACTCCCTGGGGACGGGCAAGGCCCGGGCCTCGCACCAGGCGCGGAGCTCCGGTCCGGTTCGCAGCTTGCAGGAGGCCAGCCTCGCGTGCGCCTGCGCCACCGCGTCCCGCCGAGACCGGAATCGCCCGTGGGCCTCGTCATCGAGGAGCCCCAGCCGGTGCCCGAGCTCGGACAGGCGCAGGTCGGCGTTGCCCTCCCGCAGCAGCAGCCGGTACTCGGATCGAGAGGTGAACATCCGGTATGGCTCGTCGGTCCCGCGGGTGACGAGGTCGTCGATCAGGACGCCGATGTACGCCTCCGATCGGTCGATGGTCACCGCCTCCTCGCCCCGCGCCCGCCGGGCGGCGTTGATCCCGGCGATCAGCCCCTGGGCTGCGGCCTCCTCGTACCCCGTGGTGCCGTTGACCTGCCCCGCCAGGAACAGTCCGCGCAGGGAGCGGACCTCCAGCGTCCGCCGCAGCTGCCGTGGGTCCGCGAAGTCGTACTCGATGGCGTACCCCGGCCGGACGACGACCGCGCGCTCCAGTCCCTCGATGGTCTGCACCATCGGGATCTGGACCGCGACCGGCAGGCTGGTCGAGAGCCCGTTGGGGTACACCTCCTGGCTGTCGATCCCCTCGGGCTCGAGGTACAGCCGGTGCTGCTCGCGCTGGGCGAAGCGAACGACCTTGTCCTCGATGGAGGGACAGTACCGGGGACCGACGCCCTCGATGGTCCCGTCGAACAGCGGCGCGAGGTGCAGATTGTCGCGGATCAGCGCGTGGGTCCGCGCGTTGGTGTGGGTCACCCGACACCGCTGGCGCGGGAGCGAGGGCGCATCGCCGTAGTACGAGAACTGCTCGCCCTCCAGGTCCTCGTCCTGTACCGGCAGGGAGTCCCAGCGGACCGAGGATCGCAGCAGCCGGGGCGTGGTCCCCGTCTTCATCCGCTGCAGCGTGAGGCCATGCTCGGCGAGGTCTCGCGACATCCGGTCCTCGGAGCCCTCCCCGGTCCGACCCGCCGCGTAGTGCATCCGGCCCACGATCACGCGCCCGCCGAGGAACGTCCCCGTCGCCACCACGACGGAGTCCGCGGCGACCGTACCGTGCCGGGCCGTCACCACGCCGCAGATCTCGTCCCCGGCCTGACGCAAACCGATGGCGCTGTCCACCAGGACCGTGGCACACGGTTCGCGCTCCAGGGCTCGCTGTGCCTCCAGCGCGTAGCAGAACCGGTCCACCTGAGCGCGGGAGCTGCGGACAGCGAGCCCCTTTCGGGTGTTGAGCTGCTTGAACTGGATCGTCGCCCGATCCGTTAGTCGCCCCATCGCGCCGCCGAGGGCATCGATCTCCCGGACCAGGTGACCCTTGGCCAGCCCCCCCACCGCGGGATTGCACGGCATCCGCCCGATCCACTCGCGGGCCAGGGTCACCAGCGTGGTCGGCACGCCGAGCCGCGCCGAGGCCAGCGCGGCCTCGATTCCGGCGTGTCCTCCCCCGATGACGACGACCCGATGTTCCACGTGGAACCTCCCGACCCACCCTCGCGCTCAAAGCTCACTTCCCGACGCAGAAGCGAGCAAAGAGCTCGTCCAGCACGGCCTCGGTGGGATCGATCCCGATCAGCTCCCCCAGCCGCCGCAGCGCGTCCCCGATCTCCACCACCGCGGGGCCGTACTCCCCGTTCGCCAGCGCCTCTCCCGCCCGGCCACAGCTCCGCGCCGCGGCACGGGACGCCTCGGCCTGCCGCCTCGTCCACAGCAGCGCCGGCTCCCGCGATCCCCGTCCCAGCTGTCGTGCCAGCGCCTCGCGCAGCAGCTCCACACCCTGTCCCGTGCGGGCGGAAATGGCGAAGCTGCCTTCCGGCGGAACACACGCCTCGGTCGGTCGATCGATCTTGTTGTAGACCAGCACGTCGCCCGGCTCGGCGCCGCTCGATCCGTCCCCGTCCACCGCGTCGACCACATACAGTACCACGTCGACCCGGGCCCGCAGCGCGCGGGCACGACGCATCCCCTCGTCCTCGATCGCACCCCCGCCGAGCCTGAACCCCGCCGTGTCGTGGAACCGAACCCGCAGCCCGTCGAGCTCGCAGCTACCCGAGACGACGTCCCGGGTGGTCCCGGGTTGCTCGTCGACGATCGCTCGATCCTCCCCCAACAAGCGGTTGAACAGGGTGGACTTGCCCGCGTTGGTCGGGCCGAGGATCGCCACGTCGGTCCCCCACAGCAGGCGCCCCGCGGCGTCGACGTCTCCCCCGATCGTCCCGATCTCCCCCTCGAGCGACCGGAGTGTTCCCACCACCTGGGCGATGTCGGCGTCCGCGCCCGCGTCGTCCGGATCGTCCACGGCCGCCTCGACCGTCGCCGCGGCGGTCACCAGCGTCTCCCGCATCCGGTCCAGCCGCCGCCGCAGCGCTCCCGTCAACGCCGGCGCGGCCAGCGCCGCGCCCTCGGCGCTGCGAGCCTCCGTGATCGCCAGGATCGCCTCGGCGCCGAGCAGGTCGATCCGTCCGCGGAGCAGGGCCCGCCGGGTGAACTCCCCCGGCTCGGCCGGCCTCGCCCCCAGGCGACAGCACGCGTCGACGATGGCGTCCAGCAGCACCGGGTTTCCGTGCCCCTGGAGTTCCGCGGTCTCCTCGCCGGTGTACGTGTCGGGGCCCGGAGCCCACCACGCCATCACCTGGTCGATCGGGCGCCCGCTGGCGGGGTCCTGGACGGTCCGGAGCACCATCCGGCGGGGCTCCGCGCAGTCCTGGCGGGTCAGGGCTGCCAGCGTCTCGCGGCTCCCCGGCCCGGACAGGCGCACGATCCCGATGGCCGCACGGCCCGGGACCGTGGCCAGCGCCACGATGCGCTCGGAGTCGGACACGGCGCCGCGCTCAGTCCCCGCGCTTGGGGAGTACCTCGACGGTCTTGTGCTGCCCGCGACCCGAGCTGCGGGACTCGACGCCCTGGGAGCGCCGTACCTCGAGGTGGATGATCCGACGCTCGTAGGAGTTCATCGGCCCCAGCTCGACCACCTCGTCGTCCCGGCGGGCCCGGTCGATGGCCGCTCTGGCCATGTCCCGGAGCTTGTCCTCGCGTCGCGCCCGGTAGTCCTCGACGTCGAGGACGACCTTCTGCTCCAGGCCCCGTTGGACCAGCGCCTTGGTCAGCACGTGCTGCAGCGCGGCGAGGTTCTTCCCGTCCCGGCCGATCAGGATGTTGCCGGCTTCCCCCACCGAGAGCGAGAGCACGGTCTTGCCGTCCGCCTCCTCGACGCGGATCTCGGGGTCCTCGACCCCGAAGCGCTCCAGGAATCCGTCCACGAAGTCCATCGCGTAGCGAACCGTCGAGACGACATCGGCCTGCTTGGGCCAGGCCAGGATCCGCACGGTGTCGGCCCCGGTGCGGAAGTGATCGCGGTCGAACTCGTACCCGAACTCGTGATCGCCTTGCACCCCCAGTTGCTCCCGCGCAGCGCGCAGGGCCGCTTCGAGGTCTTCACCCTCCACGGCGATGCGATCCATACACTCTCCCACCCATCGGCGTGTATCAAAAAATCATTTTTGATACACGTAAATGGCTGAAATTGTTATTTTTTCTTGCTCTTCTTGTCCGGTTTCGCTTCTGCGTCGTTGGTGTCACTGCCGCGATTGACGAACCACTGCTGGAGGAGCCTCAGAACCGAGCTGACCAGGATGTATACCACAAGGCCGGACGGCAGCGCGAACATGATGAAGCCGATGAACAGCGGCATGTACTTCATCATCATCTGCTGGCTGGGATCGGTCGTCGCCGGCTGCGGGCTCATCTTCTGCTGGATGACCATCACCGCCATGATCGCCAGCGGGAAGATGCACAGCGGGTCCCGCACCGTCAGGTCGCAGAAGTACAGGAACGGCACCTGGTACAGCTCGATGCTGTTCCACAGCACCCGGTACAGCGCGAACCAGATCGGCATCTGGATCATCATCGGCAGGCAGCCGGAAAGCGGGTTGATGCCCTTGTCCTTGTACAGGGCCATCATCTCGGTCTGCTGCCGCTGCGGGTCGTTCTTGTACTTCTCGCGGATCTCCTGCATCAGGGGACCCACGTCGCGCATCTTGCGCATCGACTTGTACGAGGCCTGGTCCAGCGGGAAGACCAGTAGCTTGACCACGACGGTCAGCAGGATGATCGCGATGCCCCAGCTGCCGACCCACTTGTGCATCAGCTTGAGCAGGAACAGCATCGGGCGCGCCAGGATCGAGAACACGCCGTACTGCACGGTGTTCTCGAGCCCCAGCCCCAGCCCCTTGAGCTGATCGAGGACCTTGGGCCCCATGTACAAGTCGAAGTCGAACGAGGCCGTCTCCCCCGGCTCCAGGGTCTGCTCCGGGAAGACCAGCGTGGCGCGGTAGATCCGGTTGTGGGTGTCCCCCGCGGCCCACGCCCCGACCAGCGCGTCGTCCGGCGCCGGCGGGCGATCGGTGACCCCCATCCCGGTGCCGTCGCCCCAGCCCAGCCCCTCGGCCTCGAACGCCTCGGCCGGCTCGGCCGGGACCAGCGCGGTCATGAAGTAGCGGTCCCCGAGCCCGCCGAACCGGATGTTGCCCTCGCGGTCCTGGAACATCCC
The DNA here is from genome assembly GCA_964584075.1 of uncultured Rickettsiales bacterium. GTDB lineage: Bacteria > Myxococcota_A > UBA796 > UBA9615 > CAYRNR01 > CAZOYV01. Next base: position 7,450 of record CAZOYV010000104.1, on the reverse strand, counting down.
CTTCTTGTCGACCGACTTGATCTGGATGTGCTTGACCTTGCCGTCCCGCTCGCGGAACGGCACCAGGTTGCTCGAGTAGCGGTTCTTCATCGGCGGGACCGGCTGGACCACCGAGAACTCGGGGTACAGCGAGCGCCGCGCCACGGAGTGGTTGGTGACCTCGACCTGGTAGTCGAGCAGGTAGCCGTCCTCGGGGATCGTCCAGCTGGCGACGACCTCGAGCTCCCCGTGCCAGGTGCGGTACACGACGTGGTCGTCGTTCTGCTCGAGCACCTCCCAGCGGGGCCCACCCACCAGCGTCCCCTCGGCGCCGAACGTCGGGACCACGTGGTAGGCGTGATCGCGAGGCACCATCTCGACCGGGACGCCCTCGGGACACTTGAGGCTGAACCTCTCGAACTCCAAGCCGCTCTTGACACCGTCCCACAGCCAGGTCGGCAGCCACGGAAGGTCCAGCTCCTGGTAGTACCCGTGCAGCACCCAGCTGGACATCCCGCCGCCCTGGTTCTCGAACCGGGCGGAGTACCCCGGGCGTTCGACCGCGAACGAGTGGGCCTCCGGCTCGACCCGCCGGGACGCCTCGGCCCCGGCCCCGGCCGCCGCGTCGCCGGCCGCGCCTCCCGCGGCGGAGTCGTCGTCCCCCGCCGCGGAGTCGTCGTCGAACACGGGTGGGGACCCGCTCGCCGTCCCGTCCGCCGAAGCGTCCCCGGCCGCCTCGGTGGTCGCCTCCCCGGCCGGGTCCGGCGCCTCGCGCTTGGGCGCGAAGAACGTGGTGTAGACGAAGACGACGCCGAGGCTCAGCGCGATCACCAGGAAGAACCGGCGGGTCTCGTCTCCCCTGCCTCCCTGGGGGCTGGCCTGGTACAGCGGTTCACCGGGACGCATCGCCTCAGTCGCTCCTGTCCACGCCGGGGAACCGCTCGGGCACGGGATCGTGGCCCCCGGGATTGAAGGGGTGGCAGCGAAGCAGCCGCCGCGTGGAGAGGTAGCCCCCGCGGACCGGTCCGTGGCGGTCGATCGCCTCCATCGCGTACTCGCTGCAGGTGGGCGTGAAGCGGCACGCCGGCGGCAACAGCGGGGAGAGGAACCGCTTGTAGAACCGCAGCATCAGCAGCATCACCCGCGTCATCGCCGGCGGACCTTCCGGATCAGGTACCGTCCGAACGCCTCGAGCTCGCCGTCGAGCTCGCGGTGGGCACAGGCTCCGGCGCCCGGCTTGGCGATGACCACGACGTCGTAGGCCTCGGGCAAGCAGGCCGCGTGCGTGCGAGCGAATTCCCGCACATACCGCTTGATCCGGTTGCGCACCACGGCATTGCCGACCTTGCGGCTGACCGTGATCCCCACCCGGGCCGAGGGCCCACTCCCGCGCGTGTATAGCACGACGAAGTGATCGGTATGGAATCGGCGCGCACGACGCGCCAGCGCGCGGTATTCCACCGTTCGGCGAATCCGCGCCGCCGGAGGGAACCCGTTCGAGGTGGTGCTTCGCTTGGCTCGCCCGAGCACCGTCTAGCGCAGCTTGGTCCGGATCGTCGCCGCGAGCCGCTTGCGGCCCTTCAGACGACGACGACGGAGCACGGCCCGACCACCACGGGTCCGCGACCGGACCAGGAACCCGTGGGTCCGCTTCCGCGACACGTTGCTCGGCTGGAACGTCCGCTTCATCGCTCTGTCTCCAACCGTCCACAGCCGGTCTGGGTCCCCGAAATCGCCCCGCGAATCGACGCGCCGGGGGGGGTGTCCGACTGGTCGAAATGGCGGCGCATAGTACGCCGCGAGGCCATGGCTGTCAACGACGGATTCCGCCGGTTTTTGCCCCTTGAACGACCCCGCCGCGCCGCGGTAGCATCTGGATGCTGCCCGACAACGCCGACATTGTGAACAACCTTTCCACATGGTCCTGACGGACATGTGACATGACCGGGTTTGTGGTCTGCCAAGATGGAATCGAGCTGGGATCAGGCCGTGCGCGAGCTGCGCGCGGAGATGGAAGACGGTGTCTGGGAAGCCTGGGTCTCGCCGCTGCGGTTCGTCCGCCGCGACGGCGCGGCCGTCGTCGTGGAGGTCCCCAACAAGTACTTCGGTGACTACTTCGAGGAGAACTTCAAGGGCCTGGTGTGCCAGAAGCTCGAGGCCGTGGTCGGGCAGTCGCTGGACCTGTCGTTCGTGGTCTCGCGCAACGGACAGAGCCAGCCGATCCGGCCCGCCGAGGAGGACGAGCTCGACGACTACCGGATCAACGCCGACCAGACCTTCGACTCGTTCGTCGTCGGCGACAGCAACCAGTTCGCCCACGCCGCGGCGACCAACGTGGCGACCAACCCGGGCAAGAACTACAACCCGCTGTTCATCTTCGGCGGGGTGGGGGTCGGCAAGACCCACCTGCTCAACGCGATCGGCAACCAGGTGCTGGCCCAGGACCCCTCGATGCGGGTGCTGTACCTCTCCGCCGAGCAGTTCGTCAACGACATGGTCAGCTCGCTGCGCCACAAGCGGATGGAGCGCTTCCGCACGCGCTACCGCCAGCGCTGCAACGTGCTGCTCGTCGACGACATCCACTTCCTCGGGGCCAAGAACCTCAGCCAGAACGAGTTTTTCCACACGTTCAACGCGCTGCACGCCGCTGCTCGCCAGATCGTCGTGACCTCCGACCGCTACCCGCGGGACATGGAGGAGATGGAGGAGCGGCTGCGGACCCGCTTCGAGTGGGGCCTGATCGCCGACATCCAGCCCCCCGAGCTCGAGACCCGCGTGGCGATCCTGCACAAGAAGGCCGAGACCGAGGGGCTCGACATGCCCGAGGACGTGGCGTTCTTCGTGGCCAGCAACGTGCAGTCCAACGTCCGCGAGCTCGAGGGGGTGCTCAAGCGGTTGCAGGCGTTCTCGGCGTTCTACGGCCGCGCGATCACGCTCGACTTCGCCAAGACCGTGCTGCGCGACTTCACCGAGTCGGTGGAGGCGCGGCTGACGATGGAGCGCGTCCAGGAGGCGACCGCCAAGTTCTTCAACATCCAGGTCAAGGACCTGAAGTCCCCGCGGCGCAACAAGTTCATCGCGCGGCCGCGCCAGATCGCGATGTTCCTCTGCCGGGAGCACACCGGCCACTCGTTCCCCGAGATCGGAGCGGCGTTCGGCAAGCGCCACCACACCACGGTGATGCACGCCTGCGAGACCATCCGCAAGGAGCTCGAGCGGGACGCCGACCTGCGCAGCAAGCTCGCGGGGCTCGAACGCGCGCTGCGGGTCTGAGCGTCGCCCACAGGGAGATCGAGGACAACCCGTGCATACGCTGTGGATCCACTGTTGAGAGGTTTTCGCCGTGCGTGGTACAACCCGGACCGCCGGTGGAAAAGTCGGCACCTGTCCAGATCATCGCACCGTTCGTCCACGCACTTCTCGACAGGGGGTTTCGCCGTGATTCTCGCCGGTTGGATGGGTTATCCAGAGAGACCGGGGAGCACTACGAATACGACGATCTCGATCCAACAAGAGGATCGATCGTAGGGAGTCGGACCATGAAGCTGCACATGCGCCAGGACGAGCTCGTCCGAGCACTGACCCGGGTCCAGGGGATCGTCGAGAAGCGTACGACGAACCCGATCATCGCCAACGTGCTGCTCTCCGCCGAGGAGGGGGCGGGGCTGGTCGTCACCGCCACCGACACCGAGATATCGTTCGTCGGAACCTACGAGGCCCAGGTGGACCAGCCGGGGACGATCACGCTGGAGGCCAAGCACCTCTTCGACATCGCCCGCAACCTGCCGACCGCGGAGGTCCAGCTGTCCACCGCCGAGGACGCGCCCACCGAGATCGAGATCCGCAGCGGCGCGGCCTACTTCCGGGTCAAGGGGATGTCCGCCGAGAACTTCCCGCCGGTGCCGCGCGCCGGAGGCGAGGTCGCGTTCCGCATCGAGGTCGGCGAGCTGCAGCGGATGATCGAGCGCACCGCGTTCTCGATCAGCACCGACGACACCCGCACCGGGCTCAACGGCGCCAGCCTCGAGGCGAACCAGGACGGGGGCGTGCGGATGGTCGCCACCGACGGTCACCGCCTGTCGCTGGCCGAGGGGGCGATCGACGGGGCGCTGGAGCGCACCGGGACGCTGCTGCCGCGCAAGGGGATGACCGAGCTGCGCAAGCTCGCCGACAAGGCCAGCGGGACCTTCGAGGTCTCGTTCGCGCAGAACCAGGCGCTGTTCGCGCTGGAGAACCAGTGCTTCTCGATGCGGCTGCTGGAGGGCACGTTCCCCGACTACCGGCAGGTGATCCCGTCCGACCCGTCGCGCACCGCGATCCTCGACCGAAAGCTGCTCCAGGACGCCCTGCGGCGCGTCTCGATCCTCTCCGCGGAGCGCTCCCACAACGTGCGCGTGACGCTCGGCGAGGGGACGCTGGGGCTCAGCTCGAGCCACAGCGAGTTCGGGTCGGCCAGCGAGGAGCTCGAGGCCGAGGTCGAGGGCGACGTCCTCGACGTGGGGTTCAACGCCCGGTACTTCCTCGACGTGCTCGGCGTGGTCGACGCCGAGCAGATCCGCATCGAGTTCGGCGACTCGCTGAGCCCGTGCCTGCTCCGCCCCGCCACCGACGGCGACGCGCTGTTCGTGATCATGCCGATGCGGCTGGACTGAGCGGCAGGCCCGCCCCGTGCGCATCGATCGGCTGCGGGCGCACCACTTCCGCAACCTCGAGGAGCTGCAGCTGGCGCTGGGCGGGGGCCTGACCGTGTTCCACGGGGCCAACGGCCAGGGCAAGACCAACCTGCTCGAGGCGCTGTACTACCTGGCCAACCTCAAGTCGTTCCGCGGGGCCCGCCGCGGCGAGCTGATCCGCTTCGAGCAGCCCACGGCGGTCCTCGAGGCCGAGGTCGCCCGCGGCGAGCTGCGGCGCCACTTCCGCGTGGAGCTCGATCGCCAGCGCCGGGTGCTGTCCGTGGACGGCAAGGACCCCCGGAGCCTGTCGGGGTACTTCCAGGGCATCCGCGCCGTGGCGTTCACCCCCGGGGACCCGGCGATGATCCGCGGGGCCCCCACGGCGCGGCGGGCGTTCCTCGATCGCGGCGTGTTCCTGCAGCGCCCCGACCACCTCGACCTGGTGCGCGAGGTGGGCCGCATGCTGGCCCAGCGCAACGCGCTGCTGCGCTCCGTCCCGCGCGACCGGGGCGGGGCCCAGCTGGAGGTCTACAACCAGCAGCTGGTCGCCGCCGGGGCCGAGCTCAGCGCCCGGCGGGCGGCGCTGGTCGAGGATCTCGGCGAGCCGCTGGCCGAGCGTCACCGCCAGCTGGCCGAGGGCCGGGGCACGCTCACGATCCAGCTGCGCAGCGACACCCCCCCCGGCGACCCCGCCGCGCTGGCCGCGCGCCTCGCCGAGCGGGCCGACGCGGAGTGGGAGCGCCGCCAGTCGCTGAGCGGACCCCAGCGCGACGATCTGGTCGTCGAGCTCGACGGCCACCCGCTGCGGACCTTCGGCAGCCAGGGGCAGGTCCGCACCGCGGCGCTGGCGCTGAAGCTGGCCCTGATGGCGCTGGTCACCCGCGTCGCCGGTGATCCACCGGTGTTCCTGCTCGACGACCTCGGCAGCGAACTCGATCCGGAGCGCAACCGCCGCCTGCTGGACGCCCTGCTGGCCGAAGGGGGGCAGGTCTTCGTGGCGACCACCAGCCTGTCCCACGTGCCGCTGCCGCGGGACCGCTACGCGGCCCACGAGGTCGTGGCGGGCGAGGTCCGGACCTCCGCGTCGACGGGTTGATCCTCGCGGCGCGCGCACGCACGTTCTATACTTATTGCGATCCCGCGTCGATCGTGGTACTCTCCCGCAACTTCCGGGACCCCTCCGGGTCCCCACCCGAGCTCATCGATCGTCCTGCCAGCACGAAGGAGACGAGGGTTGACCGACGACACTGCACCCACCCCGGAGGAGCAGGCCTACGATGCCAAGAGCATCAAGGTCCTCGAGGGCCTCGACGCCGTCCGCAAGCGCCCGGGGATGTACATCGGCGACACCGCCGTCCGTGGCTTCCACCACCTGGTCTACGAGGTGGTCGACAACGCCATCGACGAGGCGCTCGCGGGCCACTGCGACCACGTCCAGATCGCCCTGCACCTCGACGGCTCGGTGACGGTCGAGGACAACGGCCGCGGGATCCCCACCGAGCTGCACCCCACCGAGGGCGTCTCGGCCGCCCAGGTGGTGATGACCAAGCTCCACGCCGGCGGCAAGTTCGACAGCAAGGCCTACAAGGTCTCCGGCGGGCTGCACGGCGTGGGCGTCTCGGTGGTCAACGCGCTCAGCGAGTGGCTGATCATGGAGATCAACCGCGACGGCCACCAGTGGCGCCAGGCGTACGACCGCGGCGTGCCGCTGGAGCCGCTCAAGGTGGTGGGCGACACCAGCAAGCACGGCACCAAGATCACGTTCCGCCCCGACCCGACGATCTTCGAGATCGACACCTTCCAGTTCGAGACGCTGTCGACGCGGCTGCGCGAGCTGGCGTACCTCAACCCCAACCTGCTGATCGAGATCGCCGACGAGGCCACCGGGCTGAGCAAGCAGTTCCAGTACGAGGGTGGGATCGCCAGCTTCGTGCGGCACCTGTCCGAGAACAAGACGCCGCTGCACGAGGAGCCGATCGTCATCGCCGGCGAGGACGACGGGATCCAGCTCGACCTGGCGATGCAGTGGACCAGCGCGTTCCGCGAGACGGTGTTCACCTTCGCCAACAACATCAACACGATCGAGGGTGGGACCCACCTGTCGGGGTTCAAGGCCGCACTGACGCGCACGTTCAACGCCTACGGCCAGTCCAGCGGACTGTTCAAGAAGCTCAAGGAGAACCTCGCCGGCGAGGACATCCGCGAGGGGCTCACGGCGGTGATCAGCGTCAAGATCCCCGAGCCCCAGTTCGAGGGCCAGACCAAGACCAAGCTCGGCAACTCCGAGGTCAAGGGGATGGTCGAGTCGCTGGTCAACGAGCGGCTCGCCGTCGCGCTGGAGGAGAACCCCGCGATCGCCCGGTCGATCATCGGCAAGGCGATCGACGCCTCCCGGGCCCGCGAGGCGGCCCGCAAGGCCCGCGACCTGGCGCGGCGCAAGAGCGCGCTGGACTCCGGGGACCTGCCCGGGAAGCTCGCCGACTGCCAGGAGAAGGACCCCAGCCGGTGCGAGCTGTACATCGTCGAGGGGGAGTCCGCCGGAGGCTCGGCCAAGGCCTGCCGCGATCGCAAGTTCCAGGCGATCCTCCCGCTGCGCGGCAAGATCCTCAACGTCGAGAAGGCGCGCTTCGACCGGATGATCGACAGCCAGGAGCTGCGGATCCTGATCAGCGCGCTGGGGACCGGGATCGGGGCCGAGGACTTCGATCCCGAGAAGCTGCGCTACCACCGCATCATCATCATGACCGACGCCGACGTCGACGGCAGCCACATCCGCACGCTGCTGCTGACGTTCTTCT
>CAZOYV010000103.1:0-26214 GCA_964584075.1 uncultured Rickettsiales bacterium | reverse complement strand
GGCGACCGCGAGCTCGAGCTGCGGGTCGAGGGCAGCGGCCTGCTCGCGACCCAGTCGCCGCCGCCGGGCGCGCCGCTGCGGGACGGCGACGAGGTGGTGCTGGCGTTCGCCGCCGGGGCGAGGGGAGCAGCGGGGAGCGCGGGGCCGCGATGACGACCCTCGACATCGGCTCGGCGGCGGCGGTCCTCCCGGAGGTCCGGGTGGTCGGCGCCGGGGACGGCGCGATCGTGTCGCTGGTCCACGACTCGCGGGCGGTGGTCCCGGGCAGCCTGTTCGCGGCGATCCCCGGGACGGTCGTCGACGGCCACCGCTTCGTGCCGGACGCGCTGCGGGCCGGCGCGGTGGCGGTGCTGCTCGAGCGGCTGCCCGGCGAGCCCCCCCCGCCGGGCGTGACCTACCTGCAGGTCCCCGACGCGCGCCGCGCGCTGGCGCGCCTCGCCTCGCGGTTCCACGGCGAGCCGTCCGCGGCGATGGCGGTCTGCGGGATCACCGGGACCAACGGGAAGACCACGATCACCTACGTGCTCGAGGCGATCCTGCGGGCGGCCGGCCGCGAGGCCGGCGTGATCGGCACCACCGGGATCCGCTACGCGGGCAACGACCTGGGGACGACGCACACCACGCCCGAGGGGACCGACCTGCACCGGACCCTCGGCGAGATGGCCCGCGCCGGGGTCGACGCCGTCGTGCTCGAGCTGTCGTCCCACGGGCTCGAGCAGGGGCGCGCCGCCGGGCTGCAGCTCGACGTCGCCGTGTTCACCAACCTCAGCCGCGACCACCTGGACTTCCACGGCGACATGGAGCGCTACTTCGCGGCCAAGCGGCGGATCGTCACCGAGCTGCTCGAGGACAGCCCCAAGGCCGACCGCCGGCTGGTCGTCAACGTCGACGATCCGCGCGGTCCCGAGCTCGCGGGCCGGTGGCCCGACACGCTGCGGGTCTCCGTCGCGGGGGACGCCGGCGCCGATCTGCGCGTGCTCGACGCCGAGTTCGACCTCGACGGGTTCCGCGCGCGCCTCGAGTCGCCAGACGGCCCGCTGGCGCTGGCCTCCCCGCTGCTGGGGGCGTTCAACCTGTCCAACGTCGCGCTGGCGGCCGCCGCGGCGCAGGCGCTGGGGCTGCCCCGCGCCGCGATCGAGGACGGCGTCGCCGCGCTGCGCAGGGTCCCGGGCCGGCTGGAGCCGGTGGATCTGTCGGCCACCAGCCTCGGCGAGCGGATCCACCCGCGGGTGGTGGTCGACTACGCCCACACGCCGGACGCCCTGGCCCACGTGCTCGGCGCGCTGCGGCCGCTGGTGCCCGGTGCGTTGTGGACGGTGTTCGGCTGCGGCGGGGATCGCGATCGGGGCAAGCGGCCGCTGATGGGCCGCGCGGCGGCCGAGGGCTCCGACCGGCTGGTGGTCACCTCGGACAACCCCCGCGGGGAGGACCCGGACGCGATCATCGCCGAGATCCTGCCCGGGATCGCGGCGGTGGGGACGCCGCACCGGATCGAGCCCGATCGCCGCGCCGCGATCTTCACCGCGATCGCGTCCGCGGGCGACGACGACCTCGTGCTGGTCGCGGGCAAGGGGCACGAGCGCGAGCAGGTGATCGGCACGCGGCGGCTGCCGTTCTCGGACCGCCGCGTGGCGCGCGAGGCCCTGCGCGCCCGGGAGGAGCGATGAGCAGTCCGTTCGCACCCCCCTACGCCTTCGAGCGCCAGACCCTGCTGGACGTGCTGCGCGGCGAGTGGGACGGCGTCCCCGGTCCCGGCCCCTGGCGCGTGACCACCGACTCGCGGCTGGCCCACGCGGGGCGCATCTTCTTCGCGCTGCGTGGGGACCGGTTCGACGGCCACGACTACGTCGCCGACGTGCTCGCCCGGGAGAACACCGGGGCGGTCGTGGCGGCGGACCACCCGGTGGCCCGCGAGCCGCTCCCCGACGGCGCGTTCCGCATCGCCGTGCGCGATCCGCTCGCCTCGCTGGGCGCGCTGGCCCACTGGGTGCGGCGCACCGCGGAGGTCCCGGTGATCGGGCTGACCGGCTCGGCGGGCAAGACGACCACCAGGGAGATGATCGCGACGATCCTCGGGCGGATCGGACCCGGCCTCGCCACCGAGGGCAACCTCAACAACCTGGTGGGGGTACCCCTGACCTTGCTGCGGCTGGAGCCCGGACACCGCTGGCTGGTGATCGAGATGGGGATGAACGCACCCGGGGAGATCGAGACCCTGGCGCGGATCACCGAGCCCACGATCCGGCTGATCACCAACGTCGCGCCGGCCCACCTCGAGAAGCTCGGCAGCCTCGAGGGGGTCGCCCGCGCCAAGGGCGAGCTGTTCGCCGAGGCGCACCCGGGCGACGTCCTGGTGTCCAACGCCGACGACCCCTCCAGCGCGTCGTTCCCGCGCCCCGACGGGACCCGCGAGATCCGCTTCGGGGAGAGCCCCCACGCCGACGTGCGGCTGGCGCGGATCGAGCCCGCGGGACTGGACGGCAGCCGCATCTGGCTGTCGATCCGCGGGCGCGAGCGGGCGCTCGAGCTGCCGCTGCCGGGCCGCCACAACGCGGCCAACGCGGCGGCGGCGGTGGCGGTCGCGTGGGCCGCCGGCGTGCCCCCCGAGGCGGCCTCGGCGCTGGCCGACGTCCAGCCGGTGGGGCGCCGGATGGCGATCCTCCGCCGCGGCGACGTGGTGCTGCTCGACGACTGCTACAACGCCAACCCGCACTCCACGGCGGCGTCGCTGCAGACCCTGGTCGACGCGCGCGGAGAGGGCCGGGCGATCGCGGTGCTGGGGGACATGCTCGAGCTCGGGGAGGCGGCCGCGTCGCTCCACGAGGAGGTCGGGCACAAGGCGGCGGCGCTGGGTGTCGATCGGTTGATGGCCACCGGACCCCTGAGCCGCCACACCGTCGACGGCGCCCGCGCAGCGGGGATGTCCGCGGAGCGGGCCACCTGGTTCGACGGGGCCGAGGCGCTCGTGGGACGGCTCGCCGCCGAGCTGCGGCCGGGCGATTGCGTGCTGATCAAGGGCTCCCGCGGTGCGCGGATGGAGCGGGTCACGGAGGGGTTGGAAGAGAGGCTGGCGTGCTGACGTTCCTGGAGCAGTTCGAGGGGGTCTTCGGTCCGTTCCGGCAGTTCGGCTTCCTGACGTTCCGCATGGCGGTGGCCCTGATGACCGCCCTGGTGATCTGCTGGTTCGCCTACCCCGCGTTCATCTCGCGGCTGATGCGGCTGAAGGCGGAGCAGGCGATCCGGACCGACGGGCCCGAGTCGCACCAGGCCAAGGTCGGGACGCCGACGATGGGCGGCCTGCTGATCCTCATCGGCGTCGTGCTCGGCAGCGTGCTGTGGGCCCGGCCCACCGAGCCGTCCGTGTGGGCGGTGCTGATCGTGGCGGTGGGGTTCGGTGCGGTCGGCTTCGTCGACGACTACCGCAAGGTCGCCAAGCGGGACAGCGCGGGGCTCAGCGGGAAGATCCGGCTGGTGCTGGAGTTCGCCATCGCCGGCGGCGTGCTGTCGTGGCTGATGCTCACCGGCGGCCTGGAGACGGCCCTCCCGCTGCCCTTCTCCAAGGGCGCGACGCTCGAGCTGAGCTGGGGGTACGTGCTCTTCGGCGCCTTCGTGATCGTCGCCTTCGCCAACGCGGTCAACCTCACCGACGGGCTCGACGGGCTGGCCATCGGCCCGACGATGACGTCGATGATGGCGCTCGCCGCGATGGCCTACCTGACGGGCAACGCCACCACCGCGAGCTACCTCGGCATCCCCTATGTCGCCGGCGCCGGGGAGATGGCGATCATCGCCGTCTGCGTGGTCGGCGCGGGGCTCGGCTTCCTGTGGTTCAACACCTTTCCCGCGACGGTGTTCATGGGCGACACCGGCTCGCTGCCGCTGGGCGGGGTACTGGGGGCCATCGCGGTGCTGACCCGCAACGAGCTGGTCTCCGTCCTGGTCGGCGGGATCTTCGTGTGGGAGGCGGTGTCGGTGGTGATCCAGGTGGTGTCGTTCAAGCTCACGGGCAAGCGCATCTTCAAGATGGCCCCGTATCATCACCACCTGGAGCTGGCCGGCTGGAAGGAGCCGAAGATCATCGTCCGGTTCTGGATCGTCTCGATCCTGCTCGCCCTGACCGCCCTGGTCGTGGCGCTGAAGCTGAGGTGAACCGGTGGATCTGAGCGGACGCAGGGTGCTCGTCGTCGGGCTCGGTCGCAGCGGCCGGGGAGCGGTGCAGCTGTGCGCCGCGGCCGGCGCGCGGGTGACCGCCACCGATCTGCGGGACGAGGCGGCGCTGGGCGCGGCCGCCGCCGAGGCCCGGGCCGCCGGCGCGACGCTGGTCCTCGGGGCGCATCGCCGGGAGGACTTCCTCGCCGCCGACGTGGTGGTCGTCTCCCCGGGGGTCCCGCTGGACCAGCCCGACATCGCGGCCGCCGCCGCCGCGGGCCGCACCGTGATCGGGGAGCTGGAGCTGGCCGCCAGCCAGCTGTCGTGTCCGGTGGTGGCGATCACCGGTACCAACGGCAAGTCGACGACGACCACCTTCGCCGGCGCGCTGGCCCGCGCCGCCGGGCTGCGGACGTTCGTCGGCGGCAACCTCGGCCACGCGCTGAGCCACGGCGTCGCGGACGGTCCCCACGACCTCGCCGTCGTCGAGGTCAGCTCGTTCCAGCTCGAGGCCGCGCCGACGTTCCACCCGCGCGTGGCGGCGATGCTCAACTGCACCGAGGACCACCTGGACCGCTACCCCGACTTCGCGGCCTACCGCGCGGCCAAGGAGCACGTCTTCGACAACCTCGGCGCGGACGACGCCGTGGTCTACAACGCCGCCGACCCGATCGTCGTCGAGATGGTCGCGGCGCTGCCGGCGCGGCCGCTGGCGTTCTCGATGGCGGATCACGGTCGTGCCGGGGCGTTCCACGCCGACGGCGAGATCGTGGTCCGCGACGCCGGAGGCGAGCACCGCGTCCCGCTCGAGGGGTTCGCCGTGCCCGGATCGCACAACGTCGAGAACCTGATGGCGGCGGCGCTGTGCGTGCACGCGGCCGGGGTCGGGCTCGCGGCCCTCGCGCCGGCGCTCCCCGGCCTCGCCGGGCTGCCCCACCGCATGGAGTCGGTCCGGACGCTCCACGGCGTGGCGTGGTTCAACGACAGCAAGGCGACCAACGTGGCGGCCACGGTCAAGACGCTGCTCGGCGTCGATCGCCCGGCGGTCCTGCTGCTCGGCGGCAAGGACAAGGGCGGGGACTACGCGCCGCTGGTCGAGGCGATCGCCGGCCGGGCGCGGGGTGCCGTGCTGTACGGGGCCGCGGCCCCGCGGATCGCGGAGGCGCTGCGGGGCGGCGAGGTCCCGTTCGAGCGGGTCGAGGACCTCGCCGCCGCGGTGTCCCGGGCGCAGGCGCTGGCCCGCCCGGGGGACGCGGTGCTGCTGAGCCCGGCGTGCTCGAGCTACGACCAGTTCCGGGACTACGAGCAGCGGGGCGACACCTTCCGCGCGCTGGTGGAGGAGCTCTCGTGAGACCGACCCGCCGCCATCTGGACCCGATGCTGCTGACCACGGTGCTGGCCCTGGTCGGGATCGGGATCGTGATGGTCTACTCGGCCGGCGGGATCTACGCCGCCGACCTGTACGGCAACGAGCTGCGGTTCCTGACGCGACAGGTGATGGCGCTCGGGATCGGCCTGGTCGGGATGCTGATCGCGTCGCGGATCCCGTATCAGGTATACCGCCGCTGGACGTACCCGATCCTCGGGGTCGTGCTCCTGCTGCTGATCGCGGTGTTCATCCCCGGGGTCGGCTCGACCCAGGGCGGCGCCACCCGCTGGATCCCCGTGGCCGGCTTCAACCTCCAGCCGTCCGAGCTGGCCAAGCTGGCGCTCGTGATCTACCTGGCGTACTCGCTGGAGAAGAAGCAGCCGCACATCGGGACGTTCTCGATCGGGATCCTGCCGCACCTGATCGTCGTCGGGCTGGCGCTGTCGCTGATCCTGCTGGAGCCCGACTTCGGGACCACCGCCGTGATCGCCGCGATCCTGTTCGCGATGATGTTCGTCGCCGGGACCCGGATCCTGCACCTCGGCGCGATCATGGCCGCCGCGGTGCCGCTGGCGGCGCTGGTCCTGATGGGCGCCGAGTACCGCCGCCAGCGGCTGATGGCGTTCCTCGACCCGTGGGCCGACCAGGCCGACAGCGGGTTCCAGATCATCCAGAGCTGGCTGGCGTTCCACAACGGCGGGCTGCTCGGCCTCGGGCTCGGCGCCGGCAAGCAGAAGCTGTTCTACCTGCCCGCCGCCCACACCGACTTCATCTTCAGCGTGCTCGGCGAGGAGCTCGGGCTGTGGGGCGTGCTGCTGACGCTGACCCTGTTCGGGCTGTTCATCTGGCGCGGCGTCCGGCTCAGCGAGCGGGCCCCGGACCTGTTCGGGCGGCTGCTCGGGATCGGGATCACGTTCGTGATCGGGCTGCAGGCGGTGATCAACATGATGGTCGTCACGGGCCTGCTGCCGACCAAGGGCCTGACCCTGCCGTTCGTCAGCTACGGCGGCTCGGCGATGATCTCGTACCTGGTGATGGTCGGCGTGCTGCTCAACATCGGCTCGCAGTCGGTGGTGCCCAACCGCAAGGTCTCGGGCGGCAGCCCGGGGACGCCGCGCAAGCGCTGGTCGCCGATCGGCGGCAGCAACCTGCCCCAGCGGGAGGACCCGTGAGCCTGCGCTGGATCATCGCCGGCGGCGGCACCGGCGGCCACTTCTTCAGCGGCGTGGCGATCGCCGACGCGATCCGGGCGCGCGACCCGGACGCGGAGGTCGTGTTCGTCGGCACCCGCCAGGGCATCGAGGGCCGCAGCCCGCACCGCGAGCGCCACGACGTGCGGTACGTCTCGATCTCCGGGATCAAGGGCAAGTCGCTGGGGATGCGGGTGGTGGCGCTGGCGCGCCTGCCGGTGGCCCTGGTGCAGAGCCTGGCGATCCTGCTGTCGGTCCGCCCGCACGTGGTGATCGGCGTCGGCGGCTACGCGTCGGGACCGCTGCTGATGGCGGCGCGGATGCTGTTCATCCGCACGGCGGTGATGGAGCAGAACAGCGTCCCGGGCTACACCAACACGATGCTCGGCAAGGTCGTCGACCGGGTGTTCCTCGGCTTCCCGGGCACCGAGGAGCACTTCCCGGCGGGGAAGGCGGCCTACACCGGCAACCCGCTGCGGCTCGCGGTGGTCGACCTGCTCACCGCCGGCGAGGACCCGCCGGCCCCCGAGCCGGACGGCGACGCGTTCCGGCTGCTCGTCTTCGGCGGGTCCCAGGGGGCGCACTCGATCAACGTGGCGATGGTCGAGGCGGTGGCCTCGTTCTCGCCGGCGTTCCGCGACCGCGTCCGGCTGGTGCACCAGACCGGCGAGAACGACCTCGACGAGGTCCGGCAGGGGTACGCCGCGGCGGGCTTCGAGGCCGAGGTCGTGCCGTTCATCGACGACATGGCCGGCGCCTACCGCCGCGCCGACCTGGTGGCCTGCCGCGCCGGGGCGCTGACCGTCGCCGAGCTGACGGTGGCGCGGCGCCCGGCGATCCTGATCCCGTTCCCCTACGCGATCTACAACCACCAGGAGCGCAACGCGCGCACGCTGGCCGACCACGGCGCCGCGCGGCTGATCCTCGACGGGGAGCTGGACGGCCCGCGCCTCGCGGCCGAGATCGAGGCGCTGGCGGCCGATCCCGGGGCGCTGCGCGAGATGGCCGAGGCGGCCACGGCGCTGGGGCGCCCGCGAGCGGGTGACGACGTGGTCGAGCGGTGCGAGGCGCTGGTCCGCCGAGCGGGCGGATCCGGATGACGGAGGACGGCATGAAGGGCTTGTTCCGCCGGACCAGGCGGGTCCACTTCGTCGGCATCGGCGGTGTCGGCATGAGCGGCATCGCCGAGGTCCTGATCAACCTCGGCTACGAGGTCTCGGGCTCGGACCTGCGCGCCACCGCGACGACGCGACACCTCCAGGATCTCGGCGCGGTGGTCCACCAGGGCCACGCCAGGGGCCACGTCGAGGGCGCCCACGTGGTGGTCACCAGCACCGCCGTGCGGCCCAGCAACCCGGAGGTCGAGGCGGCCTTCGAGCAGGGCGTCCCGGTGATCCCGCGGGCCGAGATGCTCGCCGAGCTGATGCGCATGAAGCACGGCCTGGCGGTGGCCGGCTCCCACGGCAAGACCACCGCGACCTCGATGCTGGCGCACTGCCTCGCCGCGGGGAACCTGGACCCCACCGTCGTCGTCGGCGGGCGGCTCAACTCGCTGGGGACCAACGCCAAGCTCGGCGACGGCGACTACCTCGTGGCCGAGGCCGACGAGAGCGACGGGTCGTTCCTCAAGCTCTCGCCGACCATCGCGCTGGTGACCAACATCGATCCGGAGCACCTGGACCACTACGGCACGTTCGAGGCCCTGCGGCAGGCGTTCCTCGACTTCATCAACAAGGTGCCGTTCTACGGCGCGGCGGTGATCTGCCTCGACCACCCGGTGATCCAGCAGATCATCCCGCGGATCCACAAGCGCTACATCACCTACGGGCTGTCGAGCCAGGCCGAGGTCCACGCCGTCGACCTGCACTTCGACGGGCTCAGCAGCCGCTTCACGGTGATGCACCAGGACCGCTGGCTGGGGCAGATCGAGCTGCAGATGCCGGGCCGGCACAACGTGCTCAACGCCCTCGGCGCGGTGGCCGCCAGCCTCGAGGTCGACATCCCGTTCAAGGTCATCCGCCGGGCGCTCAACGAGTTCGACGGCGTGGCGCGCCGCTTCACGGTGCGGGGCGCGGCAGGGGGCGTGACCGTGATCGACGACTACGGTCACCACCCCGTGGAGATCCGCGCGACGCTGCAGGCGGCCCGGGAGGGCTTCGGGCGCCGGATCATCAGCGTCTTCCAGCCCCACAGGTTCTCGCGCGTCCAGCTGCTCGGCGACGACTTCATGAGCGCGTTCAACGACACCGACGTGCTGATCGTCACCGACATCTACGCCGCCGGCGAGCAGCCGATCGAGGGGGTCACCGCCGAGGCGCTCTACCGCGGGCTGCGCGACCACGGCCACAAGCAGGCCATGTACCTGCCCGACCGGGCCGAGATCGTGTCCTACCTCGCCAGTAACGTGAAACAGGGCGACATCGTGATCACGCTGGGGGCCGGCGACATCAACGGCATCGCCGACGAGCTGCTCGGACGGCTCGGCGAGGGCGAGGAGGAGGGCCGTGAGTCCTGACCTGTGGCGCACCAGCCGACGCCCCGACCCGGGCCTCGACGAGCCCCGGCGGGAGGCGCTGCTGGCCCTCGATCCCGGCGAGGTGCGGTTCGACGAGCCGCTCTCGGCGTGGACCGCGTTGCGGATCGGGGGACCGGCCGAGGCGCTGGTCCAGCCGCGCGACGCCGAGGGCTGGGGCCGGCTGCTGGACTGGTGCCGCCAGGAGAGGATCCCGGTGACCACGATCGGCCACGGGGGGGGGCTGCTGGTGCGCGAGGGCGGCATCCCGGGGGTCACGGTCGCCACCGCGGGGCTCCACCGCGTCGGGGACGCGGCGGACCCGGGCTGGGACGACGCCGCGAGCCGCGCGCTGGCCGAGCTCGTCGCCGGCTCGCCGGACCCGATGACGGTCCTGCAGGCCGGGGTCCCGCTGGCCTGGCTGCGGGCGGGCGCGGACGGGGGGGGCTCCGGCGCGGGGCCTGGCGTCGGCACGGTGGCCGGCGCGCTGCGGCGGGTCGCCGAGCCGCTGCGCGAGCGCGTCGCGGCGGTGGCGGTGGTCGGGGACCGGGGCCGGGTCCGGACGATCGGGCAGGAGCGGCTCGACGTCCAGGGGGGACGGCTGCAGGTCAAGCGGCGCGACGGCGTCGTCGCCGTGCTGTGGCGCGGCGCGGTCGAAGCCCCCGCAGATCCGTCCCCGGGGGCCTGGTCGCGGGACCATGGGAAAATCGCGCTGTTCCGCGATCCGGAAGGGACGACGGCGTCGGGTGTCGTGGAGTCGCTGGACCTGCAGGGAATCCGGCTGCGGGAGGTGACGATCGATCCTGGAAATCCCAATGAAATCGAGAACAAGGGGGCGGGCACGGCGGCGGAGGTCGAGGCGCTCGTTCGCTACCTCAAGGAGCGGGCGGCGAGGGACGCCGGCGTGCTCCTCGAGCCCTGCTTTCGGGTCGTTGGGAAAAAGTGACGGAGTTGGCGCCATTTAATTGACAATATAGGCGTTTTTTCCCAGAATGATCATCGAGGCAGTAGCAGTCGCAGCAGCCGAAGTAGAGGCGGGAACGTGTTGGCGCAGAAGCGGAAGGTGGCGGTCCTCCGAGGAGGGCTGAGCAGCGAGCGGGAGGTCTCCCTCCACAGTGGCAGCGCCGTGATCGAGGCGCTGCGCCGCCGCGGCCACGACGTGATCGACATCGACGCCGGTCGGGACCTGCCCGAGCGCCTGCTCGAGGCCGGCGCCGAGGCGGTGGTGATCATGCTGCACGGCACCTACGGCGAGGACGGCTGCATCCAGGGCCTGCTCGAGACGATGGGGATCCCCTACACCGGGAGCGGCGTGGCCGCCTCGGCGCTGACGATGGACAAGGTCCGGACCAAGCGCCTGCTGGCCGCCGAGGGGTTGCCGGTCGCCGCCGACGTGGTGCTCGCGCCCGGGCAGGTCGCGGAGGGGGTGCCGGCGCTGCCGTTCCCGCTGCCCGTGGTGGTCAAGCCGGCCGCGGAGGGCTCGAGCGTCGGGACGACCGTGGTCCGGCAGGACGACGCGCTGCGCCCCGCCCTGCAGGACGCCGCCCGCTACGGCGCGGTCCTGGTGGAGCGCTTCCACCCCGGCCCCGAGGTGACCTGCTCGATGCTGGACGGCCGGGCGCTGCCGCTCGTCGAGATCCGGCCCCGCGAGGGCTTCTACGACTTCCGCAGCAAGTACACCAAGGGCTGTACCGAGTATCTCTGTCCCGCCCCGCTCGACGACGCGGTCACGCGGAGGGTCCAGCAGCTGGCCGAGCGCGCCGTGGCGCTGTGCGGGGTCGAGGGGATCGCGCGGGTCGACTTCATGATGGGGGGCGGCGACGACCCCGTGATCCTCGAGATCAACACCATTCCGGGCATGACCGAGCTGTCGCTGGTCCCGATGGCGGCTCGCGAGGTCGGCGTCGGCTTCGACGAGCTCGCCGAGCGGATCCTGGCGACCGCGCGGCTGCGCTGCTCGGCGGCGGAGGTGTGATGGGCGTCCTCGACACCCAGACGATCCGTCGCCGCAAGGGCAACCGCTACCTGCGCCGCGATCGGTCGGCGCCGGACCACCGGACCACCGGGCGGACCCGGGCACCCGAGCCGGCGCCGCGCGCCCGGCGGGAGCAGGTCCAGTACCGCGTCCGCGCCCCCGAAGGGCCGTCGCGCTGGGCGACCGGGGCCGAGGCGGTGGTCGCCGCCGCGGTCTACGCCGCGCAGGTGCTGGGGCGCTGGGCCTGGCTCGCGACCCGGACGCTGGTGTGGCTCGGTGGACGCGGCCTGGCGGGGCTGGCGCGGGCCAGCGTCGCCGGCCTGCGTGCGGCGCTGCGGGCGCTGGCGTGGTTCGCCGCGCTGGGGTGGCGCGCGGGGATCGCCGCGGCCCGTGGCATGGGCCTCGCCGCGCAGCGGGCGCAGCCGCACGTCGAGCGCGGCGCCCGCGCCTCGGTGGAGCTCGGCTGGGAGGGCGCGCGGGCCTCTGCGCGGCTGGGGCGGCGGGCGGCGACCTACTCCGCGGCCCAGCTGCGGACCCAGGCCGAGGACATGCGCGACGGGTTCCCGGACCTGCAGCAGGGCGCATCGCTGGCCCGCCGCCAGGCGCGGGGGCTGTGGGCCTCGATCGTGGCGGGCATGCGCCGCCGCGGGTGGCTGGCACGGCCGCCGTGGCGGCGGGCGCTGCGTGTCGCGGCGGTCACGGTCGGGCTGGGCGCGGCGACCTGGGGCGTCGCGGTCGCCGCGGTGCTGGTCCCCCCCGCGCTGGTGCGCAGCGACGCCCTGGCGGTCGAGACCATCGACGTGGCGGGCCACGACCGGGTGGCGGTGGACCAGATCCTCGCCGCCGCGGGGGTCGAGCCGGGGGACAACCTGCTGGCGGTGGAGCTGCCCCAGGTGGCCGACGACGTGCGGGCGCTGCCCTGGATCGGCGACGTGCAGCTGCGCCGGCGCTACCCGGACCGGCTGTGCATCACGGTCGTCGAGCGGGAGCCGGTGCTGCTGCTCGCCGACCAGAGCCTGTGGTTCGTCGACCCGGACGGCGAGGTGTTCAAGCGGGTCGAGCCCCGGGAGTGGATCGACCTGCCGGTGGTCACCGGCCTGTCGATGGAGGACCGCGTGGCCGATCCGGAGGGATGCCGGCAGCGGCTGCGCGAGGCCCACGGGGTGGTCCAGGCGTTCGCGGCCTCGCGCTCGATGGAGCCGGAGGACATCGGGGAGCTGCACCTGCTGCCGGCCGGCGGGTTCGTGGTGCGGACGACGCGGGACGGCGTCGCGCTGCGGCTCGACGAGCGGGACGTGGAGCGCGGCCTGGCGCGGCTGGACACGCTGCTCGAGCGCGACCTGCTCAGCCTCGCGGCGGTGGACCAGGTCGACCTGTCCCTGCGCAATCAGGTGGTGGCGACCCGGAAGGCGGAGCTATGAGCACCAAGCACAACCTCGTCGTGGGGCTGGACATCGGCACGACCAAGATCGCGACGCTGGTGGGGGAGGAGACCGACGACGGTCTGCGCATCGTCGGCATCGGGACGCACCCCAGCCACGGGTTGCGCAAGGGGGTCGTGATCAACATCGAGGCGACGGTCGGTTCGATCAAGCAGGCGGTCAAGGAGGCCGAGCTGATGGCCGGCTGCGAGATCACCTCGGTGTTCGCCGGGATCGCGGGCGGTCACATCCGATCGCTGAACTCGCAGGGCACCGTGGCGATCAAGAACCAGGAGGTCACCGACCTGGACGTCGCCCGGGTGCTCGACACCGCCCAGGCGGTGGCGATACCGATGGACCGCGAGCTGATCCACATCATCCCCCAGGAGTACATCGTCGACGACCTCGAGGGGATCAAGGACCCCCGCGGGATGCGCGGCGTGCGGCTGTCCGCCAAGGTCCACATCGTCACCGGCGCGGTGACCTCGGCGCAGAACATCGTCAACTGCTGCAACAAGGCCAACCTCAACGTGCGCGACATCGTGCTCGAGCAGCTGGCCAGCAGCGAGTCGGCGCTGACCTCCGACGAGCGCGATCTGGGCGTGATGCTGATCGACATCGGCGGCGGGACCACCGATCTCGCGGTGTTCGTCGACGGCGCGGTGGTGCACACCAGCGTGCTGGCGCTGGGCGGGGACCACATCACGCACGACATCGCCTACGGCCTGCGGACGCCGACCACCGAGGCCGAGGCGATCAAGCAGCGGTACGGCTGCGCGCTGACCTCGATGATCGAGGACGACCACTCGTTCGAGGTCGAGTCGGTGGGCGGCTCGCGGACGCGCACCGCCAGCCGCCAGATGCTGGCCGAGATCATCGAGCCGCGGGTCTCGGAGATCTACGCGCTGGTGCAGCAGGAGCTGATCCGCTCCGGGCTGGAGGATCACCTGCCGGCCGGCATCGTGCTGACCGGCGGGTCGGTGATCCTGCCCGGGATGCCGGAGCTGGCCGAGCAGGTCTTCGGGATGCCGTGCCGGCGGGGGCAGCCCCGCAACATCGGCGGCCTGACCGAGGTGATCGCGAGCCCGATCTTCGCCACGGGCGTGGGCCTGGTGCTGTATGGCCAGGCCCACGACATGGAGGAGCAGCGGGTCCGCGGCAAGTCCCTCTCGCTGTTCGAGGGGGTCAAGGAACGGATGAGACAGTGGAGCGACACGTTCTTCTAGGGCGTGGAAACAGGGTGATGGGCCGAGCAGCAGCAGCAGCGGCAACGGAAGAAGGGTGAGGGTGCGGAGCAATGGCCATCTACTACGAGGATGAGGCGGAGGCGACCCCGGGGGCCAGCATCAAGGTCATCGGGGTCGGCGGGGGCGGCGGCAACGCCGTCAACACCATGGTCGCGTCGGGGTTGCGCAGTGTGGAGTTCATCTGCACCAACACCGACGCGCAGGCGTTGAACCGGTCGCTGGCGCAGACCAAGCTCCAGATCGGCAACGACATCACGCACGGGCTCGGAGCCGGTGCGCGGCCCGAGATCGGGCGGCAGTCCGCCGAGGAGAACGCCGACGACATCCGCGCGATGCTCGAGGGCAGCGACATGGTGTTCGTCACCGCCGGGATGGGCGGCGGGACCGGCACCGGCGGCGCGCCCGTGATCGCGCGGATCGCCAAGGAGATCGGGGCGCTGACCGTCGGCGTCGTGACCAAGCCGTTCAACTTCGAGGGCAAGAAGCGGCGACGCCAGGGAGAGCAGGGGATCCGCGAGCTGCGGGACGCGGTCGACACCCTGATCGTGATCCCCAACCAGCGGCTGCTGAGCATCGCCGGCGAGCAGACCACGATGAAGGAGGCGTTCCACCGCGCCGACGAGGTGCTGCTCCACGCGGTGAAGGGCATCGTCGAGTTGATCACGATCGACGGCATCGTCAACGTCGACTTCGCCGACGTGCGGACGATCATGATGAACCAGGGGCTGGCGCTGATGGGCTTCGGCCGCGCCAGCGGCAAGCACAAGGCCGTCGAGGCTGCCCAGAAGGCGATCTCCAGTCCGCTGCTGGAAGACATCAGCATCTCCGGGTCCACCGGGATCCTGATCAACATCACGGGCAACAGCGACCTGAAGCTGTACGAGGTCAACGAGGCCGCCTCGCTGGTCCAGGAGGAGGCCCACGAGGACGCCGAGATCATCTTCGGCTGGGTCGTCGACGACAGCATGGGCGACGAGGTCCAGGTGACCGTGATCGCCACGGGGTTCGAGACCGAGGCCTCGGTGGTCAATCCCAACGCGCCGCTGATCAGCGGCGTGTTCCGGCCGGTCCCGCCGCGCACCCAGGCGGTGACCCCGTGGGAGATGGTCAAGGACCCGATGGACCTGCCGACCACCGTGCGCGAGCGGCGGATGGCGCAGCAGCAGATGCACCAGCAGGCCGGTGCCACCTCGTCGATGTCGGACAGCGGCCAGTCGCTGCTCAAGCGCGACACCCGGCAGGTGGTGGACCAGCAGATGAACCTGGACATGGACGAGCTCGAGCGGCCGGCCTACATCCGCAAGATGGCGGACTAGGGGGCCGGGAAGAGGAACGATCCCGGGCCGGGAGGCCCGGGCGAGGGTCGGAGTCCTGGCTGGCCAGAGGTGGGCGACAGGGCGGGCGCGGAATGATGGGGTTCCGTTCGGAGCGGATGCGGTCGGGCGGAAGCTGGGAAGGCAGAAGCGGAGTGCGGAGGTAGAGGCGGAAGCGGAAAGATGCTGCAAGGTGGCCGATGACGGCCCCATCACCCGGGGGGAGGTGCTCGGAGCACCTCCCCCTTCCTCGTTCTCACCTCACCGCTTCGAGAACACCGTTCCGTCCCAGCCCCAGTCCGTGCGGGGCATGTCCAGGAAGTTGAGGAACACCCGGTCGGTGGCGATCGATGCCGTTTCATGCAACAGCGCACAGAGCTTGTCGGACAGCGCCGCGTTGACCTCCTCGTCGAGGCCGCCGATCGAGCGGACCTCGACGAACGCGGCCGGCTCGCGGCTGCCTCCGAGCGAGATCGCCTCGGACTCGCACACGACCATCACCGCGCGGGCCGGCTTGTTCAGCCCCTCGGCGAGGAGCTCGGTCGCACGGGCCAGCAGCGTCTCGCGCATCGAGCCGCTCTCGTCGGCGGCGGAGAGGGTGATCTTGCACAGGGGCACGGGGCCTCCCTTCCGATCGGACTGCACCCGATCTCAATAGATGTAGATCATGTACGGGCCGCTGTCGTCGATCAGGATCAGGTCGCTCTCCGCCAGCAGGTAGTAGTAGCCGCTGGAGGTGAACGAGTACGAGAACCACGGATCGTCCGGCCACGCCGGCTCGTCCACGACCAGCTCGGTGGTGCCGTCGGTGTCGTACAGCGCCAGCTGCGCGTTGAGCGGCGAGCCGACGTCGTAGGCGTCCATGTCGAAGATCCAGGTCTCGCCAGCGAGGGCGTAGAACTCGAACCAGTCGCCGTCGAGCCAGCCGTCCACGTAGCCGCAGCCGACGCCCGGGATCGACACGTAGTCGGCGAGCCACCAGTCGTCGTTGGACTCGATCTCGACGGTGTCGCACGGCTGGCTCTCGGTGGTGTACAGCGTGTAGTCGTAGTCGGGCCCGCCGAGCCCCGGGTCCTCGTCCTCGACGGAGACGTAGTAGGTCCCCGCGGAGACGAAGATCAGCGAGGTCAGCGCGTCCTCGCTGCCCATCCCGTCGCCGTCGGCGTCGGCGATCAGCGTCGCCCCGTCGTCCTGCCAGATCTGGATGTAGGACCACAGCAGCGAGCCGTCGATCTGCGCGTCGATGTCGAACGTGACCTGGGTCCAGGCCGAGACGGTGAAGTCGTACCAGTCCTCGTCCCCGGCGGGGTCGATCGCGCCGCAGCGGTACCCGGTGGAGCCGATGTAGTCCGACAGGGTGTGGCTGTCGTTGGGCTCGACCTCGGGGTTGTTGCAGCTCAGGCCGCCCTCGTCGGTCAGGCCGTCGCAGTCGTCGTCGACGCCGTTGTTCGGCACCTCTAGCGCGCCGGGGTTGGCGCCGGCGTCCGTGTCGTCGCAGTCGCCCTCGCACTCCGACCAGCCGTCGCCGTCGTCGTCGATGTCGTCCGTGTCGTCGGTCCCGTCGCAGTTGTTGTCCGGGACGCCGTCGCAGACCTCGGGGGCGCCGGGGTACACGTCGGGATCGCTGTCGTCGCAGTCCACGCTGGCGTCGGCGCCGTCGCCGTCGGCGTCCACGGCCCCGGTGCACGGGTCGTTGGCCGCGCCCGGCGTGCCCAGCCCGCCGGAGAACGAGCTGCTCGCCTCGCACCAGCTGGCCCCGTCGTCGTTGCTCGCGGCGTCCAGCGAGCCCGGCGCGAGGGTCATCGACGCCCCGTCGGGGTCGGGGAACGACGGGCCGCCGTCGTAGGCCACCTGGTCGACGGTGGTGCCGTCCAGGCTCAGCACGATCTCGTCGTCGCTGTTGCCCAGCGTGATCGAGGCGTAGTCGTAGTCGACCGTCACGCCGCCGTTGACCCCGGGGTCGCCGTTGTCGGCGAACACGAAGTACTGGTGGGCGCCGATCAGCAGCGGCACGCCGGCGGAGACCGTGTGGCTGTCGCTGCCGAGGTCGGCGATGACCCAGCCCATCAGGTTGATGGCGTGGTTGGTCGGGTTGTAGACCTCGAACCACTCCTTGTCGTCGTCGTCGCCGCTGGCGTTGTTGAAGATCTCGGTGACCACGATGTCGCCGGCCCCGATCAGCCCCTCGTCGGCGAGGCCGTCGCAGTCCTGGTCGACGGTGTCGAGCACCTCGGTGGCGCCGGGGTGGATCGACGCGTCGTTGTCGTCGCAGTCGTCGCCCACGTCGTAGCCGTCGCCGTCGGCGTCGTTGGGGCTGCCGCACGCCTCGTTGGGCGCCGCCGGCGTGCCGTACCCGTCGCCGAAGTCGTTGGCCGTCGCCTCGCACCAGTTGGCGCCGCTGTCGTTGGCGGAGGCGTCGATGCTGGTGTTGTTGAGCGTCATCGAGGCGCCCTCGGGGTCGGGGAAGGTGGTGTCGTCGTAGACCACCGAGTCGACGATCGTGCTGTCCAGCGAGAGGATCACCTCGTCGCCGCCGTTGGCCAGCGTGATGCTGCCGCCGTACTCGTAGCCGACCGGGACCCCGCCGTTGAGCCCGGTGTCGCTCTCCTCGCCGAGCACGAAGTAGTCCCCGGCGGTGACCAGCACCGGCACGCCGGCCGGGATCGTGTGGCTGTCGACGCCGAGGTCGAACAGCACCCAGCCCATCAGGTTGATCGCGTGGTTGGTGGCGTTGTGGATCTCGAACCACTCCTTGTACGCGTCGTCGCCGGTCGGGTTCTTGTAGATCTCGGTGATCACGACGTCGCCGGACCCGATCAGGCCCTCGTCGGCGAGACCGTCGCAGTCCTGGTCGGCGGCGTCGAGGACCTCGGCGGCACCGGGGTGGACCGACGCGTCGTTGTCGTCGCAGTCGACGCTCTCGTCGTAGCCGTCGCCGTCGTTGTCGACGCCGCTGCTGTCGTCGTCCCCCGAGTCGTCGTCGGCGGTGTCGTCGTCGGCGGTGTCGTCGTCGGCGGTGTCGTCGTCGCCGACGTCGTCGTCGGAGGCGTCGTCGTCGCTCGCGTCGTCGTCGTAGGACGGGGTGGGGCAGCCGAGGTACAGGGCGGCCCAACAGGTGACCAGGATCAACCAGCGCGTGTTCATGGCGTGGAACCTTCCCCCGGCGCGGCTCCGGCCGAGCCGCACAGGCGAGGGCCTTCTACTGCACTCCTGGCGCCGATTCAAGCAGGATCTCGTCGCGAGACTCCGAGCAGGACCAGCAGCAGCGCCGCGATCCCGGCGCCGATCGGAGCCGCCGCTGCCCCCCCGATCCGGCAGCCGCCGTCCGAGGCGGAGTCCAGCCCCGGGTCCTCCTCGTACGGCGAGACGCGGTACCAGATCGGGCTGGTCCAGATCCGCTCCTCGTCGTCGCCGCCGCCGTCCTCGCAGGACACCCCCTGGCCGGCCCAGTAGGCCGCGCCGTCGACCACCAGCATCGCGTACCGCGGGCCGTAGTCGTACCCCGCGTCGTCCACCGGCGCCGGTGCGCTCCAGCGCCCCGTGCCGTCCGGCTCCAGCGCCTCCCGGGCCTGCCCCGGGGCCACCAGCCAGACCTCCTCGACCACGGCGGCGTGCTCCTCGGGGACCAGCACCTCCCAGCGCGGCTCGTGGTTGGCCGCGAACGGCTCGTGGATCTCCCCCATCGAGGCCCACACCCGCTCCAGGTCCGTGTCGGGGTCGAGCACCACGCGGAACGCAACCGGGATCCGCGGCCCCGACGTGGAGTACACCCGCCGCTGCCGCAGCGCCGCGAGCAGCGCCGCGCGGTCGAAGCGCTCCCCCGCCGGCCGGATCACCGCGGTCAGCCCCCCGGCGTAGCTCTTGTCCCCGTGGTCGAACTGCGGGTCGAGGTCGCACACCGAGCCGGGCCGCGTGTCGTGGCTGTCGGTGCCGCCGATGATCCCCAGCTCGAGCCCCCACGCCGCGGGGTCCAGCGCGGCGTCGACCATCGCCCCCGGCATCGGGTTGGACCACACCACGTCCCAGTCGTCCTCGAACGGCGGGGTCTGCGAGTTGCCGTGCTGGCTGTAGTTCTCGACCACCGGGTCGTAGCGTGGGTCGACGCAGTCCCACTCCACCTCGGCGGGCGGGGCCAGCCCCGGGTGGTGGGGGATCCACAGCACCGGGCCGTGCTGCGCCTCGACGCCCTCGACCCAGGCGAACAGCGCGCCGCAGTCGTCGGTGGTCATCGGGGCCTCGTCGTCCGCCGGCAGCAGCGTGCTGTAGCGCAGCCCGGCGAGCTCGTCGGCGCCGCCGAAGAAGTGCAGGTTGCGGTGGTCGCGGATCGTGCCGTCGGTGTGCCAGGTCCAGATCTCGACCCCCGGCACGGTGACGAACCCGCCGTCGGGGTCGTCGGCGGCCAGCAGGTCGTCCAGCGACTGGTCCCACGCCGCGCCGTCGATCACGCCGTGGTGCCCGTTGCCGTGGTCGGTCAGCGACACGAAGTCCAGCCCGGTCTGGTCCCGGGCGACCTGCAGGACCGTGGCCAGTGCACCGCAGTCCTCGCAGCCATCGCCGATGTCCGAGGAGACGCCGTCCAGCGACAGCCCGGTGTGGGCGTGCAGGTCGCCCCAGTAGTACGCGTTCTCCTGCAGCGGCTCGGGCAGCGGGCCCGGCCCGACGGGCGGATCGTCGGTGGGACAGCCCAGGATCAGGCCGGCGAGGACGGACAGCAGGGCGGGGGCCGCCGGACGGTGGTGGCGAGTCGGGGAGCCGCGGGACATCGGCTCCAGTATGCCGCACGGGGCGCTAC
The DNA here is from genome assembly GCA_964584075.1 of uncultured Rickettsiales bacterium. Classification (GTDB taxonomy): domain Bacteria; phylum Myxococcota_A; class UBA796; order UBA9615; family CAYRNR01; genus CAZOYV01. The sequence continues at coordinate 6,246 of CAZOYV010000103.1, read as the reverse complement.
TGGTCGCCGATCTGCTCGGAGCCGGGGGCGCCTAGCCCTTGCGCACCGTCTTGCGCTCCTCGATCTCCTTCTTGGCGCCCCACCCGGCCAGCAGGTAGCACAGGTAGGACAGCACCAGGAACATCCCCAGCCCGATCAGCTGGCCGGGCACGCCCTCGTACCAGTGGGCCGCCTCGCCGACGAGCACGGTGCCGGTCTCGCTGGCCTTGACCGTGAACTTCTCGCCGATGCTGATGAACCGGATCGGGTACTCCAGGAAGCCCTTGCCCATGTCGACGCGCATCACCGCGGTGAGGATCCCGAAGATCGCGGCGCCGGCCATCATCCCCGACGCGATCAGCACGCCCTGCGCCTTGCGCGTGTCCTGGACCTCCTTGGTCTCGCCGCTGCGGCCGATGATCCACGACACCACCGCGCCGAACAGCACCGCGAGGTTGATCGAGATCGGCAGGTACATCCCGAGGCTGAACGCCAGTGGCGGGATCCCGATCATCAGCAGCATGATCGCGATCAGCCCGCCGAGGGCGTAGAGCAGGAACGGCTGGTCGCCGCTGGTCATCATCACGTCGACGATCGCGGCGAGCATGTTGGCCTGCGGGGCGGGCAGCACCTCGGTGTTGGAGACCATCACCGACGGGTCGGCCGCGCTGGGGACCAGGAAGTGGTAGCTCTGGTCCATCAGCGGCACGATGAACGCCACCGTCAGCGAGGCGATGATCACGCCGAGGAACTTCCAGATCTGCTGGTTGCGCGGCGTCGACCCGATCCAGTAGCCGATCTTGAAGTCCGAGATCAGCGCGCCCGACGTCGACAGCGCGGTGCACACCGCGCAGCCGATGATGATCGCGATGTACATCCCGGGCTTGCCGGTCAGCCCCACGGCCGCCATCGCGGCGCAGCCGAGGATCAGCGTGATCATCGTCATCCCGGACACCGGGTTGACGCCCACGATCGCGATCGCCTCGGCGGCCACCGGGGTGAACAGGAACGACAGCGCGAAGCCCACGACCCCGCCGACGAACGCGTACAGCAGCGACTGGCCCATGCTGAACGTCTCGCCCTCGGGGCCGACGTAGGTGACGCAGATGACGAAGAACAGGACGGCCATCCCGACGCCGCCGAGCAGCTGGATCAGCATCACGTTGCGCGGCTTCATGTCCAGCTGGGTCCGCTCGGCCTGCTCGGACCCGTCGTCCTTGCTGAAGATGCCCTTGAACCCCAGCCCCACCGACTTGAGGATGATCTTCCCCATCTTGATGATGCCGATGAAGCCGGAGACCGCGATCGCGCCGATGCCGATCGGCTTGACGAAGTTGGTGAAGATCGCGCCGGCGCTCATCGTCGCGACCTCCATCTCCTTGCCGCCGAACATGATCGTGCCGTCGATCTGGCCCGCCATCAGGTACACCAGCGGGACCATCACCATGTAGGACAGCACCGAGCCCGCGGCGATGATCGCGGCGTACTTGGGCCCGATGATGTAGCCCAGCCCGAACAGCATCGCGATGGCGTTGAGCTTGGCCTCGGAGCGGACGTTGTACATCGCCTCGCCCCAGCTCGGGGCGCCCTGCTTGAACTTCCAGAACAGCAGCGTCTGGGTCGTCAGCGCCGGGTTCCAGGCGTGGACCGCCTCGACCAGGAAGTCGTAGATCCCGCCGAGCCCGAACGCGATCAGCAGCACGCGGCCGGCGGTCTTGCCGGTCTCCTCGCCGGTGACCAGGATCTCGGTCGTCGCGGTCGCCTCGGGGAACGGCAGGTCGCCGTGGCGCTCGGACACGAAGTAGCGCCGCAGCGGGATGATCAGCACGGTGCCGAGGAACCCGCCGATCGCGCACGCCAGGAAGATGTGCCACCACGCCGGCGGGACGCCGTTGATGTACATCGCCGGGATGGTGAACGCGGCGCCGGCGGCGACCACGCCCGAGGCCTGCCCGATGGACTGCACCATCACGTTCTCGAGGATGGTGCTCTTCATCTTGCGCAGGCGGCCGAAGAAGATCGCCAGGATCGCGATCGGGATCGCCGCCTCGATGCCGTTGCCGGCGCGCAGCGCCACGTAGATGCAGGCCGCGGCGAAGATCAGGACCAGCACCACGGCGGTGCTGACCGCCCACACCGTCACCTCGGCGCGGGGATCGCTGGCGGGGACGATCGGCTCGTAGCGCTCGCCGGGTTCCAGCTTGCGGTATGCGTTCTCGGGTAGCAGCTTGCTCTGCTCAGCGGGGCCGTCGTGCATGGTCTCTGCTTCCGTCCTCCCCCGGACGCCGTGCGGCGGCGGCGGGTCTGCGTTCACGCGCGTAGGCGCGGAGCGGCCCAAGCAAACACGAGAACGGTCGGGAGATCAATCGGGGAGGGGAGGAAGCGGCCGGATCAGAGGTCCATGTCGTCGGATATCGTGGCCACGTCGTCCTCGTCGCCGAGCTCGGCGAGGATGCCGTCCTTGGCGACCCACTTGATCCAGGCCGTCGCGTCGGCCTTCTTGTCGAACGGGCCGGCCACCTGCTCCAGCGACAGATCGAACTCCTTGTCCGCCTCCCACACCTTGCAGGCGCCGCTCTCCACGTGTCGGATCACGATCCAGTTCTTGTTCGCCAACTCGGCCTCCAACCGGGCGAGCCGTACTCGCCACGGGGCCATTTTACCCGATTGGGGTCGCGTTTTCTCTCGCGCGGCGGCCATTGTAGAGTACGGAACACGCGGGCCCGGTGAGCGCCCGCGGCGGCCTCCGGGCGAGGGACGGCGAGGCGATGCGACTGGTCCACATCTCGGACGTCCACATCTTCGACCCGTCGTCGACGGCGCTGCAGAAGGCGCGGAAGTGGGGCAAGCTCGCCATCGTCGGGGCGGCCCTCGCCGGCGTGCTGCGCAGCGGCAGCACCAGCTGGGGGCGCGAGTTCCTCGAGAGCTACCCGCGGCTGTTCCGGACGGTCCAGGGGGTGATCATCGCCGGGCTCTCGGCCTACCTCGTGCGGCAGCTGATCGACCACGGCCACCACCGGGCGTACCGCTCGCTGCAGAGCGAGCCGACCCGCAAGGTGCTGTTCGAAGACCTGCAGTCGATGTCGTTCGATCACCTGCTGGTCACCGGCGACATCGCGCTGACGCCGTCGCAGGCCGAGTTCGAGCAGGCCCGCGAGCTGTTCGCGCCGTTCTGGGACCGCCTCCACCTGGTCCCGGGGAACCACGACGTGCCGTTCATCACCGGGTCGTCGGGGGACTTCCAGCGGACCTTCGAGGAGCGCCTCGAGCCGTTCCCCTACGTCCGTGACCTGGGGGAGGGGGTGGCGCTCGCCGGCCTGGACACCACCGTCCGCGGCGTGCTGCAGGACCCCTGGGCGGCGCTGTCCAACGCCCGCGGCCGGATCACCCACGAGCAGATGATCGCGATCCGGCGGCGGATGCCGGACGCCGGCACGCGGCTGCTGATGATGCACCACCACCTGCGGCCGACGCCCGACGGCCCCGGGGGCCTGATCAAGCGGATCTACATGGGGCCGGTCCAGGGGAGCCGGTACGTCCTGGACAACATGGCCCGGCTGGGCGTCGACCTCGTGCTCCACGGCCACCAGCACTGGAACTACTTCGGTCGCGGCTATCTCTGCGCGGGGACCTCGACGCTGCGCCCCGACGGCGGCAGCGAGTACCCGTCCTACAACGTCTACGAGTTCGACGGCGGCCAGCTGGTGTCGATCACCCGGCGCGAGATCCGCGGCGAGAAGATCGTCGGGGAGCGCCTGCCGGTCGCGGACGTGCTGCCGCGGAAGTCGTAGGATCGTGCCGATGCGCCGCTGGCTCGCCGTCGCCGTGCTGTCGCTGCTGCCGTGCCTCTCCGCCGGGGCCGCGACGCCGCTGGTGCTGGGGGCGCCCCCGGTCCTCGACTGGGGCGAGCACCAGCTGGCGGTGCAGGGGGGCTGGCCGGTGGAGGCGCTGGCGCTGCGCTGGGGCACGCGGGCCGGCTGGAACCTGGGGCTCTACGGCGGCGTGGACCTCTCCGGCGCCGATCCGGTGTGGTCGCCGGGGATGTCGTTCTGCCGGCCGTTCGGGCACGGGCCGCGCACCAGCTGGTTCGTGCACGCGGCGCTGGGGGCGCTGCTGTCCCGCCCCCCCGGGGGGCCGCTGCGGCTGGGTGGCGAGGGCGAGCTGGGTCTGGCCCTCGGCGTCGGGCTGGGGCCGGCGCGCCGGGTCACCTGGGACCTCGGCGCCGTGGGCGGGGCGCGCCTCGGGCCCGGCACGGTCGCGCTCGGACCGCACCTCGGGATCGCCGGCGCCACCGGCTTGACGTTCTACCTCGACCCGGTGGCGGCGCTGTGCCTGCGGGGCCGGGCGGGGGTCCGCGGCCTCCCGCCGGGGCTGCCCGGGCTCGAGTGGAGCGCGGCGCTGGTCTTCACGCGGCTGTTCTGAGGTCGCCGATGCGTCGCCGCGCGAGCCCCGACCGCGAGACCCTGCTGGCCGCCGAGCGCTGGCTGCTGCCCCGCCCCGATCCGGCGGCGCGGACCGTGGCGGTGTGCTACCCCAACCGCTACCACGTCGGGATGAGCAACCTCGGGCTGCACCGGCTGGTGGAGCTGATCACGACGGCCCCGGGGTGGTCGCCGCTGCGCGCGTTCGCGCCGGAGCCGGGCGGCGCTCGCCGCCACCCGTGGACGACGCTCGACGGGGACCTCCCGCTGCACCGCGCGGACCTCGTGGCGGTGAGCCTGTCGTACGAAGAGGACTACGGCCAGGTGCCGGACCTGCTGGAGGCCGGCGGGATCCCCGCGCTGGCCGCCGAGCGGGCCGCGGAGCACCCCCCGGTGGTGCTGGGGGGCTTCGCGGTCAGCCTCAACCCCGAGCCCCTGGCGCTGCTCGCCGACGCCGTGCTGCTGGGGCCGGCCGAGGCGTCGCTGCCCGAGCTGCTCCGCCGCCTGGCGACCCTCTCGGCGCCGCGGGGCGGGGTCGATCGGGCGGCGCTGCGGGCGGCGCTGGCGGACCTGCCGGGGTGCTACCTGCCACGCCCGGGGCGCGAGCCCGGGCCCGTGGTCGTCCCCGCGGCGAAGCCCCGCTGGGAGCCCGGCGAGGGGGCGCTGCGGGTGGACGGCGCGGCCCCCGCGAGCATGCCGGGCGGGTTGCCTCCGCGCAGCGTGATCCTGACGCCGCACACCGAGTTCGCCGATCGCTACCTCGTGGCGGTGGGGGAGGGGTGTCCCCACGGCTGCCGGTTCTGCGCCGCCGGCTTCGCCCGCCGCCCACCGCGGGCGTACCCCACCGACGTGCTGCTGCGAGCCGTCGAGGAGGGCCTGGCGGTGACCCCGCGGATCGGCCTGATGGGTCCCGCCGTCACCGATCTGCCGGGGCTCGCCGCGCTGTCCGCGCGGGTCGCCGAGGCCGGCGGTGAGCTGAGCACCAGCTCGCTGCGGATCGGCTCCCTCGGTGGGGCCGAGCTGGAGGCGGCGGTCTCGCTCTCGCGCTCGGCCACGCTGGCCCCCGAGGCCGGCCTCGCCGCCCTGCGCGCTGCGGTCAACAAGCCGCTGTCGGACGACGCGGTGCTGGACACCGTCGCCGCCTGCGCCGCGGCCGGCGTCCACCGCGTCCGGCTGTACCTGCTGGTCGGCCTCCCCGGCGAGGGCGACGAGCACGTCGAGGGCACCCTGGCGCTGGTCCACCGCATCCGCGAGCGGCTCGTCGCGGCGGGGCGCCGCCGCGGCCACGTCGCCGAGCTGGTGCTGTCCGTCAACCCGTTCGTCCCCAAGGCGGACACGCCGCTGCAGTGGGCGCCGCTGGCCGAGCCGGAGGTGCTGCGGCGCCGCCTGGGGGCCCTCCGCGACGGCGTGCGCCGGGTCGGGGGCGTGCAGCTGCGCACCGGGGGCGAGCGGCTCGCGCTGCGCCAGGCGATCCTGTCGCTGGGGGGGCGCGAGGCCCGCGAGGTGCTGGCCCTGGCCCCCGGCCGCAGCGGCTGGTGGCGGGAGCTCCGCCGCTGGCACGACGCCCACGGCGCGTTCGCCTTCGCCGAGCGGGAGCGCGGGCACGCGTTCCCCTGGGACTTCATCGACCGCGGCGTCGAGCGGCGCTACCTGTGGCGGGAGTGGCAGCGCTACCGGGCGGGCAAGGCGACCCCGGCGTGCGACGTGGCGCGGTGCACGGCGTGCGGCGCCTGCGGCTGACTACCCGTCCCCGGACGGCTCGCGGTCCAGGTTGGGGAACAGGTCCTGCAGGTCCTCCGGGATCGACTCCAGCTCCGGCGCGGGGGGCGGCGGTGGAGGGGGCTGG
>CAZOYV010000102.1:0-26302 GCA_964584075.1 uncultured Rickettsiales bacterium | reverse complement strand
CGTGGCGCTGCGGCACTCAGGCTCGGTCCGGGGATAGATTCACAAGCTCTGAGGGCTCCGCCCGTCAGTTGATGTAGCTGTTGAACTGCAACCCCAGCGCGAGCGTCACGGTGTGACCGTAGAACCCGTCCATCAGCGGCTGGGCCAGGTACTGGGCGTAGAACGAGGCCTTGAGCCGGCGGATGAAGATCACCTCGACGGACAGCAGCGGGGTGACGACGAACGCCGACTCGCGGTAGTGGCGCACCTGGAACTCGCCGTCGCCGAGGTCCGCCTCGAAGTCGAAGACCCGCATCGACTGGCCGCCGACCAGCACCCCGAGCAGGATCTCGACGGGGCCCAGCGGGAGCGCCCCCTCGACGATCAGGCCACCTTGGCCGGTGCGCAGGTACGAGTCGTACTCCCCGAACGTGGCGGTGCCCACGTCGCCGCCGCCGCCGACCCGCAGGTAGCGGAACGGGTAGAACCCCAGGCGTCCGCCGAGGCCGTGGGACAGGGCGCGGTCGTCGCCGGGCAGGCCGCGCAGGGTCAGCGGCGTCAGGTGGTAGAACATCCCGCCCGACATCAGCAGCACGGGGCCGTCGTCGACGGCGCGGGCCGGCGGCGCGGCGGCCACCAGCGCGAGCATCAGGGCCAGGGCGGACAGGCGCGTCATCGGGCGGCTCCTCGGGGTTCCGCGCTCGCCCGGGCGAGCGGGTCCTGGCGGTAGAAGTCGGCCAGCAGCTGGTACAGGTCCGGCGCGCAGTGCTGCAAGCGGCCGGGCTGCTCGAAGAACACCTCGGTGGCCACGGCGAAGAACTCGGCCTCGTTGGTGTAGGCGTAGTCGCGGAACACCTGTCCGCAGCGGCCGCCGGTGTCGATCTTGCGCAGGTGCGCATGCATCTGATCGGTCCACGGCTGGAGCGAATCCCAGCTCAGCGAGGCGGGGACGCCGTCGATCTCCCCGTCGGCGAAGTCCAGCACGTGGGCGTACTCGTGGAGCGCCACGTTGTGGCCGTCGGTGCCGTCGGCGAACCCGCGCCGCAGGGCGTCGGCGGCGAGGATGATCGAGCCCTGGCGGCTGACCTGGCCGAGCACGTCGCCCTGGGGCCCGTACTGGTACTCCTCGTCGTAGCGCGTGGGGTAGATCAGGATGTCGCGGGTGGTGTCCCACTCGTACTCCGGGATCCCGAACGTCAGGATCACCGCCCCGGCGGCGGTCAGCGCCCGCAGCTCGTCGTCGAGCTCGACGTCGACGCCCTCGATGTGCTGGTCGAGCAGGAACCAGTGTACCTCGCGGCGGAAGCGGGCCTGCTCCGCCCCGTCGAGCCCGCGGTAGAACTCCACCCGGCGCCCGAGCACCTCGCGGATCGCCGCGGCGGGCTCCTCCCCGGCGCGCAGCCGGCGCAGGAAGCGCTGCATCCGCAGCACCACGTAGCCGGCGGCGAGGACCCAGGCCACCGGGACGACCCACCAGTTGAGGACCGCCGTGGCGACCCCGAAGATCGTCACGCCGGCGGCGAAGGCGCCCGCGATCAGGGCGTGGTGGGCCAGCTGCCCCTTGCTGAACCGCTGCATCGGCGCCCTACTCCTCCGGCTCCTCGGCCGCCGCTCTCTCCCGCTCGCGCATCGCCCGGTACTCCTCCTTGGGCACCAGCTCGCCGGGCTCCTTGCGGTCGACGAACAGCACCCCGTCGAGGTGGTCGAGCTCGTGCTGCACGATCACCGCCACGAAGCCCTCGATGTGCTCGCGGTGGCGCCGGCCGTCCAGCCCCTGCCACTGCAGGTCGAGCCAGATCGAGCGCTGCACCTGGCCGTAGCCCGCCGAGACCGACAGGCAGCCCTCCCAGCCGACCTCGGTCTCCTGCGAGCGCCTCACGATCCGCGGGTTGAGGTAGATCTCGAACGGCTTGTCGGCCTTGTCCAGCCGCTGGACCCACACCATCCGCCGCGAGATGCCCACCTGGGGCGCGGCGATGCCCACCCCCGGGGCCTCCTCGACCGTCACCCGCATCCGCTTGGCCAGGCGCCGCACCACCGGGTCGAGGGGGTCGACCGCCTCGGCCACCGCCCGCAGGAACGCGTCCCCAGCGGGGTCCTCGTCCTGCACCACCGGCATCGCCTCGCCGGGCCCGCCGGACTCGATGTGGTAGCGCTCCAGCGGCGTCAGCGGGCGCGCCGCACAGCCCGGCAGCAGCGCCGCCAGCGCGATCACCAGCGCGATCCGTCGCACGCTCATCCCTCCTCCTCCGGCCTCGCCCCGGCGCCCACCACCGGCCGGAACAGCCACGGCAGGAAGATCCCGGTCACGATCGCCAGCAGCACCAGCGCCGCCGACGTCCCGGCGTCGATCTGCCCGACCTCCTCGCCGATCCGCGCCACCACGACCAGCAGCGTCAGCGGGGCGCCGAGCAGCAGCCCGGTGCCCAGCGCCTCGCGCAGCCGGAAGCCACGCAGCATCAGCGGCAGCGCCCCTCCGATCTTGACCACCAGCATCACCAGCAGGAACAGCCCCAGGGTCGGCAGCACCTCCCAGCGCAGCACCGAGCGCAGGTCGAACTCCATCCCGACCCAGATGAAGAAGATCGGCACGAAGAACCCGAACCCGATCGACGACATCTTGGTCTCGAGGATCCCCTTGTCGCGGAACACGAACGAGAACAGCGCCCCGGCGACGAACGCGCCGAGGATCGCCTCGACGCCGATCAGCGCGGCGAACGCCACGAAGATCAGCATCATCGCCATCCCGGCCCGCACGCCGATCTCGCTGGGGTCCTTGGCCGCCACCACGCGGGCGAACGCCGCGGGGCGCCACCAGATCAGCGTGCGCAGGACCACCAGCAGCAGGTAGGCCGCCACCAGGATCCCGCCCAGCTGGGCCAGCTCCCAGGCCAGCAGCCAGCCGAAGCCGTGCTCGTAGGCCAGCCCGAAGCCGGTGACCAGCACGATCGTCGCGAACTCGCCCAGCGAGCCCACGAAGATGATCGTCTGGCCCACGGGGGTCTTGCTCAGCCCGGCCTCGGTGAGCGTGACCAGCAACAGCCCGACGCTGATCGCCCCGAACGCCAGGAACAGGAACAGCGGCAGGTCCAGCAGCCACGTCACGCCCAGCGACAGCGCGAAGATCAGCACCGAGATGCCCAGCGCGGCGAGGACCCCGCGGGCCCCCTCGCGCTCGATCCGCGAGAAGTCCAGCTCGAGCCCGACGAGGAACATCAGGAACGCGAAGCCGAACTCGGCCAGGAAGGTGATGAACTCGGTCTCCTCGACCACGCCGAGGACCTGCGCCCCGACCAGGATCCCGAACACGATCTCGCCCACCGCCGCCGGCACGCCGATGCGCCCGCTGACCAGCGGGATCGCGAACGCCCCCAGGGCGATGATCAGCAGCGAGACGGCGTCGTGGGCGTGCACGGCAGGGTCCGGGCCTAGTGGGGCATCACCATCACCGAGCACTGGGCCCGGTGGAGGATGTTCTGGCCGACGTCGGGGCGGGTCAGGAAGCCGGCGCGCCCACGGCGGTAGGGCAGCACCATCAGGTCGACGCCGGCGCTGGCCTTCTCGACCTCGAGGATCGGGTTGCCCTCCATCACCACCGTGTTCATCTCGATGTGGTACATGCCGGCCAGGTTCTCGATCTCGCGGCGCCGCGACGTGACCTCCCGGCGCAGGTCCTGGCCGGCCACCAGGTCCGGCTGGTGGACCACCCCCAGCTGCAGCTCGGCCCCGAGCAGCCGCGCCAGGTCGATGGCGACCTGGGCCGCCGCCGGGTGGAACGGCAGCTCGGCGAGCACCAGCATGATCCGCTCGTACGGGAAGCTGTCGCGGGTCATCAGCACCGGCGAGGTGACCAGGTCGATCAGCCGCACCGCGCGCGAGCGCCCCAGCCCCACGCGGCCGAGCAGGCCCAGCGGCTCCGGCGGGATCACCAGGACCCCCACGTCGCGGCGGTCGGCCTCGGCCACCAGGCTGCCCATCGTCCCGTCGGCGCTGCACGAGAACTCGTAGGGGATCTCCTCGCGATCGGCCAGCCGGGTCATCGCCCGCAGCCGGACCTCGTCGCCCTCGCAGGCCACCAGCTCGAAGCGATCGGCGCGGGTGGAGCGGACCAGGTAGGCCGCCTCGGCCACGGTGCGCTCGACGTCCGGGCCGCACAGCGCCACCACGTGGGAGCCGTACTGCAGCGGGAACTCCGACTCGCCCGAGCGGATCAGCGAGGCGATCGAGGGCAGCAGCGCGGGGTCGCCGATCAGCAACACCCGGTCCCCGGGCTCGATCACGGTGTCCCCGTGGGGCACCACCAGCTCGCCGTCGCGGTACACCGCCCCGACCAGCCAGCGCCGCGGGCGCAGCTCGGCCAGCGCGCGCCCGACGACCGACGAGTTGGGCAGCACCTCGACCTCGACGATCTCGCCGTGGCCCAGCCCCACGCCGCTGGCGACCTTCTGGCCGCGCTCCACGCGGGCCTCGAGGATCGCCGCGCAGGCCCGGTCCTGGCTGACGACCTCGATCTCCTCTCCGCGGTACCGCGGCTCCCAGCCCATGTCGTACATCAGTGCGTAGCGGTTCTCGATCCCGTAGGCGTCGCGGGCCAGGTGCAGGACCTCGAAGTTGACCTCGTCGTCGCCGGTGCAGGCGACGATCGCGTGGGCCCCCTCGACCGCCGCCTTGCGCAGGATCAGCCCCGAGGTGGCGTCGCCGTGGAACAGCGTCACCGCGCCGTCGGCGTCCAGCGCGCCGTGCAGCAGGTCGACCGCGCCGGGGTCCGGATCGATGCCGACGACGTCCCAGTTGAGCCGCAGCTTGTGGATCAGGTCGGTGCCGGTCTCGCCGAGCCCCGCGACGATGATGCGTGGCTTCATCGGCTGGAACCGTATGGTGGCCCCGATCCCCTGTCAACCGGGCGGCTTGCACGGGATCTGCACCGGATCTCCTCGCGCCCGGGACGCCCCCGCAGCCCCGCCGGGACACGCCGCGCGTATCTCCTGATCAGGAGGTCGCGATGCCCCGTCCCCCGCTCTCCCCGGGCCGCCGCGTGGGGGCCGCCGCCGCCGCGCCGCTGCTGGCCACCGCGCTGTGGCTCGGCGCGCTGCACTGGTGGTTCACCCCCGACCTGGACCGCTTCCGCTCCGAGGAGGGCGTCGCCCCCGAGGCGCAGGCGATGGCGCTGCGCTACGAGCAGCTGTGGCTCGACCCGGCGATCCGCGACGGCGAGCACGACGCGATCCGCTTCACCAACCCGGAGTGGGACTTCATGGGCCGCACCTACATGGTGCTCGCGCTGGCCAACATGGCGCTGCGCGAGCCGGCCGAAGAGGAGCGCTATCTCGCGGTGATCGACGCCGCGATCGACGACACCCTGGCGCTGGAGCGGCGCCACGGCCAGACCTACTTCCTGATGGACTACGCCAGCTGGGCCCCGTTCGAGGTCCAGCCCGCCCGCAGCGTGTTCGTCGACGGCGAGATCGCGCTGATGATCGCGGCGCGCCGGATGGTCGCCGACGACGAGCGGCTGGCCCGCGAGCACCGCGCGCGGGTCGACGAGATCGCCGCGCGGATGGAGCTCAGCCCGGTGCGGTCGGTGGAGAGCTACCCCGACGAGTGCTGGACGTTCTGCAACACCCTGGCGCTGGCCTCGATCGCGCTGGGGGACCGGCTCGACGGGACCGACCACGCCGCCCTGCTCGACCGCTGGATGGCGGTGGCCCGGGAGCGGCTGATCGACCCGGACACCGGGCTGCTGGTGTCGAGCTACACCCTCGACGGCCGCCCCCTCGACGGCCCCGAGGGCTCCAGCATCTTCATGGCCGCCCACGCCCTGCAGCTCGTCGATCCCGCGTTCGCGGCGGATCAGTACCGGCGTGCACGCGAGGAGCTGGGGATCGACGTGGTCGGGTTCGGCTTCGCCCGCGAGTGGCCCCGCTCGTGGCAGGGCCCGGTGGACATCGACTCCGGCCCCACGGTCCCGCTGCTGGGCGCCAACGCCGGCTCCAGCGGGCAGGCCCTGGTGGGGGCCGCGGCGTTCGGCGACGACGAGACGCTGGCGCGGCTGCTGGCCTCCCTGCGGCTGGCCGGCTTCCCCGCGCGGCGCGGCGAGGCCCGCACCTTCGCGGCGAGCAACCACGTCGGCGACGCCGTGATCCTCTACGCCCTGGTCCAGGGACCGCTGTGGGAACGGGCCACGCTCCCCGAGGCGGTCGTGGAGGTGACGCGATGAGACCGTGGATGGCGCTGAACCCCGGCTCGCGGGCGCTGCTGATCGCCTCGGCGATCGCGCTGCTGGCCTACGCCGCGCTGCACCTCGCGGGCCTGCGCGACGCGGTCACCGTTCTGTCGGGGACCGTGCCCGGCGGGGCGCTGTACTCGTGGTCGCTGCTGGGCGGGTTGCTGTACGTCACCGCCTACCTCGTGGCGGTGCTGGTGGCGCCGGTGCTGGCCCTGTGGGCGCTGCTGCTGCCCGTGCTGCAGCTGCTGGCACGCTGGAGCTGAGCACCCGGCCGGCGCGCTTGCGTCCCGACCCGTTCGTCCCTACCTGAGGGGGATGGGCCTGTTGCTCCGTCCCACCGCGCCGATCGCGGTGCTGATCGCCCTGCTGCTCGCCCCCCCGGCCACGGCCGGCGACGCGGCGGAGCCCGACGTCGCGGTCGAGCTGATCGCCGACCGCCCGGCGCTGGGACCGGACGGAGCCTGGATCGGCGCCCGCCTGCAGGCTCCCGAGGGGTGGCACGTGTACTGGGAGAACCCCGGCGAGGCCGGCCTCGACACCACCGCCGCGTTCGCGGCCGGCGGGGCCGCGATCGGACCGGTGCGCTACCCGGGCCCCGAGGCGTTCCTCTCCCCCGGCGAGATCCGCAGCTACGGCTACCACGGCCCGGTGGCGCTGCTCGCCGAGGTCGCGCCGCTGCAGGGCGCCCCGGACGGAGACGTCACGATCACGGCCGAGGTCGCCTGGCTGGCCTGTCGCGCGGTGTGCGTCCCGGGCCGGGCCACGGTGGAGCGGACGCTGCCGCGGTCGGCCGCCGCGGTCCCCCCGGCGAGCCCCGACCCGCTGGCCCGCGACAAGCGGCGCCTGCCGCGGCCGCTGGAAGAGCTCCCCGGCGCGACGGTGGCCTGGCTGGACGACGACGGCGGCCCCGTGGCGGAGGTCACGCTGCCGGGCGTCACCGCGGCCGAGGCGTTCCCGACCCGCCCCCTCGAGGCGCGGCTGCGCGAGCTGACGATCGCCCGCGACGACGCCGGTGTCACCGTGACGATCCGGCTGTCGGAGGGCCCCGCCGAGGCCGGAAGACTGGTGCTGGGCCTGGGGTCCGACCGCTTCGTGGAGCTGCCGCTGGTGGTCCCGTCGCCCTGACCGCGGGCCTTGCATTTCGCCGCCGCGGCCTCAAGTTAGGTGCAACTAACGACCTCTCCATGGAGCGAAGACGATGACCCGACTGCTGCTGATCACGCCCCTGGCGTTCACCCTCGCGCTGTCCACCGGCGCGGCCGCCGCCCCGGAGGGCAGCGCGGCCCCCGACTTCACCCTGCCCGCCACCGACGGCTCGCGGGTGACGCTGTCGGACCACCGCGGCAAGATCGTGATCCTCGAGTGGTTCAACCCCGACTGCCCGTTCGTGCAGCACGCCCACGGCGCCGGCGGCCCGCTGCGCACGCTGCCCGGCGAGCTGGCCGGCGACGACGTGGTGTGGCTGGCGATCAACTCGGGCGCCCCCGGCAAGCAGGGCGCCGGCCTGGAGCGCAACATCCGCGCCCGCGAGGAGTACGGGATCGACTACCCGGTGCTGCTCGACGAGGACGGCAGCGTCGGCCGGCGCTACGGCGCCAAGACGACCCCGCAGATGGTGGTGATCGACCCCGACGGCCAGGTGGTCTACAACGGCGCGCTGGACACGGCCCCGCTGGGGCGCGGCGCGGACGGCGCCGGCTACGTCAACTACGTCGCCGCGGCGCTGGGCGATCTCGAGGCCGGGCGCGCGGTGGTCACCACCGGGACCAAGTCCTACGGCTGCAGCGTCAAGTACGGCGAGTAGGGCGAGACCCCGGCCTCAGCGGCAGCACCCCGCCTCGCCGTGCTTGGCCGCGATGGCGTCGGCCAGCGCCTCGAGGTCGGCCAGCACCTGGGGCGACGGCGTCCCCTTGGACAGCACCGGGTCGAGGATCTCGAGCTTGAGGCTGCCCAGCGCCCCGGTCACCTGGTCCACCGCCTTGCCGCCCCAGCCGTAGGAGCCGACCACCGTGGCGTGGCGCGCCTTGGGCCGCAGCATCGCGGCGAGGTGCGCGGCGTACAGCGCGTTGGGGTGCGCGCCGCCCAGCACCGTGGGCGTCCCGATCACGATCGTCGCGGCGTCCACCAGCGCGCTGGCGAGCTTGCCCAGATCGACGTTCTCGAGGTTGAAGCGCTCCACCCGGACGTCGCGGTCGGTCAGCGCGTCGATCAGGTGGTCGACCATGATCCGCGTGCTCTCGTGCATCGTGATGTAGGGCAGCACCACCAGGTTGCGCGGGCGGTCGCCGACCCAGTGCTTGTAGGACTGCACGATGGTCTGGGGGCGGCCGTGGACCGGGCCGTGGCTCGGCGCGATCAGCTCCAGCGGCAGCTCCTCGACCTTGCCCAGGTTCTTCGCGATCATCTTGCGGAACGGCATCATGATCTGGGCGAAGTACAGCTTGGCCGCCAGGTGCACGCCGGCCGGATCGGTGCTGATCAGCTCGTTGGTCGCCAGGTGCGAGCCGAACAGGTCGCAGGGGAACAGCACCTGGTCCTCGGGCACGTAGGTCAGCATCGTCTCGGGCCAGTGGACCCACGGGAAGTGCAGGAACCGCAGCGACCTGCCGCCGAGCTCGACCACCTCGCCGTCCTCGACCGCGCGGACCCGCTCGGTGGGCAGCGGCATCAGGTCGGGCAGCATCTCCAGCGCCTTGGGGGTCGCCAGCAGCCGGGCGTCGGGGTAGCGCTCGAGGACCCGCGGCAGCGACCCGCTGTGGTCCTGCTCGGCGTGGTTGGAGACCACGTAGTCGATGCGGTCGACGCCGAGATCGTCCAGGCGCGCGAACAGCACGTCGGCGAAGTGGGGCTCGACCGTGTCGATCAGCGCGGTCCGGTCGTCGCCCTGGACCAAGTAGGCGTTGTAGCTGGTGCCGTCGGGGATCGGGATCAGCGAGTCGAACAGCCGGCGGTCCCAGTCGACCACTCCGACCCAGTGGATCCCGTCGCGCAGCTTCCTGGCCTTCATCGTCGTGTCTCCCGTCGTCGAGGTGGCAGCCCGTTCTCCGCCCCATGATAGGCACGCTGCGCGCGGTTGCCAGCCCGGGGGGCTACTCGTCGCGCCAGCGGTCGGGGCTGCCCTGCAGGTCCAGCGCGGTCAGCCCGGCGCCGACGGCGGCGTGGACCGCGGCGTCGTACTCGGCGGCGGTGATCGGGCGGTCGATCTCGGGGAACTCGTCGGCGCGGTGCATCGGCCGGTACTGGCTCATCACGTGGACGTAGGTGTCGGCGGGCAGGTTGGCGCCGATCCAGCGCATCACCTGCGCGCTGCCGCCGACGTTGTTGGGCATCACCAGGTGGCGGACGATCAGCCCGCGGTAGAGCAGGCCGTCCTCGGCCGGCCGGGCCACGCCCACCTGGCGGTGCATCTCCAGCAGCGCATCCTCGGTGACCTCGGGGTAGCGGTCCGCGCCGGAGCTGTAGGTCGCCGCCATCGTCCCGCTGGCGTACTTGAAGTCCGGCATGTAGATGTCCACCACGCCGTCGAGCTGGGCCAGCGTCTCGGGGAGCTCCCAGCCGCAGGTGTTCCACACCAGCGGGACGCGCAGGCCGCGGACGGCGGCGAGGTCCAGCGCGCGCACGATGTGGGCGGTGTAGTGGGTCGGCGTCACGAGGTTGACGTTGTGGCAGCCGATCGCCTGCAGATCGAGCATCATCTGCGCCAGCGCGTCCAGCTCCTTGGGCCAGCCGAGCCCACCCTGGCTGGTCTCCCAGTTGATGCAGAACACGCAGCGCAGGTTGCAGTTCGACAGGAAGATCGTGCCCGAGCCGTTCTGCCCGACCAGGCAAGCCTCCTCGCCGAGGTGGGGGTGGAAGCTGGAGACCTCGAGGGTCGCCGACGCGCCGCAGAACCCCGCCTCGCCGTCGTGGCGCCGGGCGCCGCACTGCCGGGGGCACAGCGAGCACCGCTCCATCGCGGCCCACAGCGCCTCGCCACGCCGGCGAAGCTCCCCGCTGCGGTGCAGGGCGAGGTAGGGCGGTTCGAACGCGGGATCGATCGCCGGCTGCGGGCTCACCGCGGGCTCGCCGACCTCGACGACGGCCTCGGCGGGCCGCTCGCGGCGCAGGCCGGCACAGGCGGGGAGCCACGTGGGTCCCAGGCCGGCCGCGGCGGCGCACAGACCCCAGCGCAGGGCGGCGCGCCGGCTGGTGTCGCGGGTCATCCGGTCCTCCGTTCTCCCCCCAGGATTGCAGCCGACGCGGGGTGTGACCAGTCCGATCCACGAGCCGTTGGATCGGGCGCGGGCGACCCGGGAAGGAACCGATCCTGCGCGGTGTTGTCTGCACCAAGCGCGTCATGGAGATCACCTCGCTGCTGCCGATCCTCGCGGCGGTCCTGCTGGGCCAGCACGCCGTCGTGGTGCCGATCGACGCCCTCGCCCCGCCGCCGGTGGCCGACGAGCCGCCCCCGGTCGACGCGCTGGTCGACTCCGTCGCCGTGCAGGTCGAGCCCGGCCCCGACGAGACCGCGCTGGCGCTCACCTGGCGGCTGCGCGCGATCACCCCCGGGTGGGTCGACCTGCCCGTGACCGGGGCGGCGCTGGCCGTGGAGCGCGCGACCCTCGACGGGGTGCCGGTGGCGCTGGAGCCCGGCCCCGACGGGGTGCGCCGGCTGGCCGCGCTGCTCGACGGCCGCCACGAGCTGGTGGTCGCGGGCACCGTGGCGACCCCCGAGGCGCAGCTCGACCTGCCGCTGCTGACCGCGGCGCGCGGGCACGTCTCCGTGCACGGCGGGCCGTGGGACGTGACCGCCGAGGACGCCGTGCTGGCCGGCCCCCAGGACTTCGACCTGGTGCAGACCGAGCGGCTGGCGCTGCGGTGGCGCCCGGCGGCCCCGCCGTCCCCGCGGCCGACGGTGATCACCGCCGAGGCGGCGGTGGCGTTCCGCGTCGACGCCAGCGGCCTCGAGGCCACCGCGGTGATCCGCCACCGGATCCGCTACGGCGCCGTGGACACGCTGCACGTGGGGTTGCCGGCGGAGGCCGAGGAGGTCTCGGTCGAGGGCAGCGGGGTGCGGCAGCAGCGCCGCACGGCGGACGGCGTCGAGGTGCAGCTCGCCCGGCCCGTGGAGGGCAGCGCGACGCTGCGGCTGTCGTACCGCGCGCCGGCCCCCGAGGGCGAGGATCTGGCGACGATGCCGCTGCCGTGGACCCCGGACACCCGCGCGCTGTGGGTCTCGGTGCTGCGCACCGACGAGGCGATGGTGGCGCCGGAGCCGGCGCGCGGGCTGCAGCCGGCGCTGGCCTCGGAGCTGCCCGCGTGGGCCACCGGGCTGGCCGCGGGGGAGCCGGTGGCGACCTACCGCGCCGCGGGCGGGCGGCCCGAGCTGCAGGTCCGCGTGCTGCAGTACGAGCCGGTGGAGGAGCCGCCGACGCTGGTGGACGAGGCGCGCTACGAGATCGCCTACACCAGCCACGGCCGCGTGCTGCTGCGGGCGCGCTACCAGGTGCGCAACGACCGCAACCAGTACCTGCACGTGGCGCCGCCGGCGGGGTACGACGCCATCGGCGCGCGGGTCGCGGGGGTGGTGGTCCAGCCGGCCAGCGACGGCGACGGCGGGCTGTTCGTGCCGCTGGAGAAGTCGGTGGAGAGCCTCGAGGGGCTGGTCTCGTTCCCGGTGGAGGTCCTGTTCTGGGGCGACGAGGCACCGTGGAGCGCGCGCGGGATCCGCGAGCTGGTCGCCCCCGCGGTGGACGCGCCGATCGCCTACGCCCGCTGGGAGGTCGTGCTGCCGCCCGATCGCGTGGCGCGGGCGGCGGTCAGCGACGCGACGCTGGTGGATCGGTGGACCGACCGCGACCGGGGCCTGACCTACGGCCGGGCCCACGGCGAGTCGCTGCGGGACGAGGAGGCCGACGAGGTCCCGGCCGCCGACGGGAAGCGAGGCGGCGAGCAGGTCCAGATCGTGGCGAGCAAGGCGCGCCGGGGGCCACCTCCGCCGCCGGCTCCGCCCCCGCTGCCGAGGGCCGAGAAGAAGGCGCCCGCAGCCCTCGCCGCGAGCGGTGGGGGTGCCGCGGCGCCGGTGCGGCGCAAGGCCGACGAGCCCCCCGCGCAGCCGGCGGGGGTGTCGGAGTCGCGTTCGAACGAGGCGTCCCGCGCGCTGCAGGAGGACCTCAGCGTCGAGGTCTTCAACCAGGCCTACTCGGCCTACAAGGCCAACCGCTTCGACGACGCCGCCTCGCTGCTGGAGAGGTCCCTGGAGCTGGACCCGTACAACAAGTCCGCGGCGCAGCTGCAGTCCAACGTCGACGTGTTCGTCGGCAGCGGCGAGGAGGCGGGCGAGGAGCAGGAGGTCCTCTCGCGGCGCGTGCGCGAGCTGGCCCAGGCCAAGACCCAGGGCCGGCGCGTCGAGCAGGAGAAGCGCAAGAGGGAGGCCGACCAGGCGTTCCGCGCCGGCGATCTGGCCAAGGCCGAGGAGGAGTACCGCCGGCTGGTGGAGGTCACCGAGGAGCTCGCCCAGGTGGAGCAGGTCGAGAGCGTCGAGCAGAAGGTCCAGCTCGAGGCGTTCCAGCGCCAGCTCGCCGACATCGAGCGGCAGGTCGACGAGACCAGGGAGCGGGTCGTCAAGGGCAGGGTGGCGCTCGGATCGCTGGACGAGGCGGTGGTGTCGGGGCGCTCGTCCTCCGAGGAGGTCCAGGGGGTCGCGACCGGCGGCGGGGCCGACGGCGTCGCGGACGTCGACCGCTCCGAGTGGTCGGCCACCGAGCCGTCCGGCGCGACGACGTCGATCTCGACGTGGGGCTTCGAGGACGTGACGGTCGAGGGGGAGCTGCGGAGGCCGGCGGCAGACCAGCCGGCCAGCGGCGGCGACGAGCCGACGCCGGAGCCCGAGGCCGAGCGGGGCGTCGTGGACGAGATCCCGGACCGCCACGTCCGCATCGTCCTCGACGCCGAGGAGCTCCAACGCTGGCTGGACGAGGACGGGCGTCCGGACCCCGACCTCGACGGGGACACCGGCGTGGACGCCGACGAGACCGTCTCGGGGGGGGCGATCCACCTCGAGTCGGCGCCCGAGGACCACCTGCTGCTCGACCGCCGCTCGGCCGACTTCGACGGCCTGATCCAGCTCCGCGACGACTTCGACGACATCCAGCTCGCCCCCGGCGAGGTGGCGATCGTGGTCGACGGCGACGACGACTGGGCCGACGAGCTCGACGAGGACGACGACTACGGGCCCCCCACCGAGCCGCTGCTCGAGACGCGGTCGGCGCACCGCGGGCAGGGCCAGCGCGACGGCGAGGCGACCCCGCCGTCGATCGCCGTCACCGCCGCGGCGCTGTCGATCCGCGTGCCGCGCGCCGGCGAGAGCCTGCGCTTCGAGCAGCGGCTGATCCCCGAGAACACCCCGATGACCGTCGAGCTCCGCTACCGCACGGTGCGCAGCTCGCCCAACCGGAGGAACCGATGAGAGCCACCACCATCCTCGCCACGGCCGTGATCCTCGCCACCGCCGCGGCGCCCCGGGCCCGCGCCCAGGACGACATCCCCAGCGCCCGCGTGGTGCTGCCGTGGAACGACTTCCGCGTGCTCTACGAGCGGGGCATGGCCCCCGAGAAGCCGCCCGAGTCCGCGCCGCGCGACTACGCGATCAGCCGCGCGACGTACGCCGGCGAGGTGGACGGCGAGGCCACGGTGTTCGACGCCACGTTCCGGATCGACGTGCTCGAGGAAGAGGGCTGGACGTCGGTGCCGCTGCTGCCCACCAGCGTGGCGCTGCGGCGGGCGACGCTGGGCGGCCGCGACGCGCCGATCTACCTGGACGGGGGGTGGTACCGGCTGATCACCGACCGCAGCGGGACCCTCGAGGTCGACGTCGAGTTCGCGGTGACGACATGGGAGAGCAGCGGCCAGAACGGGTTCGCCTTCGGGCTGGCGCCGTCGGGCGGCACCGAGGTGACGCTGGCGGTCCCGGGCACCGAGGACCTGGCGTTCACCGTGGCCAACGCCCAGCAGCTGACCGACGAGCTGCGGGGCGACCGCCGCGTGCTGACCGCGCTGCTGCCGGCGGTGGGCAACCTGTCGGTGACCTGGGAGCTCGAGGCCCCCGAGGCCGCCCCCGAGGAGCAGGTCGCGCGGATCTACGCCGAGCACCAGGGCCTGGTGGGCGTCGGCGAGGGGATGCTCACCTGCCGCAGCACCGTGCGCTACTCGATCCTCCACGCCGGGGTCGAGGCGCTGTCGGTCAGCCTGCCGGCCGACGTGACCGTGCTCGAGGTCCAGGGCCGCGGGCTGCGCGACTGGTCGGCGGTCGACCGCGGCGGGCGCAAGGCGGTCGACGTGACGCTCAACTTCGAGGCCCAGGGGCCGTACGACCTGTTCCTCGAGTACGAGCGCGCGCTGCCCGAGGGCGGCGGCACCGTCGAGGTCCCCGACCTGCGCGTCGAGGGCGTCGAGCGGGTCAAGGGCTGGGTCGGGATCGACGCGCGGAGCAACCTCGAGATCGTCTCGGGCAAGGCCGAGAACGCCTCGGTGGTCGACGTGCGCGAGCTGCCCGCCGCGATCCTCGGCCAGACCGACTTCCCGGTGCTGATGGGCTTCAAGTACCGCAAGGACGGCTACCGCATCCCGCTGGAGCTGCGGCAGCACACCGACGTGGACATGCTGGTGACGATCATCGACCAGATCTCGGCCACCTCGGTGATGACCCCCGACGGCCGGCGGATGACCCAGGTCAACTACGCGATGCGCAACAACCGGGCCCAGTTCCTGCGACTGCAGCTGCCCACCGGGTCCACCCCGTGGAGCACCTTCGTCGGGGGCCGCGCGGTCAAGCCGGCGCGGGCCGACGACGGCCGGATCCTGATCCCGCTGGCGCGCAGCCAGACCACCGGCGGCGAGCTGGCCAGCTTCAGCGTCGAGGTCGTCTACGTCGAGGACGGCCAGGCCCCGGACAGCAGCGGCAACGGCACCTTCCGCGCCGAGCTGCCGGTGGCCGACGTGCCCGCCACCGTCGCGCAGTGGACCGTCTACGTGCCGTACCGCGCCCGGGTCCAGAAGCGGTCGATCGACGGCTCGGTGCGCAGGGTCGACTGGTTCAGCGCGGTCAGCACCGCCCCGCTGCCGAGCTACGACCACGGCTACGACTACGACGTGGGCCAGGTCGTCCAGCAGCAGGCCAACGACCAGTTCGAGGGCGACGCCGTCGCCGCCGGCGTCTCGCCGGTCAAGGTCACCCTGCCGCTGGACGGCCAGGCGATGTACTTCGAGAAGCTGCTGGTCTTCGAGGAGAGCCTCGACCTGACGTTCAGCTACAAGATGAAGAACAAGTGATGCGGACCCTCCCGACCCTGGCCCTCGCCGCCGCCCTGCTCGGCGCCGCCACCGCCCGCGCCGAGTCCTGGCCGACGCTGGAGCAGTACGTCTCCGACTGCGTCCTGATCGTGCTCGCCGAGACCCACGCCGAGCCCGGCGGGGCCCTGTCCTTCGAGGTCCTCGAGTCGTGGCGCGGCCAGTACAGGCCCGGCGCC
Organism: uncultured Rickettsiales bacterium; assembly: GCA_964584075.1. Classification (GTDB taxonomy): domain Bacteria; phylum Myxococcota_A; class UBA796; order UBA9615; family CAYRNR01; genus CAZOYV01. The sequence goes on along the minus strand of CAZOYV010000102.1, from coordinate 10,591 downwards.
TTCGCCCACCCCCGCCCCGACGGCCGCTTCACCGCGAGCCAGGGCGAGCACGGCGTCGACGTGGTCGACGGCCAGCGGATCGTGTTCTTCTTCACCGAGCACAACCAGCCCGTCCCCGGCAAGCTCTCCCGCCACTCCACCGCCTTCCCGGTGTCGGACGGCGAGCTCGTCTGGGCCGCCACCTCGATGGACCGCCGCGAGTACACCCTCGCCGAGTTCGAGACCGCGATCCAGTCCGTCCCCTGACCGCCGATCTCCCCCACCCCACCCCCACCCCCACCCGACTTCCACTTTTTGGCTCAATCCGCGCCAGATTCTGGAAGTTGGGTATCCGAGTTCCAGTTTCTGTCCCTGATTGAGCCAAAAAGTGGAAGTCGGATGTGGAGGGGACCGAAAACCGGTCGGGGGCGTTCGAAATCCGGACGCCTTCTGGACCCTACGGCGGGAATCGCCGCGGATGGGCGATCGGAGTAGCTCCCGTCCGGGCCGGTGTGGGGGGCATCGAGGGCACTTTTTCTTCCCGGTTGGACATCTCGGCACGGGTCTTGATTGGCCTCTTGCCAGGAGGTCCGATGTCCGATTTCCACTTCCGCGTGAACTTGCGTACCCGTCGATTCGAGCTGACCGACGAGCCCGTCGCGGCACGTCTCTGGCATGGCCTGCGCAAGGCGTTCCCACTCGCCCTCGCCGCGATCCTGATGCCGGATCACTTCCACCTGATCCTCCGCTGCATCGACTGGCGAGCAGCGAGACGGCGCCTGGCCCACGTGGCCGCCGGGGCGGTCTGGGGGCTCGGCCGGGGGACCTGGTGGCCCATCGAGCCACCCCGGGAGATCTCCAACTTCAAGCACCTGCGCCGCCAGGTCCGCTACGTCCACCTCAACCCCAATCGAGACCACCTCGTCGACGATCCGGCTCGATGGCTGTGGTCCACGCACCGTGACGCCCTGGGCGCGGTCGTCCAGCCGTGGGTCTCTCCCACGCGACTGGCCGCAGAGCTTCGCTGGGTCTGCCCCGCCTTCGGAGACGAGTTCCATCACTTCGTATCTGCAGACTTCACCGTCGATGTCGGTGGGACAGCCCCGCCCAGACCATTCGTCGACCGGGGTGGTGTGGTCCCCGATCTCGACGACGTGATCGCGGCCGTGGCCGTGGCTCGACGGACGAGCGTGGATACGGTCCTCGCAACCCCCGCATCCAGGCGGCTCGCTCTCGGCCTCGCGAGGGAGGTCGGCTGGAACGAGACTCCCTTGCTGAGGGAGGTGTTCGGGGTGAGCCGACGCACCGTCGCGCGGTCGGGGCTCCGTCGCGACGATCCTCGCCTCGCACCTCTCCTGCTGATCCTCGGCGACGAACGCCTCCTGCATCCCGCGCCCGCCCCGGTGTGCGGGCTCGATTCCAGGCTGGTCCGCATCGCGCACCAGTCCCCCACCCTGTCCCCCACGACCAAGTCTGATTTTCTGGCGTCGAGCGCGCCGTTTTCTGGGACTCGGGCATCAGAGTTCATGGATCTGGCTCACATCGAGCCAAGAATCTGAACTCGGACCCGGGGGGGAGGCGGTGGTCAGCAGCCGGCGCCGGGGTGGACGGCGGGGTCGCGGTCGTCGCAGTCGAGCGTCGGGGAGGTGGCCGGGTCGTAGGGGCCGGGGAGCCACCACTCGGGGTGGCCGTCGCGGTCGCGGTCGAACCCCGGGGCGGCGGGGCCGCCGTAGGCGCCGATATCGGACGGGGTGCCGTCGGGATCGAGCAGCGCGGCGGTGCCGGCGTCGACCAGGGACGAGGCGGCGCCGAGGTGCAGGTCCCACTGCCAGGGGTCGGGACCCGAGACGTCGAGCAGCAGCGGGTCGGCCTCGACGTTGCCGTCCTGGCCGAAGGCGATCCCACCGCCGACGACGTCGTTGTCGTGGAACGCGCAGTGCGCGAAGGTCGGCGTGCCGTCGTTGTCCAGGCCGGCGCCGGTGTCGCCGGCGGTGTTGTGGGCGACGAGGACGTTGGTCAGGGCAGGCGCGCAGGCGTTGATCTTGAGCCCGCCCCCGACACCGAGGGGATCGGTGGCCCCGTTGCCGACGATCGTGACGTTGGTCAACGTGGCGTTGGCGAACACCAGGTACAGCCCACCGCCTCCGCTGTAGGCCGCGGTGGCACGGTTGCCGGCGAAGATCGCGTTGGTCACCACCGGCTCGGCGTTGTCGGCGTAGAGCCCGCCGCCCTTGACCGCCTCGTTGCCGACGAACAGCACGTGCTCGAAGCTGGGCTGCGCGGAGGTGATCCGGACTCCGCCGCCGATCTCGGCCCGGTTGTCGATCAGCGCCACGTCGCGCAGGGTCGGCGACGCGCTGGAGATGTAGATCCCGCCGCCCTCGTGGTTCTCGCCCACGGCTCGGTTCTCGCGCAACACGACCCCCTCGAGCACCGGCGCGCCGGTCGCGTCGATGAACATCCCGCCCCCGAGCACGGCCTCGTTGTCGACCACGACGACGTCGCGCAGCGTCGGCGCGCTGCCGTTGATGTACAGGCCCCCGCCGTGGACCGCCGCCCCGCCGGTCACGGTCAGGCCCTCTAGCACCGTCGCGGGGGTCTGTCCGCCGCTGACGACCACGGTGGGGCCGAACGTGTCCGCCTCGATCACCGTGACCTCGGGGCCCTCGAGCCCGCGCACCACGACCTCCCGCTGCATCAGGTCGAGGTTGCCCGGGTAGATCCCGGGGCGCAGGCACACCACGTCCCCATCGACGGCGGCGTCGATCGCGTCCCGTACGGTCGCGACCATCGTCGGCACCACCGCGTCGCAGTCGAGGCAGTCGTCGTCGGGGACCCCGTCGCAGTCGTCGTCCACCCCGTTGCACAGCTCCTCGGCGCCGGGGAACACGGTGGGATCCCCGTCGTCACAGTCGCCCGTGGCCGGGGAGTAACCGTCGCCGTCGCCATCGTGGTCGGCGGTGTCGTCGTCCCCCGCGTCGTCGTCTCCGGCGTCGTCGTCTCCGGCGTCGTCGTCCCCCGCGTCGTCGTCCCCCGCGTCGTCGTCCCCCGCGTCGTCGTCCCCCGCGCCCGGACACCCCGCGATCAGCAGAGCCAAACAGCACCCCAGCAACACCCGAGCCATCCGCGGTGGACCTCCCGTCGAACTCCTCGATGGTGACACAGACCCCGCCGTCGACCCGGGCGTGCATCTCTCGACAGCGTGATTAGTCTTTCCTAACTTTCGGTGCGAAAACTGCCCATGAGAGGAGCAGACGATGATCCGCAACACCCTGCTGGCGGCCCTCGCCGCCCCCCTGCTGGCCCTCGCGGTCCCCCAGCCCGCGGCCGCCGCCGACTACCAGATCGACGCGACCCACACCAGCGCGTCGTTCAAGGTCAAGCACATGATGGTCTCCTGGGTCCGCGGCGACTTCGACGGTGGCGTGCAGGGCACGATCGCCTTCGACCCCGCCGACGTCGAGGCCTTCGCCGCCGACGTGGCGATCGACGTGGCGACGATCGACACCCGCGAGGACAAGCGCGACGCCCACCTCAAGAGCGCCGACTTCTTCGACGTGGAGAACCACCCGCAGATGACGTTCAAGTCCACCGAGGTGCGCAACGTCACCGACGGCTCGTTCCAGCTCGCCGGGGATCTGACGATCCGCGGGAAGACCCTGCCCGTCGTGATCGACGTCGAGGGCCCGATCGGCCCGTTCCAGCACCCGATGGGCGGCACGGTCTACGGCTTCCACGGCACCACCACCGTCGACCGCACCGCGTTCGGCCTGGAGTGGAACGTGCCGGTCGACGGCGGCGGCTGGCTGGTGGGCAAGGAGGTCCAGATCGACCTGGACCTCGAGCTGATCGCCAAGTAGCTCAGACCCGCCGCAACACCGCCGCCAGAGCCAGTGCCAGCGCGGCCGGCGCACCGCCCCAGCGCGGCCCGGCCGCGTCGCACTGGCAGTCTCCGCCCGCCCCGCCGCCGTCGTCGTCCCCCGCCGGCGCCCCCCCGTCGTCGTCCCCCACCTCGTCGTCGTCGCCCCCGGCGTCGTCGTCCCCCGCGGTGTCGTCGTCCCCCGCCGTGTCGTCGTCCCCCGGGCCCTCCAGCGTGGTGAACGCGACCCGCAGCCGGAACGCGTCGACCCACGCGTCGGAGTCGATGTTGCCGCCGGGGTGATCGTGGAGCCGCACGTTCGCCGAGACCGCCCCCACGTGGGCCCAGTCCAGCGCCGCGAGGTCCCCGGTGACGTCCACCGCGTCCCACGCCTGCGCCTCGTGGGAGAACGTCGTCTGCGCCGCACCGGCGGCGTCCAGCGAGAGGATCAGCTCGTAGGGCCCCGACTCGTACTGCACGCGCGACAGCGCCTCGATCTCCACCTGCTCGATGACCTCGTCGCCGTCCGGGTCGCAGACGTCCCAGCCGCTCCCGGTCAGCACCTCGCCCTGCTCCACGTTGGGGCTGTGGGCCTCGCCGCCGTCGGGGGCCCCGGCCGCCGCCCCGGCGTCGTCCCAGCCCGACCCCGCGGCCGCCCCGGCCCACCACTCGAGCACGTGCGGCCCGGGCGCAAACGCCTCTTCACACGCGTCGGGACCGGGATCGGGATCCTCGTCGACGAGCACGAACCGCATCGCGTTGGCCTCGTCCGACTCGTCGTCGTCGGTGCCGTCGAGCACCACGCTGCACCCGCCGGTCCCCGCCGCGCACCAGTACTCCCCCAGGTCGAGCCACCCGCTGGCGCCCTTGCCGCGCTGGTCGATCACCAGGTGGGTCTCCCCGCCCAGCCCGTCGTAGATGAAGTGGTCGGCGTCGGGGCTGCGGTTGTCGGTGCGGCGGAACCAGGTCTCGATCCGCCAGTGGCCCTCCACCGGGATGTCCGGGGTCCACGTCGCGGTGCCCCTGCGGTCCGCGCCCCCCACCGTGTGGGACAGGTAGTGGTACTCGGTGTCGGACCCGTCGTAGCCGTAGCCGTTGGTGCCCCACGTGGCCCAGTCGTCCCCGGTGGTGGTGAACGTCGGCGCGCCGTGCTGATCGTCGATCACGATCTCGGTCTGGGCGGTGGCGGCCAGCATCACGAGGCCGGCCAGGGCAGTCCAGTCCATCCGCTCTTCCTCCCGGCGAAGGCGCCATCATATCCGAGCCGACTTGCGCCGCGACGGCCTTCCGCGTTTGATCGGGGGGAGCGGGAGCCAAGCACGACGCCTCGCCGGAGATCCGATGGACGCCGCGGTGTGGACCATGGACAGCTACGACCTGCTCGGCTGGGGGCTGCTGCCGCTGACGGTCGGGCTCGTGGCGATCCTGGGCGGCGCCGCGGGGCTCTCCACCGGGCAACGCACATCGGAGCTGCGCTCGGCCCACCTGTTCCTGGTGTTCACCGGCCTGTGGCTCGGCAGCACCGGGCTGGTCCTGGCCTCGACCGACGACGCCGCCGCCCTGTGGTGGTCGCGCTCCCTGGTGCTCGGGATGGCCGCGATGACCCCGCTGTCGCTGCAGGGCGCGGAGGGGATCGTGCCGTGGGCCCCGGTCTCCCGGGCGGGGCTGGCCGCGTTCTGGCTCGTCTGCCTCGTGCTGGTCCTCACCGGGCTGCAGACCGACGCGGTGGTGGCGGGACTGCACCACCACTGGTTCGGCCCCTACCCGCGGTGGGGCCCGATGGGGCTCCTCCTGGTGTGCTACGCCCTGCTGGGCTCGGGGCTGGTGCTGCGCGCCTACGTCCGCGAGCTGCGGGCCTCGCCCCCGGACTCCCACCGCCGCACGCGCGCCCGCTACATCCTGCTGGCGTCCGCGCTGGGGATGTTGGCCTACCTGGACTTCCTGCCCGGCTGGGGCCTCCCGGTGCCCCCGGTCGGGTTCGCCACCGTCACCCTGCTGATGGCCGTGCTGCTGTACTCGGCGCGGCGGTACCACTCCTACGACCTGACCGGGGTCGCCTCGACGCACCAGGCGCTGGAGCGGATGGAGGACCCGCTGCTGCTGGTCGAGCGCGGCGGGGAGATCGCCCGCGCCAACCCCGCCGCGGCGCGGACCTTCGGCGTCCCGCTGCACGCCATCGCCGGCCAGCGGGTCGAGCACGTCACCGAGGGCCGCGTGCGCGCCGAGCACATCGCCGCCGTGCTGGAGCGCGCCGGCGAGGGCCCCCAGGACGTGGTACTCGACGAGAACACCGGCTTCCCGCGCTACCTCGCCGTCTCGGCCGCCCCGATGGAGGACGCCGCCGGGCACCCGATCGCCGCCGTGCTGGTGTTCCGCGACCACACGATCCGCGAGAAGTACCGCACCGATCTGGAGCTCCACCGCCTGCGGCTCGAGGAGACCGTGGCGCGCCGCACCGAGGAGCTGCGCGAGACCATCGCCCGGCTGCAGCGCGAGATGGCCCAGCGCGAGCAGGCCGAGCGCACCCGCGAGCTCAGCGAGGCCCGCTTCCACGAGCTGGCCGACCTGCTCCCCGAGGCGGTCTACGAGGTCGACCGCGACGGCCGGATCACCTACGCCAACCGCTACACCCACGAGGTCACCGGCTACGCCCCCGAGGAGCTCGAGCTGGGCTTCGCCGGCACCGACCTGTTCGTCCCCGAGGAGCGGCAGGCCGCCGCCGAGGCGATGCGGGGCCAGCTGGACTCCCCCGACGACGTCGTCCGCGAGCACACCGTGCTGCGCAAGGACGGCACGACCTTCCCGGCCCTGCTGCGCTCGATGCCGCTGATCCGCGACGGCGAGCCGGTCGGCGTCCGCGGGCTGCTGATCGACATCGGCGAGCGCAAGGAGCTGGAGCTGCAGCTGCGCCAGTCCCAGCGCCTCGAGGCGATCGGCCAGCTGGCCGGTGGGGTGGCCCACGACTTCAACAACCTGCTGACCGTGATCCTCGGCACGTCGTACTTCGTGCGCCAGGCGCTGCCCGAGGAGGGCCGCGCGCGGTCCGACCTGACCACCCTCGAGAACGCCGCCCAGCGCGCCTCGGACCTGACCCGCCAGCTGCTGGCGTTCTCGCGCAAGCAGGTCCTCGAGCGGCGGCGGGTGCAGCTCAACGAGCTCGTCGCCGATCTGGAGCAGATGCTGGCGCGGCTGATCGGCGAGGACATCGCCGTGGAGCTCGGCCTCGACCCGGCGCTGCCACCGCTGGAGCTGGACCGCGCCCAGATCGAGCAGGTGCTGCTCAACCTGGCGGTCAACGCCCGCGACGCGATGCCCCGCGGCGGGACCCTGCGGATCACCACCGCCCGCGTCACCCTCCACGCCGGCGAGGACCTCGACCTGTTCGAGCCGCGCGCGATCCCCGCCGGGGCCTACGTCTGCGTGACCGTGGAGGACACCGGGATCGGGATGGACGCTCGGGTCCGGCGCCACGCCTTCGAGCCGTTCTTCACCACCAAGGGGCGCGAGGCCGGCACCGGGCTGGGGCTCTCCACCGTGTACGGCATCGTCCGCCAGCACGACGGCGCGGTGACCGTCACGTCGGTCCCCGGCGAGGGCACGACGTTCCGCATCTACCTGCCCGCCCCGGAGGTGCTCGAGGCGCCCGCCAGCGCCGACCCCGAGGTGCCCGACGATCTCGCCGGGACCGAGCGGGTCCTGGTGGTCGAGGACGACGGCGTCGTCCGCGACGTGGTGGTGCGCCACCTGGGCCAGCACGGCTACCGGGTCCGCGCCGCGGCCGACGCCGAGCAGGCCCTGGCCGAGGGCGACGCGGCGCTGGCGCGGATCGACCTGCTGCTGACCGACGTCGTGATGCCCGGGATGGACGGCCGCAGCCTCGCCGAGCGCGTCCAGCGGGTGAACCCCGGCGTGCGCGTGCTGTTCATGTCGGGCTACACCGACGACCGGCTCCAGACCCACCGCGTCGACGCCGCCGAGGCGCCGCTGCTGACCAAGCCGTTCACCCAGGAGCAGCTCCTCCGCCAGGTCCGCGCCGTGCTCGCCGCCGCGCCCTCCGGCGCCCGGCCGGCGTGACCTGGCGCGCACCGGCTCGAGGACGTATTGTCTCTACATAGTCGAGACTAATTCTCGACAAGGAGAAGACGACGATGACCGGCTCCTGGCGACCGCTGATCACGCTGACCGTCCTGGCCAGCGCCATCCTGATCGTCCCGCTGCTGGCCTCCGCGGCGCAGGGCGACCTGCCCGCCGTGGGGCAGCCGGCCCCCGACGCGACGCTGCCCGACCAGGACGGGAACCCCGTGACGCTCAGCGAGCTGTGGACCGAGTCCCCGCTGGTGGTCTACTTCTACCCCGCCGACTTCACCCCTGGCTGAACGGCCCAGGCCTGCAGTCTGCGGGACGCCAACGACGACCTCCGCGACGCCGGGATCCAGGTGGTGGGGATCTCCGGGGACACCGTCGAGTCCCACCGCGAGTTCGCCGAGCGGCACCGCCTGAGCTTCACGCTGCTGGCCGACCCCGAGGGCACCGCGGCCGATGCCTACGGCGTGCGGATGAAGATCCCCGGCCGGGTGATCGCCAAGCGGGTCACGTTCCTGATCGACACCGACGGTACGGTGGCCAGGGTCTGGGACCCGGCACCGACCACCCGCCAGGCCGAGGTCGCCCTCGAGGGCGCTCGTGAGCTGGGCCTGACGCGGAACGGCGCGGTCGCCCTCCCCGACGACAAGCGCTAGTCGAACTTGACGGGCCAGGTGATCTGGATCGTGTCCCCCGAGGCGGGGAACGTCAGCTCGCCGAAGCGGTCCAGCAGGCAGCGGTCGACGACGGGATCGAACGGCGAGTCCACCAGCTCCAGGTCGACCACCTTCCCGTGGGGGGTGATCGTGAACCGGACCTCGACCTTGCCCCGCGGCGCGACGCCGACCTCCTCCTCGCGCTTCTGTGCGCAGTACCGGATCGCCGGCAGCTTGCGGCGGATCACCTGCTGGATCGAGTCCTGATCGAGGGCCGTTGTCTCGGTCGGCTGGCGCGCGGCCTCCCACCTCGCCAGCAGGTCCGGCGGCGCGCGGACGACGACCCCCTTGGCCACCGGGGTCCAGGTCGTCGCGGCCCGCATCTTCTGCTCGGGCAGGCCGTCGGTGGCGTCGTAGCGAGCCAGATCGATGTCGGCGTGCCAGCCGTGGGCGGCGAACTCGACCTCGACCTCGGTGGCGCCCTCGATCGACTGCTCGGCGATGAACGTCCGCGCCGCGCGCAGGACCTTGGCGTAGACCCCCTGGTCCACCGGCGCGTTCCCGGCGTCGTCCCGCCGCACGCCGTCCTCGCAGCCCTCGGTGGCCAGCACCGCCCGCACGGTCTTGCCCGACACCGACGGGGCGACCTCGGTGTCGGCCACCAGGCACGGCAGCGGCGGGTCCATGCTCCGCAGCGCCTCGCGCAGCGGGACCGAGGGGTCGTCCTCCTCCCACAGCACGTCGTCGCCGCCCTCGTCGTCGTCCTGCGCGGCCGCGGGCGCCGTCACCAGCAGCCACGGGAGCAGCAACAGCAGGCCCCGGCGGTGCGCTCGATCGATCATGGCGTGGCCCTCCCTCGCGCAACGGTCTATCACGGCAGGCGGAGGTTGTCGTCGCAGACCTCGCCGGGGGCCGGCTCGTCGGAGGTGCCGCCGACCTCGAGGTTCTTGCCGGCCCAGAGGTGCGAGATGTCGGAGATCGCCCGCGGCGTCCCCCGTGCCGTCGATCCCGACGAGGCGATCGGCCCCCGCCACCGCCGAATCCCGCTTCGGATCCGCCGCGACTCGCGGTACCATGCCGCCGTGACGGGACTCCAGGACGAGTCGACGAGGCGCCCCGTGGCGCTCGTGATCGCACAGGACGACGGCGCCGTCGGCGCGCTGCCCGCCCAGCTCCGCGCGGCGGGGTTCGAGGTCCGGCGCTCCCTCCCCGCGGAGCCCCTCCCGGCCCGGACCGAGGACCTGGATCTGGTGGTCGTCGACGCCACCACCGACCCCGACAGCGGGCTGGCTGCGCTGCGACGGCTGCGCCCCGACCCCGGGCGGTCGCCGGTCCTGTTCGCCGCGGTCGTGACGCCGACCCACCGCGCCGAGGCGGCCGCCGCCGGCGCGGACTGGCTGATCGACCCGGCTCCGGGGGAGGACGCCGTCGTCCCGTCGCTGGCGGCGGCCCGGCGCCGCGCGCGCGACACCGAGCAGGCCCTGCGCGAGGCCCGCGAGCTGCTGGAGATCAAGGTCGCGGCCCGCACCGCCGAGCTGGAGCAGGCCTCCGAGGCGCTGCGCGCCAGCGAGCAGCGCTACCGCGGGATCGTCGAGACGGCCCCGCTGGCGCTGGTGATCTGGGACCGCCAGTGCCGGGTGCTGTCCTGGAACCAGGGCGCCGAGGCGATGTTCGGGTGGTGCGAGGACGAGGTCCTGGGCAAGCCGTTCCTCGACTTCCTGATCCCGGGGGACGAGCGGCCGTCCGTCGAGCAGGTGGTGGAGACCCTGCTGCGCGGCGACGGCCCGGTGCACGCCGTCAACGACAACGTGCGCCGCGACGGCGCCCGCCTGGTGATGGACTGGAACACGGCGATCCTGCGGGACCGCCTCGGCGAGGCCACCGGGTTCCTGTCCGTGGGTATCGACATCACCGAGCGCGTCAAGATGGAGGAGCGCGTCCGCCACGCCGCCAAGATGGAGGCCGTCGGGCAGCTCGCCGGCGGCGTGGCCCACGACTTCAACAACCAGCTCGT
>CAZOYV010000101.1:0-26341 GCA_964584075.1 uncultured Rickettsiales bacterium | reverse complement strand
ACGACGACATGGGCGACGACGACATGGGCGACGACGACATGGGCGACGACGACACGGGCGACGACGACATGGGCGACGACGACATGGGCGACGACGACACGACCGGCAACCCGACCGCCACCGCGGTGGATTGCGGGATGGTCAGCGCGGACGCGACCGTGGACATCACCGACTTCTCGTTCCTCCCCGACGCGGTGACCATCGACTCCGGGCAGGTCGTGCAGTGGACCAACCTCGACGGCACGTCCCACACCGTCACCAGCGGGAACCCGGGGGACATGGACGCCGGGCTCCTGTTCGACTCGGGCGACCTGGCCCAGGGCCAGTCGTACTGCCTGGCGTTCCAGGGCACGGCGAGCCACCCGTACTTCTGTCTGCTCCACCCCAAGACGATGTTCGGCGCCGAGGTGATCGTGCAGTGACGCCGGGGCGGCCCGGTCAGCGCGCGGAGGAGCCAGCGGGCACCTCCACCGCGACGAGGTGCTCGCCGATGGCGATCTCGTGGCGGCCGGGCTCGACCCTCGGCGGCTGCAGGGAGAACACGTCGCCCGGCACCTGCCCCAGCCGGTCGATCGGGAGCTCCAGGCGCACCGTCGCCGACTCGCCCGCCGCCAGCGACACCCGGTGGAACGCCACGAGCCGCCGCACCGGCCGCATCGCGGGGCTGGTGCGGTGCGTCGCGTAGGCCTGCACCACGTGCTCCCCGGCACGGCCGCCGCGGTTGCTCACCTCCACGGGCACGACGATCCGATCGTCCCGGACCTCGGCGTGCCCGGGCCGGACGGCGAAGCTCGTGTACGACAGGCCGTCGCCGAAGGCGAACCGCGGGCGGGGCGGCTCGTCGACCGGCAGGTGGTCGTACCGCAGTGGGAGCTGGCCCACGTCGCGCGGCCAGCTGCAGGGCAGACGCCCGCCGGGATCGGCGTCGCCGGCCAGCACGGCGGCCACCGCGGTGCCCGCCTGCGAGCCCGGCAGGTAGGCCATCAGCAGCGCCGAGGCCGCCTCCACCACGTCTTCGGGCAGCACCAGCGGGCGCCCCGCCAGCAGGACCAGCACCAGCGGCGTGCCGCTGGCGGCCAGCTCGCGGACCAGCTCCTGCTGCGCCGGCGGCAGCTCGGGCCGCGTGCGATCGCCCTCCATCTCGGCGTAGGGCCGCTCTCCGAGCACCACCACCACCACGTCGGCCCGGCGGGCGACGCGCCGCACCCTCCCCGGCGTCGCGTCCGACGGTAGCGACACGATCCGCGCACCCCCGGGGGGCGCCTCGCGCAGCCCCTGCAGCACCGTGGTCGCCGGCGGGACCTCCCCGCCCGGGGCGAGGCCCTGCCAGCCCAGCGTCCAGCCCCCCAGCTGCATCGCCGGGTCGTCGGCCGCGGGGCCGGCCACGGCGATGGTCCCGACCTCCCCGGCCAGCGGCAGGACCCCGTCGTTGACCAGCAACGTCAGCGAGGCGGTCGCCGCGCGCTCCGCCAGCGCCCGGTCGCCCTGCTCCACGACGCGGCGCGCCTCCTCCGGGTCGGGCGGCGGGGGTGGATCGGGCAGCAGCCCCAGCGAGCGCTTCAGCTCCAGGATCCGCCGCACGGCCTCGTCCACCCGCGCCTCCGGGACGCGCCCGGCGTGCACCAGCGCCACGAGCTCGTCCGCCGTCTCCTCGCTGTCGTACGGCACCATCACCAGGTCGACGCCGGCGAGCACCGCCCGCTCCACCGCGTGCCGCAGGTCCGGCTCCACGCGGTGCACCTCGGCGAGCTTGTGCACGTCGTGCCAGTCGGAGACCACCACGCCGGCGAACCCCAGCTCGCCCCGCAGTACGTCGGTCAGCAGCGTGTACGAGGCGTGGACCGGGACGCCATCGACGGCGCCGGAGTCCACCATCACGGTCGCCGCGCCGGCGTCGATCCCGGCCCGAAAGGGGGGCAGGTGGCGGTCCCACAGCTCCCGCGCCGTCAGCACCGCGGGGTGCCGGTCACGCCCCCCCGCCCCCGCCGGGTAGCCCACGAAGTGCTTGAGCGTGGCGGCCACCGCGCCGGGGTCGTCGAGAGACGGCCCCTGCAGCCCGCGAACGCTGGCTGCGACCAGCTCCGAGGCCAGCGCGGGGTCCTCGCCGAACGTCTCGTAGTACCGGCCCCAGCGGGGGTCGACCCCGAGGTCGGCCACCGGGGCGAAGGTCCAGTGCACGCCGGTGGCGCGCACGTCGCGGGCCGTGGCGGCGGCGACCTCCTCCACCAGCGCGGGGTCCCAGGTCGCGGCCAGGCCCAGCTGGTGGGGGTAGACCGTCGCGCCGACCACGGCGGCGTGGCCGTGGACCGCGTCGACGCCGTAGACGAGGGGGATGCCCAGCCGCGTGCCCTCCACGGCGTGCCGTTGCAGCCCGGCGACGGTCCGCGCCCACCCCGCGGGTCCGGCCGGGACCGGCGCCGCGTCCCCGCCGGAGAGCACCGAGCCGACCGCCTGCTCCACCACCACCCGCCGCACCCAGCGGTCGTCCAGCGGCCCGCGGTCCCACGCCTCGTCGCCCATCAGCCGGCCCAGATCGACCTGCATCATCTGCGCGGCCTTCTCGGCCAGCGTCATCCGGGCCAGCAGCTCCTCGACCACGGGATCGGAGGTGGCCGGGGCGCGCACGGGGCCCGCGCCGGACGCCACCACCGGCACGGAGAGCAGGGCCGCCGCCAGGATCGAGGTCCACCTCGCACGCATCGCTCCGGTCCTTCCCGCGGGTGTCCGGGGCCCGCGAGCGCCCTCCGCGCGCGGCGCCCGGGCTCGCCTCTAGGGTCGATGGGTCGGCGGACCGTGGGTGACGGTCAGGTCGTTGTCCACGAGGATCGCGCCGCCCTGATACGCGTTGTCCGTGGCCGCCGAGTGCTGGTTCCAGGTGTCCACCGCGCCGGTCAGGGTCGCCACGCCGTCGTCCACCATCACCTCGATGCGCTCCTCGTCGAGGATCGGGCTCCAGAACAGCTGCGACCGGATGTCCTCGGCGATCTCCCAGTCGGAGCGGACCGTCGCCTCGAGCGCCGGGTAGGCCTCCCACTCGGCCTCGTGGACGTACCAGCGCTCGTCCACGTACGGGTCGTGCGTGGGGGCGGCGTGGACGTCGGTCACCGCCAGGTCGTTGTCCACGGAGACGACGCCGAACGTCCCCGCGGCCACGTCCCCGGCCTGGATCTTCTCGAAGTAGGTGTCCACCGGCCCCGACAGCGAGACCACGCCGTGGTTCACCGCCACCTGGATCGCCTCGCGGTCCAGGTAGGGATCGTGGCCCAGCGCGCGCGCCACGCGGGCCGCGATGCGATCGTCCTGGTACTGGCCCGGGCGGACCTTGATCCGGTTGACCACCCGCCACACCCCGACGGTGTTGCGCGCGTCGCCGGCCGCCGACTGCCGGGCCCGCAGGTTGTCCACGGTCCCGCTGAGGGTCACCACGCCCTCGTCGACGCTGGCATGCACGTCGAACGCCTCGACCCGCGGATCGTGCCGGAGCGCGTCCTCGATCGCGGCGGCGATCTCGTCCTCGTCGCGCGGCCGGTACTTGCCCTTGCGCAGCCGCTCGTCCCTCGCCCAGTCCTCGATGTCCAGCCCGCTGGTGTCGACCCGCTCGACGCCGAGGACCCGCGCGTCGGTGGCCGCGCGGTTCCGCTCGGCCAGGCTGCCCACGGTGCCCGACAGGTGCACCTCGCCGTCGCGCACCGCGACCTCGATCAGCGCGTCGTCCACCAGGCTGTCCCAGTGGAGCGTGCGCTCCACCTCGGCCCGGAGCTCGTCGTCGGGGCGATCGCGGTCGACCTCGATGTCGACCTGGTTGTCCAGGGCGAGCACGCCGCGGACCCCCTTGGCGACCTGGCTCGTGAGATCCCGCGCTTGCCACGAGTCCACCGTCCCGGTCAGCGTCACCTCGCCGCCGGAGACCGCGACGCCGATCCTCCGCCAGGAGCTCGTGGCCGGATCGGACGCCAGCGCCTCCTCCACCGCCGCCCGGATCGCCTCGTCGCTGCGGCCGCTGTCCATCACCCGGATCCGGTTGACCACGGCCCTCGCCCCCCGGACGTTCGCCGCGATGCGGGCGGCCCGATCCCGGGCCAGGACGTTGTCGACCTTCCCCGAGAGCTGGATCACCCCGTCCTCGGTCTCCACGTCGATCCAGCTCCAGTCGACGCCCCCGTCGATCAGCAGCTCGTCCTCCACCGCCGCCGTGATCTGCCGGTCGTCCAGCGGGGACGCAGCCGCCGCCGCAGGGGCGAGGGCGATCACCCGCGCCACGAGCGCCGAGGCTGCCACTGCGGCCAGCACCGACGAGATCACCCGGCCGCCGCCCACCCTCCGTCGTCGCGATCGCATCGGTCCTCCTCCCGGTCGTTCTGCGCCCGCGGCGGCGGCGAGCCGCCCGCGCGCACGCGCCACGTCACGTCAGGGTCGATAGTACGTCGGGCCGTAGGACACCAGCAGGTCGTTGTCGACGAGGATCGCGCCGCCGTCGTAGGCGTTCTCCGTGGCGGCGGCACGCTCGCTCCAGGTGTCGACGGTGCCGGTCAGGGTCGCCACGCCGTCGTCCACCACGACGCTGACCTCGTCCTCGTCCACGAACGGGCTCCACCACAGCTGCGAGCGGATGTCGGTGGCGATCTCCCAGTCGGGCTTGGTCGTGGCCGGCAGGTCGGGGTAGACGAACCAGTCGAAGTCGTAGACGTACCAGCCGTCGTCCACGTAGGGGTCGTAGGTGAGGATGTCGTAGCCGTCGGCCACCCTCAGATCGTTGTCCACGGCGACGACGCCGAAGGTCCTCGCCGCCACGTCCTCGGCCTGCGACTTCTCGAAGGTGCTGTCCACGGTCCCGGTGAGCGAGACCACGCCGTGGTCCACCTCCACGCCGACCTCGTAGCGCTCGACGTAGGGATCGTTGGCCAGCGCGCGCTCCACGCGGCTCTCCACGCGGTCGTCGCGGTACTCACCCGGCCGGACCTTGACGCGGTTCTTGACCCGCCACACGCCCACGGTGTTGCGGGCGTCGCTGGCGGCGGCCTGCTTGGCGCGCAGGTTGTCGACGGTCCCGGTCAGGGTCACCTCGCCGCCGTCGGCGCTGGCGTCGACCTCGAACGAGCTGACCCGCGGGTCGTACAGCATCGCGTCCTCGACCGCGGCGGCGATCTCCTCCTCGTCGCGCGCGACGTACTTGTTCTCGCGGAGACGCTCGTCCCGCGCCCAGTGCGCGATCTCGAGCTTGCCGGCGTCCACGTCGGTCACCCCCATGACCCACGCGTGCGTGGTGGCCCGGTTCTTCTCGGCCAGGCTCCCGACGACGCCGGACAGGCGCACCTTGCCGTTGCGCACCACGACGTCGATCAGCGCGTCGTCCACCAGGCTGTCCCAGTCCAGGGTCCGCTCGATCTCCGCGAGCATCTCGCCGTCGCGGCGTTCCTGCTGGTAGTCGACGAGGATCCGGTTGTCCAGCGCGAGCACGCCGCGGACCCCCTTGGCGACCTTGCCCGCCAGCAGCCGCTCCTGCCAGGAGTCCACCGTACCCGTCAGCGTGACCTCGCCGTCCTCGACCTCGACGCCGATCTGCCAGGTGTCGGTGGCCGGGTCGGACAGCAGCGCATCGTCCACCGCAGCTCGGATCGCCTCGTCGGCGCGACCGGCGTCGAGCACCCGGATCTCGTCGACCACGGCGCGCACGCCGCGCACGGTCTGGGCGACGCGGACCGCCCGGTCGCGGGCCAGGATGTTGTCGGTCGTCCCCGAGAGCTGGACGACGCCCTCGTCGGTCTCCACGTCGATCCAGGCCCCCTCGACGCCCTCGTCGTACAGCAGCTCGTCGGTCACCGCCGCCGTGATCTGCCCGTCGGTCAGCTCGGGCGCGGCCAGCGCCGGCGCGGGGCCGAGCGCCAGGGCCAGCAGCGTCGCGGCCGCCACCAGCGCCAGGCTCGTCCTTGCAGAGCTCCTGGTCGTCGAACGTGTCCCTCGCATCCATCCTCCTCCCGGGACTCCGGTGCTGGCCTCCGGGGCCAGGGTCCCGTCGACCGCCACCCTCGTCCGGACGGGCGCTCGGCCCCATCGGTCGTCCCCCGATCGTGGACACGGGAGAACCACCACCGGTCTCGCCGCCCCACCCCTGAGGGACGCCCCCATGGTGGGCTGGGGCCCCCCCCGCTACCACCCGGCCGCCCCGTCGTGGGTAGAGTCCGGCGACGGTCCGGCAGCGCGAGGCGCTGCGCGTGGCCCTCGAGGGCGCCGCCGCCCATCGATCCGGAGGGCGACGGCGGGAGGAGATCCCGTGGCGGAGAGCGAGCAGGAGAGACGACGCATCTCGCGGGAGCGTGCCGCGGAGCTGGACCGCATCGCCCACCGCTTCATGGAGGCGAGGCGCCGGATCCCGACCGGCTTCGGCCAGGCCGCGACCATCGCCCGCACCCGCCAGCGGATCCTCGAGGTCCTGGGCGGCACCGCGCGGGACTGGGACGACTGGCGCTGGCAGCTGCGCCACCGGGTGGAGGACGCCGAGACGCTCGGGCGCATCCTCGACCTCGACGCCGACGACCGGCGGGACATCGAGGAGGTCGGCCGGCGCTTCCGCTGGGGCGTCTCGCCCCACTACCTCAGCCTGGTCGATCCCGAGGACCGCGCCTGCCCGATCTGGCGCCAGATGATCCCGTCCGTGGAGGAGCTCGCCCTCACCGGCGAGCCCGACTTCTCGGGGGAGGAGTACACCTCGCCGGTCCGCGCGGTCGTCCGCTGGTACCCGGACCGGGTCCAGTTCAACGTCACCAACATCTGCTCGGCGTTCTGCCGCCACTGCCTGCGCCGCCGCAAGATCGGGGACGTGGACGAGCCGGCGCCGGTGGCCGACATCGAGGAGGGGCTGGCCTACATCCGCGCCCACCCGGAGATCCGCGACGTGCTGTACACCGGCGGCGACCCGCTGACCTTCGGGGACGACAAGCTCGACGGGTTGCTCGACGAGCTCGACGCCATCGAGCACGTCCAGATCAAGCGGCTCGGGTCGCGGATGCCGCTGACGGTCCCGCAGCGGATCACCCCCGAGCTGTGCGAGATGCTCGCGAGCCACCACCCGCTGTACCTCAACACCCAGTTCAACCACCCCAAGGAGGTCACCCCCGAGGCCGCCGACGCCGTCGACCGGCTCACCCGCGCCGGCATCCCGGTGGGCAACCAGGCCGTCCTGCTGCGCGGGGTCAACGACGACCCCGACGTGATGAAGCTGCTCAACCAGGAGCTGCTCCGCATCCGGGTCCGGCCCTATTACCTGTATCACTGCCAGGGGACCATCGGGATCGCCCACCACCGGACCCCGGTGGAGACCGGGATCGAGATCCTCGAGCAGCTCCGCGGCTACACCTCGGGGATGGCCGTGCCGCAGTACATCGTCACGCCGGCCGGGCTGGGCAAGACGCCGCTGGCGCCGATGTACCGCATCTCCTCGGGGACCGACTTCGTGACGCTGCGCAACTGGGAGGGTCGGCCCTACCACTACGACAACCCGCGCTGCGTACACGAGGACGGGGATCGATGAAGAGGCACCCGGGTTGACGAGTGCGCCGCCCGGCGTCAGCGCCGCGGCTGGTCCGGCGGCGTCGGCTCCGAGATCGCCCGCAGCACGTCTCGTAGCAGGTCCGGGTCGATGCTGTCGTCGACCAGGTCGCCGAGCGAGACCACGCCGACCACGTTGTCGTCGCGGTTGACCGCCACCAGGCGGCGCACCTTGTGGTCTCGCATCTTGACCGCGGCGTCCTCGATGGACTCGTCCGTGTAGATCGTGAGCGGATTGCGCGACATCACGTCCTGGACCCGGATCTCGGCCGGGTCCCGGTCCACCGCCGTGACCTTGGTCGCCAGGTCGCGGTCGGTGACGTAGCCGACCAGCAGCCCCTCCTCGGCCACCGGCATGCCGCCGATGTCCGTGTTGCGCATCACCGCGGCGCACTCGCGGGCCGACATCTCGGCGGGGGCGATGTGGACGTCCTGGCTCATCAGATAACCGATCTCCATGGGAAACCTCCTTCGGGGTCCAATCTCGTCCGGAGCCGGCGGTGGGACATCAGGGAGGCTGGAGACCGGGCCAGGGGGATCGGCTTGCCGGCGCCTGGGGAATCCCCGCACCGGGGGACGGGCCGGCTACGCGCCGGCGACCAGCTCCAGGTCGATCTGGATGTGGACCTCCTCGCCCACGACCACGCCGCCGGTCTCCAGGTCGCGGTTCCAGTCGACGCCGTACTCCATGCGGTCGATCACGGCCACGCCGTGGAAGCCGTAGACCATCTTGCCGGACATGTCCTTGGCCGGGCCCAGCGGGCCATCGACGTCGAACACGACCTCGCGCGTCACGCCGCGGATGGTCAGGTCGCCCACGAGCTCGAACTCGTTCTTCTCGATGTTGCGCACACCCGTGGAGACGAACCTCATCGCCGGGTGCTCCTTCACCGCCAGGAAGTCCGCGCTGCTCAGGTGCCCGTCGCGGCGGTCGACCCCGGTGTCGATGGTCGAGGTGTCCACGGACACGTCCGCGGAGAACGTCGAGAGGTCGTCCGGGTCGAACTCGATCTTGCCCTCGATGCCCCCCGTGAAGGTGCCGTGGACCCAGTTGATCATCATGTGCTTGACCTTGAACCCGACGCGGGTGTGGTCGGGGTCGACGGTGTACTCGGCGGCCGTCGCCGCGGGACCGAGGACCAGGATCGAGGCCACGACGAGCAGCGAGGCGGACAGGGAACGTGCGGTCATGATCTCCTCCTTGTCGGGGGTGGGAATCCGGTCCGGCCGGCACCCCCTGTTGTTGGGACGGACTAGGTACCGGGCGGACCGGCGCAAGCCCCCCGATGGAGAAAACCGCCCCCTGGGGGTTGCGCGCGCCTCGCTGGGGACTATGCCCCGGGTCGACAACCCCTTCCACGAACGCGAGGAGATCGCCGATGAGCAAGAAGGACAACCAGGTCGAGCTGGTGGAGACCATGCGCCGCTGGCAGAAGGTCGAGAACGCCGCCGTGACCTCCACGGCCCAGATCATGGAGGGCACCGACAACGCCTACATCCGCGCGGTGGCCGAGATCATCAACCAGGACTCGCAGATGCACCATCGCATCCAGGGCCTGATCGCCGAGATGACGACGGGCACGGAACGGATGAACGTCGACGAGCTCAAGACGGTGTGGGACGCCATCGAGCAGCACATCGCGATCGAGAAGAGGACCATCTCGATGGCGGAGGAGGCGCTGGGGTTGCTGGACCACGACCGCCAGGGGCCTTCGCGCTACCTGCTGGAGTACCTGCTGGCCGACGAGCGCAAGCACGACAAGCTGCTGTCCGACCTGAAGCTGGTCAAGCGGGCGATGACCCCGCCGTGGTAGCCGGCGACCCGCCGGCGAGGAGGTGACGGTGACGGACCGCGAGCGGCCCGACGGGGACGTCCCGCGGGGGGACGACGAGCAGGCCCTCGACCGCGTCGAGGAGGAGGAGTGGCTGTACTCGCTGGACCACGTGATCCGCCAGCGCGGCGGGGAGCGGGCGGTGGAGCTGCTGCGGCTGCTGCTGGGGCGGGCCGCCGCGTTCGGGCTGCGGCCGCCCCACGCGGTCGAGACCCCGTACGTCAACACCATCCCGCGGCACCGCCAGCCGCGCTTCCCGGGCAACCGGGAGGTGGAGCGGCGGATCAAGAGCATCATCCGCTGGAACGCGATGGCGATGGTGGTGCGCGCCAACCGCGAGGAGGACGGCATCGGCGGGCACATCTCGACCTACGCCTCCGCCGCGACGCTGTACGAGGTGGGCTTCCACCACTTCTTCCGCGGGCCGGACCACCCCGACGCCGAGGACCTGGTGTACTTCCAGGGCCACGCCTCGCCCGGGAACTACGCCCGCGCCTTCCTCGAGGGGCGGCTGGACGAGGAGCACCTGCGCAACTTCCGCCGCGAGCTGCGCGGCGACCGGACCCTGACGTCGTACCCCCACCCGCGGTCGATGCCGGACTTCTGGCAGTTCGCCACGGTGTCGATGGGGCTGGGCCCGATGATGGCGATCTACCAGGCCCGCTTCGCCCACTACCTGCAGGACCGCGGGCTGCTGGAGCGCAGCGGCAAGGTGTGGGCCTTCGTCGGCGACGGCGAGATGGACGAGCCCGAGTCGCTGGGCGCGATCAGCCTCGCGGCCCGCGAGCGGCTGGACAACCTGATCTTCGTGGTCAACTGCAACCTGCAGCGGCTGGACGGGCCGGTGCGGGGCAACGACAAGGTCGTGCAGGAGCTGGAGACCCTGTTCCGCGGTGCGGGCTGGAACGTGATCAAGGTGGTGTGGGGCGACAGCTGGGACCCGCTGTTCGAGGCCGACCGCGAGGGCGTGCTGCTGCGCCGCGTCGAGGAGCTGGTCGACGGCGACTTCCAGAAGTTCAGCGCCGAGGGCGGGGCCTACGTGCGCGAGCACTTCTTCGGCGGCGACCCGCGGCTGGCGGCGATGGTGGAGCACCTCTCCGACGAGGAGCTGGGCAAGCTGCGGCGGGGCGGCCACGATCCCGAGAAGGTGTACGCCGCCTACCGCGCGGCGGTGGAGCACCGGGGCTCGCCGACGGTGATCCTGGCCAAGACGATCAAGGGCTACGGGCTGGGGGAGGCCGGCGAGGGCAAGAACGTCACCCACCAGCAGAAGAAGCTCAACGAGGCCGAGCTGCGGGACTTCCGCACGCGCTTCGGGATCCCCGTCTCCGACGACCAGGTGGGCGAGGCGCCGTTCTACCGCCCCCCCGAGGACAGCCCCGAGATCCGATACATGAAACAGCGCCGCGAGGAGCTCGGTGGGTTCCTGCCGGCGCGCCGCGGGGACCGCGACGACATCGAGCTCGAGGTCCCGGACGAGGCGTTCTCCGAGCTGCTCGAGGGCAGCGAGCGCCCCGCCTCGACGACGATGGCGTTCGTGCGCCAGCTGACCAGGCTGCTGCGGCTGGACGGGCTGGGGCCGCGCATCGTGCCGATCGTCCCCGACGAGGCCCGCACCCTGGGGATGGACCCCCTGTTCCGCCAGGTGGGCATCTACTCCCACGTGGGCCAGCGCTACGAGCCCGTGGACCGGGACCACCTGCTGTACTACCGCGAGGCCCGCGACGGCCAGGTGCTCGAGGAGGGCATCACCGAGGCTGGCTGCATGGCCTCGTTCATCGCCGCCGGCACGTCGTACTCGACCTACGGCGTGCCGGCGGTCCCGTTCTACACGTACTACTCGATGTTCGGGTTCCAGCGGGTCGGGGATCTGATCTGGGCCGCCTGCGACATGCGCGCCCGCGGGTTCCTGGTGGGCGGCATCGCCGGCCGCACCAGCCTGCCCGGCGAGGGCCTGCAGCACCAGGACGGGCACAGCCACCTGCTGGCGCTGCACCACCCCGACCTGCAGGCCTACGACCCCGCGTTCGGCTACGAGGTCGCGGTGATCGTGCGCGAGGGGCTGCGGCGCATGGTGCAGCGCCGCGAGGACGTGATCTACTACCTGACGGTGGGCAACGAGACCTACCCGATGCCGCCGCTGCCCGAGGGCGCCGAGGACGGCATCCTGCGGGGGCTGTACCGGGTGCGCCCGTCGGCCATCGAGCCCCGCGGCAGCCTGCGCGAAGAGACCCGCGGCGAGCCGCTGCACGCCCACCTGCTGGGCAGCGGCTCGATCCTGCGCGAGGTGCTGGCGGCGCAGGAGCTGCTGCAGCGCTACGACGTGGCCGCCGACGTGTGGAGCGCCACCAGCTACAAGGCGCTGCTGGCCGACGCGCGGCGCTGCGAGCGGACCAACCGGCTGCACCCGGAGCGGACCCCCGAGGTGCCGTACGTGACCCGGCAGCTCGGCGGGGACCGCCGGGTGGTGGTCGCCGCCACCGACTACGTCGCGGCGCTGCCCTACACCGCCGCGCGCTTCGTCCCCGGCCCGTTCGTCGCGCTGGGCACCGACGGCTACGGCCGCGCCGAGGCGCGCGCCACGCTGCGGGACCACTTCGAGGTGGACGCGCGGCACGTGGCGGTGGCGACCCTGGCGGCGCTGGCCCGCCAGGGCCGGCTGTCCGGGCGCACCGTGCGCCGCGCGATCGAGGACCTGGGCGTCGAGCCCGACCGCCCCGCGCCCGACGCGCGCTGAAGGAGGAGCGATGATCCGGGAGCTGACCCTGCCCGAGCTGGCCGAGAACCTCGAGCGCGCCACGGTCCTGCGGATCATGGTCTCGGTGGGCGACCGGGTGGAGCGGGACCAGCCCGTGGCCGAGCTGGAGAACGAGAAGGCCGCCGCCGAGCTGCCCAGCCCGTGGGCCGGGGTGGTCGAGGAGATCCGGGTCTCGGAGGGGGACGAGGTCGAGGTCGGGGGGACGCTGATGACGCTGGAGGTGGAGGAGGAAGCGGAGCAGGCCGAGCCCGAGAGCAAGGCCGAGAGCGAGGCCGAGAGCGAGCCCGAGAGCGAGAGCGAGCCCGAGAGCGAGAGCGAGACCGAGTCCGAGGGCGAGAGCGAGTCCGAGGGCCGGTCCGAGAGCGAGGCCGAGAGCGAGCCCGAGAGCGAGTCCCGTCCCCGCGCCACCCCCCGCCCCGGCCCCGCCGGGCCGGTCTCGCCCAGCGGGCCCGAGACGCCCCCCGAGGGCTACGTCCCCGCCGGTCCCGCCGTGCGCCGGCTGGCCCGGGAGCTGGGCATCGACGTCGGCGCGGTGGAGGGCAGCGGCCCCCGCGGGCGCATCTCGATCGACGACGTCAAGGCCCACGCCCGGGCGCTGATCGAGCGGGGCGCCCCGGCGCGCCCGGCGGCGCCCGCCCCGGAGCCCGAGGGGCCGCCGCCGCTGCCCGATCTCGAGCAGTGGGGCCCCGTGGAGCGCCAGCCGCTGGGCACCATCCGGCGCAAGACCGGCGAGGCGATGAGCCGCGCCTGGTCCCTGGTCCCGATGGTCACGCACCACGACCGCGCCGACATCACCGATCTGCAGCGGGAGCTGGAGCACCTCGCCGGCGAGGCCGAGCGCGCGGAGGTGCGGCTGACCCCCACCGCGGTGGTGATCAAGGCGGTGGGCGTCGCGCTGCGGCGGTTCCCGCGGTTCAACGCCGCGGTCGACCACCAGCGCGACGAGCTGGTGCTGCGCGGGGCGGTGCACGTCGCCGCCGCGGTGGACACGCCCCACGGGCTGCTGGTGCCGGTGATCCGCGACGTGGACCGCAAGCCGCTGCTGGCGGTGGCCGGCGAGCTCGGCGAGCTGGCCCGCCGCGCCCGCGACCGCAAGCTGGCGCTGGAGGAGATGCAGGGCGCGGGCATCACGGTCAGCAACGTCGGCGGCCTGGGGACCACCGACTTCACGCCGATCGTGAACTGGCCGGAGGTGGCGATCCTCGGGGTCGGCCGCGCCCGCACCGAGGCGGTGTGGCGGGACGGGGCGTTCGCGCCCCGCGAGCTGCTGCCGCTGTCGCTGACCTACGACCACCGCGCCAACGACGGCGCCGACGCGGCGCGCTTCCTGCGCTGGATCGCCGGGGCGCTGGAGCACCCGCTGCGGCTGGTGCTGGGAGGGACCGATGGCTGAGCACACCGACCTGCTGGTGATCGGCGGCGGACCGGGGGGCTACGCCGCGGCGTTCCGCGCCGCCGATCTGGGCCTGGACGTGACCCTGGTGGACCCCGAGGCGGACCCCGGCGGGGTGTGCCTGCACCGCGGGTGCATCCCGTCCAAGGCGCTGCTGCACGTCGCCGGCGTGATCGCCGCGGCCCGCCGCGCCGCGGAGATGGGCGTGACCTTCGGCGAGCCCACCGTCGAGCTGGACGCGCTGCGCTCGTGGAAGGACGGGGTGGTGCGCCGCCTGACCCGCGGGCTGGGCCAGCTGGCCGACGGCCGCGGCGTGCGCCACGCGCGGGGGCGCGCCCGCTTCACCGACGCCGCCCACGCGGAGATCGAGCTGGCGGACGGCGGCGGGGAGCGGCTGACCTTCGACCACGCCGTGATCGCCACCGGCTCGCGCCCCCGCTGGCTGGCCGGCGCGCCGCCGGTGTCGCCCCGCGTGTGGGACTCCCGCACGGCGCTGTCGTTGCCGCCGGTGCCGGCCCGGCTGCTGGTGATCGGCGGCGGCTACATCGGGCTGGAGCTGGGAACGGTCTACGCCGAGCTGGGCAGCGAGGTCAGCGTGGTGGAGATGGCCGACTCGCTGCTGCCCGGGGTGGACGGCGCGCTGGTGCGACCCCTGGCCCGGCGGCTGCGCGAGCGCTTCGCCGCGGTGGAGACCGGCGCGGCGGTGGCCGACCTCGAGGAGACCCCCGAGGGGGTCGAGGTGGTGCTCGACGGCGAGGACCAGCCCCGCCGCTACGACGCCGTGCTGATCGCCGTCGGCCGCGTCCCGGCCGCCGACGGGCTCGGGCTGGAGCACACCGCGGTGCGCACCACCGGGCGGGGGTTCGTCGCCGTGGACGACCAGCGGCGCACCGCCGAGCCGAGCATCTTCGCCATCGGCGACGTGGCCGGCGAGCCGATGCTGGCCCACGCCGCGACCCACGAGGGCGTGGTCGCCGCCGAGGTCGCCGCCGGCCGCCGGTCGCTGTACGAGCCCGCCGCGATCCCCGCGGTGGTCTACACCGAGCCGGAGATCGCGTGGTGCGGGCTGACCGAGGCCGACGCCGAGCGCGACGGCCGCGAGGTGCGGATCACCGAGTTCCCCTGGGCCGCCTCGGGGCGCGCGCTGACCACCGGCGCGCGCGACGGCCTGACCCGGCTGATCTGCGACCCGGACAGCGACCGGGTGCTCGGCGTCGGGATCTGCGGCAGCGAGGCCGGCGAGCTGATCGCCGAGGGCGTGCTGGCCGTGGAGATGGCCGCCCTGGCCGAGGACGTGGCCCGCTCGATCCACCCCCACCCGACCCGCTCCGAGACGCTGATGGAGGCCGCCGAGATGGTCGGCGGCCAGGCCACCCACGTGCTGCGCAAGCGCTGATCCACCGCAGAGAAGGTGATCGCGGCCGCGACGCTGACGGGACCTGACGGAGCGCCCGGGTTTCCCCCAGCCACCGGCGGGGGACGCCTCGATGCAGGGGCGCCGCCGTCGTGTCGAGGGTCGGGGTGGAACGATGGCTGGACACGCCGAGGAAGCGAAGAACCCGCTGGCAGACGGACCGCCGAGGTCGAGGGTGCCGGGGCGTCGCGCTCCGGCCCCGCTCACGACCCCGATCCTCGCGCTGCTGGTCCTGCTGACCGGCTGCGCGACCCTCGAGGTGGACGACGACGCCGGAGACGACGACGCCGGAGACGACGACGCCGGAGACGACGACACCGCGCCGCTGGACGGCCCGGGCGTCGCGTTCGTCGCGGCCGGCAGCAGCATCGCCGGACCGTGGCGGTTCACCCACGGTGTCAGCTGCGCGCAGGAGGAGGACGAGTTCGCGATCCGGGCCGCGGAGGACCAGGACTGGACCGAGTTCGCCGCTCTGCGGCTCGCCGAGGAGCCGGCCCCCGGAGACCACGTGGAGCAGGGCCTCCGGGTGGAGGTGCTCGTCACGCCCTGGTGGTTCGAGCGGGACGGCGGCGGCCCGGACTGCCACGTCGACGTGGAGCCGGGGCTGCCGCTGCGAGGCACGTTCGCCTGCGCCGGGCTCCACGGCTACAACGCCGAGCACGAGGAGGACACGGACCTCGCGGACGGCCGCTTCGAGTGCCCGCCCGCGGATGGGGAGCGATGAGACCTGGCCTCGTCCTGACCCGGTCCCTGATCGCGGCGCTCCTGGCGCCGTGCGCGGGGGCAGCCGCGGACCGCGGCGGGGAGGAACTCCGGGCCCGCAGCCTGGAGCTGGCCGGCGCCGCGCCGTGCCTGGTGCCCGGCGCGGTCTACCGCCTGATCATGACGTTCTCCGACCACTTCGAGCTGCCGTGAGCGCTCGTGGCACGATCACCAGCGGCCCCGGAGCTCCGCGGTCACCGTCTCCCCGTCGTCGCACCGCCATCGCACGCGCAGCGACGTGGCCTCGGGACCGCCGGGCTGCGACGGCCGGGAGCCGATCCACAACGGCACGCCCACCGCGATCGCCACGCCCCCGACACCGGCGACGACCCAGCCGGCGTAGGAGGCGCCGCGGGCCTGCTCGAAGGGTTGCTCCAGGGTGTCGTAGCGGTCCGGATCGGCCTCGACCTCGCCGAACACCCCGAGGGCGCGCTCCCGCTGCGATATCCCGACGACGATGCCGACGGCGGCGGCCACGGAGCCGGCCACCACGAGGATCGGGCCCGGCGGTGGCCGCGCCGCGACCGCTGGCGTGCCCGCGACGAAGGCCTCCTCCAGCGCCTCCTCCACCACCTCGGTCCCGAGCGCGACCCGTCCCTCGGCCGGGAAGTGAACCGCGCGCCGCAGCACCGCGCCGCCGTCCGGCGCGCGCAGGGCCACGTGATGCCAGCCGGCGGGGATCTCCGCCGGTCCTTCGCGGGGAAGGCCGTCGATCTCCAGCGTCCCCTGCAGCTGGTCGCCACGGGTGAGCTGGGCCGGGGGTACACGCAGGGCCGCCAGCACCGCGTCGTTGAACTCCTGCTGCGCATCGGGGGGGAAGGTCCGGTCCCACGCGATCTGCGGGTCGAACACGGCGGCCATGCCGAACGCGATCCGGGCGCCGGGCCGGTCCCCCGCCTCGAACCGTGCGTAGCCCAGCAAGAAGGCGCCGCGTGCCAGCGACGGGGGATCGACGCCGGTCGCGAAGCAGGCCAGGTCGCTCTCCAGGGGCTGGAGCAGCGCGATGGCCCCGGAGAAGTCCACCGCGGCCAGGGCCTCCTCCGCGGCGCCGAGGCGGGCCCCGAGGTCGACGAGGTCATCCGGTCCGCGGCAGGACCGCACCTCGCCGCCGGTGACCTCCAGGTCGCTGCGCAGGACCCCCTCGCCGCCGGTGACCACCAGGTCGCCGTCCAGGTCCTCCTCGCCGCCGGTGACCACCAGGTCGCCGTCCAGGTCCTCCTCGCCGCCCTCCGCGACGGCGCCGGGGCCGGCCACGATCAGCCCGGCGAGGGCCGCGGCCCACGGCCAGGTTTGCAGTGCTCCTTCTCCCATCACCATGTCGTCCCTCGCTACGGGCAGTCCGGGTCCAACAGGTCGATCAGGCCATCACAGTCGTTGTCGACGAGGTCGAGGCAGACCTCGACCGCGCCCGGGTGTCGCGCGGGATCGCCGTCGTGGCAGTCGTCCTGGCACTCGCTGTAGCCGTCCCCGTCGTCGTCGATCTCGTCGGGATCGTCCGCGCCGTCGCAGTCGTTGTCCGGGACGCCGTCGCAGATCTCGGGCGCGCCGGGGTGGGCGTAGGCGTTGCCGTCGTCACAGTCGGTGTCGTCGGCGGTGAACCCCACCGGCGCATCGCAGTCGATGTCGCCGGAGGCGGGATCGCCGAACCCGTCGCCGTCCGCGTCGGCGTACCACACCAGCGCATCCACCGCGTCGTCCTCGTCCACCAGTCCGTCGCAGTCGTCGTCGTGCCCGTCGCAGTACTCGTCGGCCCCCGGGTGGACGGTGTCGTCGCCGTCGTCGCAGTCGCCGGCGCAGGCCATCGTACCGTCCTGGTCGCCGTCGGCCTCGTCGGTCGGGAGCTGCCCGTCGCAGTCGTCGTCCTCCCCGTTGCACAGCTCGGGAGCGCCGGGGTACACCGCCGGATCGGCATCGTCGCAGTCGCCGTCGCAGGCCGGCGCGCCGTCCTGGTCGGCGTCCGCCTCGCCGGCCGGGAGCTGCCCGTCGCAGTCGTCGTCCTCTCCGTTGCATTGCTCCGTGGCGCCGGGGTACACCGCCGCGTCCTGGTCGTCGCAGTCGCCGTCGCAGGCGGAGTAGCCGTCCCCGTCGCCGTCGGCGCCCACGTCCTCGTCGATGGCGCCGTCACAGTCGTTGTCCGCGCCGTCGCACAGCTCGGGCGCGCCGGGCTGGACCGTCACGTCACCGTCGTCGCAGTCGCCGTCGCAGATCCGCGCCCCGTCTCCGTCCGCGTCGGCCTCGTCGGCGGGAATCGTGCCGTCGCAGTCGTCGTCCACCCCGTCGCACTGCTCCGTGGCGCCGGGGTACACCGCCGCGTCGTGGTCGTCGCAGTCGGCACAGGCGTCGTACCCGTCCCCGTCGATGTCGGGGGCGTCCAGCGTATTGGGATCGCAGTCGTTGTCCACCCCGTCGCACGGCACCTCGGCGGCGCCGGGGTGGATCGCCGCGTCGCCGTCGTCGCACTCCTCGCAGGCCGAGTACTGGTCCCCGTCGGCGTCCGGGGCGTCCGGGGTCCACGGATCGCAGTCGTTGTCCACCCCATCGCACGGCACCTCGGTGGCGCCGGGGTGGACCGAGGGATCATGGTCGTCGCAGTCCACGTCGGCGCCGTGACCATCCCCGTCCATGTCCGCGGGGCCGGAGTCGTCGTCCCCGACGTCGTCGTCCCCCGTGTCGTCGTCCCCCGTGTCGTCGTCCCCGACGTCGTCGTCCCCCGTGTCGTCGTCCCCGACGTCGTCGTCCCCCGTGTCGTCGTCCCCGACGTCGCCCGGCAGGGCCTCCGTCAGGTCGGGGATGCAGCCGCCCGCGGCTCCCACTGCCAGGAGCCCAGCCAGGATCACCGCCAGCCTGTGAAGCGAACCCATGTCCTCGATCCTAAGCCGGGGTCCACGGAGCGCAAGTCGGAGCCCCACCCGCCGGAGCCCAGGCTTCACGGCGCCGCGGGCGCGCTCTCCGAGATCGCCAGGTCCAGCGCCAGCCGGACCCAGGCCGAGCCGCCGTCGGGGTGGATCGAGAGCCGCGCGGCGCGCACCTCGACGGTGGCGCCGAGCTCGTCGGAGTCCAGGCGCCCCCCCCCGACGTGGCGGTCGAACAGCTCCGCCAGCGTGGCCGCGGCGGGTCCGGTGACCTCGCCGGCGGACTCGCGCACCAGGGTCACCAGCCGCGAGTAGCAGGGCTCGCGGACGCCGGGGGCGGTCTCGCACGAGAGGGTGAACTCGGCCAGCTCGAGGGTCGGCTCGAGGGAGCCGTCCGCGGCCGTGGCCAGCGCCACATCCAGGCCCAGGTAGGCCAGCGCCCGCGTGCGCAGGCCCTGGTCGTCCAGCTCCAGCTCCAGCTCGGCGCCCAGCCGCAGCGCCTCGCCACCGGCGGCGGCCGGCTGGACGGTGGGCGGCAGGGTGAAGCGCGCCTCGACGAGGCGCAGCGTGAGGTACTCGGCAACCCGGGGCGAGGCGTTGAAGCGCGTCACCAGCAGGGGAGCGATCTGGCCATCGAGGTAGCCGCTGGCCCACAGCCCGTGGAGCGCCACGTTGAGGGTGTCCAGGTCCACGTCGACGGCGACGGTGGCGTCCCCGTCCAGCGGTGGCGGGTCCCCGGCGCCGGGCAAGTCCACCGGGGCGATCTCGCCGGCGATCGGGGCGACGGCGAGGGGGAACACCGCCTCCGCCTCGTCGACGCGGACGTCGCCACCGGGGCAGTACCGCACCACGAGCGCCTCGTCGTGGGGCAGCGGCAGCGGCGGCGGCTGCGCGATCAGCGGCGCCAGCTCCTCCACCGCCGCGCCCACGGCCAGCGAGCCCCGCTGCGTCGCGGCGCGATCGATGTCGTCCTGCAGGCCGAACAGCTCCACCGCGGCGTCGCGGAACGGCTCGTGGACCTCCACCCGGGCCAGCGTCCCCGTCCGCCAGTGGAGCGCTCCGTCGCGGATCACCGGCTCGGCGATCACGGACACCGGGACGGTGCCGTGCTCGAAGGCCAGCTCCAGGTGGGCCAGCAGCTGACCACCGCCGTCGGGCCGCAGCTGCAACGACAGCCGCCGGATCGCCTGAAGCTCCCCCAGGTGCCGTACCTTGCGCCCGACCACCTCGTCGGCCAGCCGCCGCCGCAGCAGCGGGGCCAGCGAGCCCCCGTCGCCGCCGTCGTCCAGCAGCCCCTGGCGGACGCGGACCCGGACGCCGCAGAGGGGCTCGCCGGCGGACAGGCGCGGGCCGGCGAGGCGGGTCAGCCCCACGCTCCGCTCGGCGCCGCTGCGGTACGCCACGGTCCACGACAGGTGGTGCAGGCCGGGCACCAGGTGGGCCGGGGCGAGGTCCTCCAGCGGCTCCCCGTCCACCGCGGCACGGATCCGATCCCGGTGGTAGCCCGAGAGCCGGACCCGGAGCGGCTCCCCCGGCTCGTCGGGGAGCTCGAGCCGCAGGGCGCCCGCCCCCCGCTCGGTGGCGCGGTCCAGCGCCACGAACGCCGCGACGTGCAGCGCGATCAGCGCCACGCCGAGCCACGCGCTGGGCAGGTCCCTCACAGCTGGAACACCACGAACACGGTGAGCAGCTCCCACGACACCAGCCACAGCGTGCAGGCGATCACGGACCCGGTCATCGACCGCGTCACCTCGTCGGCGGTGTGCTTGCGGCCCGCCCCGCGGGTGACCACGTCGCTGGCGATGCCCCAGCCGTAGACCCACACCAGTGCCAGCGCCCGCAGGTCGTACTTGAGGCGGTGCGGGAGGGGGTCCACGAGGTCGCCGGCGAGCAGCCTCAACCCGTCGTCCATCCCCAGCAGCAGCGTCATCAGGGTCCCGCCGGCGACCATCCCCAGGGTGAACACCGCGGCCACGGCGAGGTAGGACCCCATCAGCACCAGCCACGTGGGTAGGATCAGGTGCCGCCGGGGCGAGATGCCCAGCGCCTGCAGCGCCGCCACCTGCCGGGTCAGGACCGTGTTGCCGATCCAGGCGTTGGTGGCGCCCCCCGAGGCCGCGACGAACACCAGCGCCGAGAAAGCAGGAGCGAGGGCCACCACGTAGCTTCCGCCGATCTCCCGCACCAGGGCGTCGGGCCGCACGCCCGCGCCTCCGATCTGGCTGATCACGTACAGCACCGTGAAGCCCAGCAGCGTCGAGACCACCGCATAGAACGCCAGCGGGCGGAGCAGGGCCTGGCGCAGGACGCGGCCGACCACGGGGGCGGCGTCGCGCCACCGCCGCAGCAGCTGCGCCGGGCCGTGGAGCGCGGCGGGCACGATCAGCCCCAGCGACGCGACGAACGACCCCACGGCGGCCAGCAGCTGCCGGGTCACCGCCGCGGCGGACCGCGCCGCCCCCTGCTCCGGCGCCTTGCCGCCGTCCCGGTCCAGCGCCTCCGCCAGCGCCTCGTCCAGGCGCATCCGCCAGCGCCGGCGCTCGTCGGCCTCCATCCCGGCGCGCTCCGTCGGGCCGGGCCACTCGTCGGCCAGCATCGGCTCCAGCGACGCACTCCGCCGGGACAGCAGGAACAGCCGGTCGGCGACGGCCGCGGCGAAGGTCACGTCGTGGGTCACCACCAGCGCCGAGACCCCCATCTCGTCGCACTGGCCGCGGAGCACTCGGGCCAGGGTGCGCACGCGGGCCGGGTCCAGCCCGGTGGTCGGCTCGTCCAGACACAGCAGCCGCCGTCCCCCGGCCAGGGCGCGCGCCACCGCGACCCGCTGCGCCTGGCCGCCGCTCAGCGACGACACCGGCGTCGAGCGCGACGCCAGCGCCGGGGGCAGGTCCAGCCGCTCCAGCCACCCCTCGGGGTCCGGCGGCTCCGCGCCGTCGCGGGTCCGGTGGCGGATCGCCAGCTCCAGGTTGCCGCGCACGTCGAGGAAGTCGAACAGCGCGCCCCGCTGGGGGACGAGGCCCAGCTCGTCGGGGTCCAGCTCGAGCCGGCGGGTCTGCACGGCGAAGCCCCCCCGGCGGAGACCCTCGCGATCGAGCAGGGCCTGCAGCAGGGTCGACTTGCCCGAGCCGCTGCCGCCGAGGACGACCACCACCTCGCCGGCCCGGACCTCCAGGTCCAGCTCCTCGATCAGCGCCCCGCCGTCCGGCAGCTCGATCGACATCCCCGCGAGGCGGAGGATCGGCTCCGGGGGGCCCGCCGGCGAGGACGAGCGCCCCACAGCGTCGTCCCGCGGCTGGGGATCGCGTGAGGCCATCATCCCCTCCCTACGCACCGCGCCGTGACGTGCAACGGTGCCCGAGCGCGCGCGGGAGGCGTGGTCGGGCCGCGCGAGGGTCGGGAGCGGCTGGTCAGAACCGGAAGGTCACGCCGATGCGCCCGCCGTAGCCGCCCTCCAGCCGGAAGGCGATGTCCTCGCTGGCGAGGAACATCACGCCGAACGCCCCGTAGCCGGCGGGCTCCGGTGGGTCCGTGGGATCGTAGGAGAACTGGACGCCCCCTCGGCCGCAGAAGTGCAGCGCGAACCAGTCCAGCAGGTAGAGCTGGTAGCGCACACCCACCAGGACCTGGGTCCAGCCACCCCAGGCGCGCGTCGGGCGTCCGCCGGCGTTGCCCTCGATCTCCACGTAGAACGCGTCGTTGATCGCCGGAGAGAACCCCCGCGGGGCCACCGGGATGCCCGCGATCACGCCGCCGCCGAACGACCACCCCAGGATTCCCACGACGCTGAGATCGAACGGGTGTGCGCGATCCTGATCGAAGCTCCACCGCGGAGGTGGATCGCCGCGAGCCGGGGTGACCGCTGCCAGGGTCAGCGCCAGGGCGACGATCAGGCTCGACCTGTCGTTCGGCATGCTCACACCTCCCCGTGTCCCTCGGCTACCGCTGCTCGCCCACCTCGCGGAGCTCTCCGGGCAGGGTGCGCGCGGCGCCGTCCCAGACCCGCTGCTCCACGTCGTCGACGAACAGCTGCAGGTGGGGGAACGGGATCTCGATGTCGGCGGCGTCGAGGGCCAGCTTGGCCGCCTCGATGGTGCGGAAGTACACCGGCCGTTCGAGGTCGGCGTCGTCGATCCAGACCCGCGCCTCGAGGTTGACGCTGGAGTCCCCGAGCTCGGTGACGACCACCGCCGGGGCGGGGTCCTCGACCACGCCTTCGAGGCCCTCGATGGCCGCGAGGATCACCTCGCGGGCCTGCGGGATGTTCTCCTTGTAGGCGATGCCCAGCGGGACGTCGATGCGGGTCTCGCCGTGCTTGGAGTGGTTGACCAGCACCTTGTCGATGATGTGCTTGTTGGGGATCACGACCCAGGTGTT
This sequence comes from uncultured Rickettsiales bacterium, assembly GCA_964584075.1. GTDB lineage: Bacteria > Myxococcota_A > UBA796 > UBA9615 > CAYRNR01 > CAZOYV01. The sequence continues at coordinate 3,411 of CAZOYV010000101.1, read as the reverse complement.
CTGGCGGGTGCGGATCCGTGTCGTCCGCAGGGTGATCTCCTGGACCTTGCCGTACTGGTCGGCGACCACGACCCAGTCGCCGACCCGGAATGGCTTGTCCCAGAAGATCAGGAACCCGCTGATCATGTTGGACAGCGAGTCCTGCGCCGCGAAGCCCACCGCGATGCCGGCCACGCCCAGGCCGGCCAGCGCCGCGCCGACGTTGATCCCGAGCTGATCGGCGGCCATCACCAGGCCGAACACGATCAGCACGGCCCGCCAGATGCTGTCGACCAGCAGCCTGATCAGCGACTCCTGCAGGCTCGACCGCTGCAGGGCCCTGCGCAGCGCCGGCCGCGTGACGCGGTACAGCAGGTAGAACCCGACCAGGATCGCCAGCGCGACGGCCAGGTCGGGGAGGAACTCCACGGCCCGGGTGCCCAGCGACTCCAGGTCGATCCACTCGCGCAGCTGCTCCAGCGTCAGGTCCACGGCGACCGCTCCCCGCTATCGCCCGTCCGCCGCGGCGTCGGCGGACCAGCGGCGCAGGGCGTCGTGGAACTCCCGGGCGGCGGCGGGGACCGGGACGCTGCGCTCGACCAGCAGCTCCGCGACGGTCACGTCCCGGCCGTAGATCTCGTGGTTGAGCTCCTCGTCCGGGTTGACCACCAGCGCGCTGCCCTGGACCCCGGCGTACAGCCCCTCGCTGTCGTGGAACGTCATCACGCCGGACTCCAGCGCGGGGTTGGCGCCGGCCTTGGTCGCGACCCCCTCGGGGCCCGCCGCGGCCACCGCGCCGCCCTGGAACACCGGGGTGGCGTGGACCACGTCCTCGAGGTCGTCCACGTCGGTGAACAGCATCAGCACGTCGGAGCTCTTGCCGCCGGCCAGCAGGCCCGCGGCGGCGCCGTCCAGGTCCAGCACCGAGGGCGCGCTCCAGTCGTCGCCACCGGGGGCGCGGCAGGTGATGAACCCGCGTCCGGTGGTGCCGGCCAGCAGAAACCCGCCGGTGCCGACCTCCAGCACCGACACGCAGCGCACGTCGTCGCGGACGTCCCCGGGTACGCGGTCGCCGATGCGCTCGACCAGCAGCGCGGCCTTGAGCATGTCGCGCTCGAAGCGATCCTCGATCACGCCGTCCGCGGGCTCGCCGGCGAGGGCCGGCGCCGCGACCAGCAGCGCCAGCGCCAGGGCCGGCAGCGCCCACGGCGTGGGTCGGGCCGGGCTCGCGGTCCCCTTCGGGATCGGGTCGTGGGTGCGTCTCATGGATTCCTCCCTCTGGATTCGTCGTCGCGTTCGCCGCTACCAGTCCCCGAACAGGAACGACAGCGTGACGTAGGTCATCCCGCGGTGCAGGTAGAGCACGTCGTCGGGCAGCCGCAGCGGGTGCCACATGTAGGACAGCCGGGCCTCGAAGGCGAAGACGTCCCCCGCCAGCTGCAGCGAGATCGCGGGCTCGGTGTACAGGCCGAACGAGCCGCCGCCCACGCCGCCGCCCAGGTCGATCTCGCCGGGGCCCGGCAGCGGGATCGCCAGCTCGATGGTGCCGCCGCCGGTGTAGACCCCGGCGCGCCAGTCGGCGTAGCCCTCGCCGCCGAGGCGCAGCAGCCGGCCGGCGTAGACCACGCCGCGGCCGCCCAGCGCCAGCGTCACCGGGGGGCTGGCCACGTCGATGCCGGAGTAGTCGGGGACGAACCCCGGGCGGATCGCGAAGCCGCCGCCGCCCCGGGCCTGCGCCGGGAGCGCCGGGGCCAGCGCCAGCAGCAGCGCGGCCGCGAGCAGCCAGCCGAGTGCGTGGTGGGCTCGGGGCCCGCAGGTCGGTCTCGTCGTGGTCCTCATCGCCGGCACCTCCCGTCCGCGTCGATACGGGAAACCTGGGGAGCCGCGGCGGGAGGAGCCATCGGGGAGACCCCCAGCGCGGGGCCGGGTGCCCCCCGTCACAGCGGCCACAGCAGGGGCACGACGACGAGGATCACCGCCAGCGCCAGCACCTCGAGCCCCAGCCCGAAGCGCAGGTAGTCCCCGGCGCGGTACCCGCCGGGCTCCTGGACCATCAGCGGCGCAGGGTGGCCGTAGGGCATCAGGAACGCGGTGGAGCAGGCCACCAGCACGGCGACGCAGAACGCCCGCGGGTCCGAGTCCATCAGCCGCGCGACCTGGATCGCCACGGGGGTCATGATGATCGCCACCGCCGCGTTGTGGATCGGCTGGGTCAGCACCATCGTGACCACCACGATCCCCGCCATCACCGCCCGCGGGCCGAAGGTGCCGAGGGTCGAGACCAGCCCCTCGCCGACGAGGTCGGCCGCGCCGCTGTCCTGCAGCGCGACGCCCAGCGGGAACATCCCGCCGATCAGCACCAGGGTCCGCCAGTCGACGGCGCGGTAGGCGGCCGCCGGCCGGACGATGCCCAGCGCGATCATCGCCGCCGCGCCGGCCAGGGCGGTCACGGCGATGGGGTACAGGTCCAGCGCCGCCACGGCGATCACGGCCGCGAGGATCCCCGCGGCGGGCAGCCGGTACCGCTTCAGCCGCGAGGAGACCTCGGGGGTCCCGGGCTTGAAGTAGATCAGCAGCGTCTTCTCCGGGTCGAACTCCCGCATCCGGTCGCGGGGGCCCCAGAACAGCACCGAGTCGCCCTCGGCCAGCACGGTGTCCATCGCCTCGATCCGCCTGGGCTCGCCGTCGCGGTAGATCGCGATGGCGGTCATCCCCTCGCGGGCGGGCAGCTCCAGCTCGCGCACCGACTTGCCCACGGCCGGGGAGCGGGGCGGCACCACCGCCTCGGCCAGCTCGGCGGTGCTCAGCGGGTACCGCTGCTGGGAGGTCGGCGCGCCGAGGAAGGTCAGCCCGGGGTGGCCGCGGGCGAAGGCCTCGGCGTCCTCCTCGCGGGCCTGGACCAGCAGCATGTCGCCCTCCTCGAGGGCCAGGTCCGGCCGGGGGTGGTGCAGCTCGTCGCCGCGGCGCACCAGGGCCAGCACGGTGATCCGCTGGGGATCGCCGAGGGCCAGGTCGCCGACCGTGCGGGGGCCGTCGGCGGACAGCCCCGACGCGTAGATCTCGTAGAACCGGTCGCGGAGGCGGTAGACGTCCACCAGGCAGTGGGTCTCGGGCACGTCCAGCGGATCGGGGGCCTGCCGCGCCCCGGGCAGCAGCCGCGGGCCGAGCACCAGGATGTAGACCAGCGCCACGGCCAGCAGCGCCAGGCCCACCAGGGTGAACTCGAAGAACCCGAACCCGCGGCCCTCGGCCTGCTCCAGCAGCCCGTGGACCACCAGGTTGTGGGACGCGCCGATCAGGGTCAGGTTGGCGCCGATCAGCGCGGCGCAGGCCATCGGCAGCAGCACCCGCGACGAGGGCACGTCCAGCTTCTTGGACAAGGGGTATGCCCTTGACTCCAGTGACCACTACCCCTTGTGGTCCTCGCGCCTT
>CAZOYV010000100.1:4604-26420 GCA_964584075.1 uncultured Rickettsiales bacterium | reverse complement strand
GTCTGGACTACGTTTCCGGGAAGTAGCCGTGCCTACCGACCGCAAACCCGAGTCCTGGGTCCGTCTGCTTCCGCGTTCACCGACCCCGTTGCACTGGCCGAGGCTGCTTCCATCCGTCAAGTTCAGCGTAACCAGGGTGTTGGAGCGCGTCAACAGATTTGTTGGAGTATGTCAACATGTAGTGAATGAGCGAGGGCGCGCGATGTATCGAGGACCAGGGCGACGGCGCCTACCGAGGCTACTTCGAACGGCTGGGTTTCTGGTCTTCCCACCAGCTCTCGAACCGCTTAACCAGCTCTCGATTCACCGCTCGTTCGTCCGGTAGATCCTGCATCCGGATCTTCCAGGGAGTCACGGTGTAGACGAGCTTGCCCACCTTGTGGACGCCTACCTCGCCCCAGTCGGGGCCATCGTCGTCCCAGTACCAGTTCACGACCTTGTACCAGTCGAGATTCTTGCCGTTCTCGAGCGTCACCAGGTTGAGCAGGATCACGCTGTCGGACTCCGAATCGTCCCAGTCCGCGGGATCTGGCTCGCCGACCGAGAGCGAGGCGTCGAAGGCGTAGTCCGCGATCACCTCCATGTGGACGTGCCAACTCCTGGTCTCCGAATGCTTCGACCACACCGTGTAGAAGGCGAATCCAGGGAGCAGATCCCAGCTCCAGTTGCCCTTGGCGAACCACGCGGAGTTCGACTGCGGTGGGAAGCCGTAGTTCGACGGCGACCAACCCTTGTACTCGAACCCTTGCTTCAGGATCGGGGTGTGGACGTGGGCAAGCAGGTCCCGGAGGCGACGGTGGTAGGCGTAGACGAGTCGGTATGCGTTCCGAAGCTGTGCGAATGCGGGAGCGAGGTCGGTGTTCTTCTGTTCCATCATGGCCTCCAGCGAGCCAGGGCGTCGGGTGCGATCGACTCGGCGACGAGCGCACGGAATCCGACCGTTTGCCCGGGTGGGCTCAACGACGGAAGGGGGGTGTCGAAGGAGTATTTCAAGTCGACTGGCAGTCCCCGGAACCACAATCGGAGGGGATATCCCCACAGCTCCAGGGCAGCGACGAGATCGTGGAGGAGTCGCCGGTGGTGCGGCCGAACGTCGGAACGGCGTGCGAGGCGGTCGGCCACCTTCGCCATCCGATTCCACGACAGCCAGAAGACATTGCGTGTACTCCCGGGCTTGATCGAATCCAGATCAGCGGGAAGCTGGTCCCCGAGACCGACAAACACGACTTTGTGGCCTGCGTCTTCGACGGCGGCTATCTCGGCCTGCCACTGGGAGACGGTGTGGCGGTCGTGGTGCTTGGACTCGAAGACGATGGCCGTGCCGTCCGGGAAGATCCAGTCGGCGTCCGGCTCTACCCGAGATTCGGCCAGCGTGTACTGCGGCCAGAACCTCCAGATCCCGTTTCCGGCCGGGCAAGAGCGGGCCAGCGGTCGGCCAGTGAAGGACCACTCGGCCGAGCTACGCAGGACCTCCCAGGCCACTCGCTTGGGCAAATACGAGAGACGTTCGAGCACAGTGGCAGTGAGCGGATCCTCGTAGCCGTACAGGGACCTCCGAGAGGAGAGAGCCTGCCGGTCCTCGCGCCCGGTTCGGTGTTTAAGCAGTGCGTTGAGCATCCCCGATCCATACACCAATGGGCAGCTTTCACGCCAAGTCCGGCCGAGTAATCGCGCCACAGTCGTCCCATCGTGTAGCCCAGTCGTCCCATCGCGTCGTGCAGTCGTTCCATCGCGTCGTGCAGTCGTCCCATCGCGTCGTGCTCTCGTTCCATCGCTGCAGGTAGTCGTCCCATCGCGTCGTTTGCCTGCAACGGCGTGGCGCGATTCCGGATGAAAGTCCCTTCCGTACAGCGTTTCCGCGGGTTGGCCCGGCTCTTGCCCTTGTCGTCCAGCAGGCCCGCTGGTGGGCCGCATCGAGCAGGTGGACGACGTGAAACCGGAGTGGAAAGTAGAGCTGGTCCCGGTCCCCCGCGCTGAGGCCGAGGAGGCGTTCGAGCGGATCCTCGATCTGTTCGCCGACGCCATCGCCGACAAGCTGATCGCCGAGGCGCGGGCCGAGGTCGCCGCGGAGCTCGGCAAGGACCCGCGCGCCATCGACCGCGAGCACTCCCGCGAGACCCGGCGAGCCGTCGCCGACTTCGGCCTCCCGTCGTTCGGGGAGGACCGATGAAGCCCTGCCTGGACGTGGCCCCGTGCCTGGAGATGGGGACCTTGCGCGCGAGCGCGAACTTCCAGGACCCCGACGTGCGGCTGACCTTCGACGGGGACGACCTGCCGTGCGTCCGCCTCGAGGAGGGCGGCGTGATCGTCGTCCTCGAGTTCCCCGACCTCGACTGCCTGACCCGTTTCGTCCGGCGCCTGGCGCGGCTGCCCGTGCCCGGCCGGAGACGCACCTGACCGCCAAGCCTGCAACCCCCTGGAGGAAGCCCATGCCTGCGCCAGCACGAGTCAACAGCGAGTTCGAGGGCCAGACCCTCGTCACCCTGACCTACGAGGGGCGGGCCTGCTGGGTCGCCGTCGAGATCGGCCGCATCCTCGGCTACAGCCGCGACGGCCGCCGGCTGATCCACAAGATCAACGACAAGTGGCACGACGAGCTCGTCGAGGACCATGACTACACCGTGCTCCGCGGTGACGAGTTGGAGGAGTTCAAGGCGTCGATGCTGGTGGGGGACATCGGCGCGCGGAAGAAGAAGCACCGGCCGCCGATGATGCTGCTGTTCGAGCCGGGGCTGCACCTGGTGCTCTCCAAGTCGGGCAAGCCCGCGGGACAGCGGCTGCGGCGCTTCGTGGTCGACGAGGTGCTGCCCCGGCTGGCCGCCAAGCACGCGAACTGGGTGCATCCGACGCCGACCAGCACCCTGTTCGTGCCGCACCAGGGGGGGCGAGCGCTGGACCGCAAGGCGCTGCGCGAGCAGCGGCTGATGGCCCAGTACGAGCTGAGCCGGCGGGTGTTCCAGTCCGAGGCCCTGCGGCGCACCGTCCAGACCCTGGCCCACCTCGGGCGGATCAGCGACGACCAGGCCCAGTCCTACGAGGTGCTGGCCACCGAGATCGCCCTGGGGACAGAGCTACCCGGGCTGCGGATCGGCTCGCCGTTCGACGAGGTGGCGAACCGGGCGAATCGCCGCGTCGTCGCGAAGGTCCGGCGGCTGTACGCCAACTACTGCCGCCGGACCCGCGAGAACGACAGGCGGTGGCGCAAGCGGGAACGCACCCTGCGCGAGCGCACCGAACTCGAGCCGTCCGACGATCCGGCGACCTGGCCCAGGGACACCGCGAGCTGGCCCGAGGACCGCGACGACGCCTGGCGCGAGGACGGCGTCGACCCGGACGAGTCGTTCCCGCCCGACGAGGACCTGGACGAGAGGTCGGACGAGTTCGCCGGTCCGGACCCGGACCTGGACTCCCTCGACGAGTAGCAACGCATCGACCGCACGGGAGCCGGACGGACCATGCTCGATCCACATCACCCTTCGAACGCACTCACCAGGATGCGCACGCCTGCGGCCGCCACCTCGGAAGACCGACCCGATCCCTGGGACGGCGCCCCCTGGAGCCCGCGCCGCTGGCAGGCCGCCGCCCTCCCGGCCGTGCTCGGCGAGCTCGACGCGGGCCGGCGGTCCATCGTCTCGGCCGTGATGGGGTCGGGCAAGAGCATCCTGATCGCCGAGGTGGCGCACCAGCAGCTCGGCCAGGACACCATCGTGGTCACCACCCCGACCCAGGCCCTGGTCGACCAGCTCGCCGGCACGCTCCGCGAGCGCCTCGGCGACGACCAGGTGGGGCGCTTCTTCACCCACGCCAAGGAGATCGACCGGCCGGTGGTGGTGGCCTGCAACGCATCGGCCGCGGTGCTCGCCGCCGAGCTGAGCTTCGGCAAGCGCACCACGGGGCTGTGGATCGCCGACGAGGTGCACCGCACCGAGACCGCGCAGATGCTCCAGGCCGCCCTCACGCTGCAGCCCGACAAGCAACTCGGCTTCACGGCCACGCCCTTCCGCTCCGACGACCGCGAGCGGCTGCGGCTGTGGGACTCGGTGGCCTTCCGCTACTCCCTGGCCGACGCGCTGCGCGACGAGGTGCTGGTCCCCTGGAGCGTCGTGCCGTGGGACGGGGAGGGGGACGACGACCTGGACGCCGTGTGTCTGCGGTTGATCCACCACCACACCCTCGGCCCGGGCATGGTCAACGCCGCCGACATCGGTGACGCCGAGCAGTTCGCCCGGCTGCTCAACGACCGTGGGCTGCGCGCCGACACGGTCCACTCCCGACGGCCGGGCAGCGACAACGCCGCGGCCCTGACCGCGCTGCAGGCCGGCGACCTGGACTGCATCGTCCACGTCAACATGCTCGCCGAGGGGGTGGACCTGCCCTGGCTGCGCTGGCTGTGCCTGCGCCGTCCCATGTCCGCGCGCGTGCGATTCATTCAGGAAGTGGGTCGCGTGCTGCGCGCCGCGCCGGGCAAGGACCGGGCCGTGCTGCTGGACCCTCACGACCTGTTCGGGGCGTTCGGCTGGGGCTTCGGCGAGGCGCTGGGCGAGTGGGAGCGGGAGAAGGGCGGCCCCCGCGAGCCGGTGGAGCGAGAGCCCGGCGAGATGCGCTCGGCCACGGCCACCGATCCGCTGACCGCCTACTGCCGGCGCCTGCTGCTGCCCCTGCAGGCCGCGAACTGGGCCCCGGGCAACAAGGTGGTGGCCGACGAGTGGCGCCGCGATCTGCCCACGCCCAAGCAGCTCGAGTACCTGCGCATCTGCCGGCGCTGGCGGCCGTGGCGCTGGCTGCCCGGCGACCACGCCCGCTTCGTGGCCGACCTGCTGGCCCGCCCCGGCGAGCTCACCCGCGGCGCCGTGTCCGACCTGATCACGGTCAGCCAGGCCGTGTCCCAGTACCGCGACTACCCCGTGGAGGCCGCCGTGGTCGAGCTGCCCGACACCGGCGTGCTCGCCGGGCTCGCCCGGGGGGAGAGCGCCGGCAACGGCGACCCGCGCTGGTACGTGTCCGGCGTGTGGAGCGCCGACCACGCCGACATCGCGCTCGTGGTGTTCCACGGCGGCCGCGTGGTCGGGAGCTGGACGCGGCGACGGCGGCTCGACGAGGACTGGACGGCGTTGCAGATCCTCGCGATCCGCGGCGCGCTGGCCCTCGCCGCTCGCCGCGAGCAGGCCCCCATCGTGATCGCCACCCACTCCTCGCTGGCTGCGGCCCTGGCCAACCGGGAGACCACACCGGTCAAGCCGTCGCTGCGCTGGGCCATGCACGCCTTGGAGTCGCGTTTCGGAGGGGTGTCGTTCCGCGTGGAGGTGATCCCCACGGAGGACAACCCGGCGTCGCAGTTCGGCTTCCGCGCGCTGCGCAGGAGCGGCCCCCAGGCCAACGGGGAGGCGACGTGACCCTGGTCGCTCCGCTGGCCATCACCGAGACCGATGGTGCGCTCGAGGCGGCCCTGCTGTACGCCTCCCTCGGCTGGCGGGTGTTCCCGACCCACAGCATGCGCGACGGGGCCTGCTCCTGCGGTGACCCGGCCTGCACCAGCCCCGGCAAGCACCCCCGCACGCGGCGAGGGTGCAACGACGCGACCACGGACGAGCAGCGCATCCGCGCCTGGTGGAAGCGCTGGCCCGACGCCAACGTGGCCGTGGCCACCGGCAAGGACAGCGCCCTGGTCGTGATCGACGTGGACCCGCGGCACGGCGGCGAGGACACCTGGGAGGGGCTCCGCCACGAGCTCGACGTGCCGCCCACCTGGGAGGTCCGCACCGGCGGCGGCGGGGTCCACGCCTACTTCAGCTACCCGGTGGACGCCGCGATCACCATCGGCGCCGCCGCGCTCGGCCCCGGCGTCGACCACCGCGGGGACGGCGGCTACGTCGTCGCCCCGCCGTCCAACCACGCCTCGGGCAACGCCTACTTCTGGGACGTGCTCGAGGGGGAGCCGCTCGCCGAGCTGCCGGCCACCCTCGCGGAGCGGCTCACCACCCGGCGCGAGCAGCCACGCCCCGAACCCCAACCCCCGTCGCCCGGTCAAGGCCCGCCCTGGTGGGCCGTCCTGCGCCGCATCGGCGTCGAGCCGGCCGAGATCGCCGAGGTCGCCGAGCGCCTCGACGACCCGGTGGCGCCCGTCGCCGCGGCCCTGTACGAGCCGGGCGAACGACGCCTCCCCGGCACCATCCCGTCTGGCCAGCGGCACGACACCTGCGTCAAGCTCGCCGGCCTGCTGCGCCGCGCCGGAGCGCCCGACGCCGCCATCGAGGCCACCCTCGACCAGGTCGCCGGCCAGCGGATGCAGCCCCCGTGGGACGACACCGAGCGGCAGCGGGAGGTCCGCGGCATCCTCGCCTCCACCGCCAGGTGGAAGGCCGAGCGCGTCCGCTGGCCCCGTCCCAGCGTCGGCGGGATCGCCGCGGTGATCGCCGCCGCCAACGGCGATCTCGGCGAGCTGCTCCAGGCCGACCACGTCCAGCGCGCCCTGCGCCAGGTCGGCCGCGACGGCTGGGACATGCTCCAGCTCTGCCTCGCCGACGCCGGCCTCAAGCGCGACGCCGTGGCCGCGGTCCGCTCGGTGGTCCTCCCTCGCCGCGATCCGGAGGGCTCGCCCCGCGACCGCGACCGCCGCCCCTGGCTGTTCGCCCAGGAAGGCGACCTGACCGTGATCACCCCCCGGGCCTGGACCGCCCTCCAGGCGGCCAACGAGCCGCCCCGGCTGTTCCAGTGCGACGGACACCCCGTGCGCCTGGGCCAGGACGAGGAGGAGGCGCCGGCCCTCGAGGAGCTCACCGTCCCGCGCACGCGCCACGAGCTGGCCCGCGCCGCCCACTTCTACGTCCACGTCAACGATCGGGCCGTCGAGGTCCTCCCTCCCAAGCCGCTCGTCGAGGACGTGCTGGCCACCCAGGACCCGCCCTTGCCGCCGCTGCGCCGCATCGTCGAGGTGCCCGTGTTCGCGCCGGACGGCAGCCTGCTGGACGCCCCGGGCTACCACCTCGCCGGCCGCACCCTGTACGTCCCGCGCCCCGGGTTCGAGCTGCCGCGCGTCCCCGAGCACCCCCACGCCGGCCACCTCCAGCGCGCCCGCGAGTGGATCGACGAGCTGATCGCCGACTTCCCCTTCGTCTCCGACGCCGACCGCGCCCACGCCGTGGCCCTGTTCGTGCTGCCCTACGCCCGCGACCTGGTCGGCCACGAGCCGACCCCCGGCCACCTGATCGAGGCCCCCACCCCGGGCTCGGGCAAGTCCCTGCTCGCCGACGTGCTCACCAGCCCCTTCGCTGGCCGCGCCGTCAGCACCGTCACCGAGGCCCGCGACGACGACGAGTGGCGCAAGCGCCTCACCGCCCAGCTCCGCGAGCGCCGCGCCGTGATCATCCTCGACAACCTGGTCCGCCCCCTGGACTCCGGCGCCCTGGCCTCGGCCCTGACCACCGCCACCTGGGAGGACCGGGTGCTCGGCAAGAACGAGACCATCCGCGTGCCCGTGCGCTGCGTGTGGGTCGCCACCGGCAACAACGTCCGCCTCAGCACCGAGCTGGCCCGGCGCTTCGTTCGCATCCGCATCGACCCGCGCATGGACCGCCCCTTCCAGCGCGACGGCTTCCGCCACAACCCCCTGCGCACCTGGGTCCAGCGCCACCGCGCCGCCTTCGTCTGGTCCGCCCTGGTCCTGGTCCGTGCCTGGCTCGCCGCCGGCTCGCCGTCCCCCGCCCGCAAGCCCCTGGGCGGCTACGAGCGCTGGTCCGTGGTCGTCGGCGGCATCCTCCAGCACGCGGGTATCGACGGCTTCCTGGCCAACGCCAACGAGCTGTACGAGGCCGCCGACACCGAGGGCGGCCTGTGGCGCACCTTCGTCGCCGCCTGGTGGGACCAGCACCGCACCGCCGAGGTCACCGCTGCCGACCTGTTCGAGCTCGCCGAGAGCATCGACGGCCTCGTCCCCACCCGCGGCAACGACAAGGCCCAGCGCACCGCGTTTGGCATGAAGCTCGCCAAGCAGCACGACCGCGTCTTCGGCGAGCACCAGGTCGTCGCGGCCGGCACCCGCAAGCGCGCCAAGGTCTGGCGCCTGCACTGCCTCGAGCCCCTCTCCGGCCCCCCGGAGGTGAACCTCTACCCCCCCACGGGCGGAGGTTCACCCATAGGTTCACCCATAGGTTCACCCGACGGCAAACCCAGCAACCACGGGCCAATCCGCCCCTCTTCCTCCCCCTCCGGTGAACCTGGTGAACCTTTTCCGATCTTGAACGCGCAAGGAGAGGTCGATCCGGCAGTCGATCCGGAGGATCGCGATCACACGCGTATAGAAGAACAGTATGAAAAGGTTCGTCCAGGTTCACCGCCCCCAGTGGAAGGTCCCGTAATCACAGGGATTCTCGGCGGTGAGCCTTCGATCACCTCGGTTCACCCGCCTCACCCGCGGGACGGCTCGGCCGAGCACAGCCGCCCGGTGACGGCCACCGAGACGCCGCCGGATGCGGCCGCCGGCGAGCCGACATCCCCGGCCGATCACCGCAAGACCGACAGGGAGGTCCACGACCTATGACCGCTCGCGAGCTAATCGCCGCCCTCCAGGCTGACGGCGTCCGCGTCACGGCGGACGGCGACCGCCTGACCCTCGACGCACCCCAGGGCTTGTTCACGCCGGAGCGGCTCGACCAGGTCCGAGCCCTCAAGCCGGAGCTGCTGGCCCTTCTGGCGGAGCCCGGCCTCCACGGCGCACCCGAGGAGCCGGCCGAGGACACCTCATTCCTGGAGATGGTCGAGGATGCCCTCCGCTTCCAGGCAGAAGGCAAGCCCGGCCCCTGGGCGGCCTTCACGATGGACGAGGAAGCCATGGACGCCGCCATCGGCGACCTCCCGCCGGAGCTCCGCGACGACCTCGACCTTCGGATCGGCATCTACCGGCGGGACGGCCTCCCCGACGACCACGCCCGCCGCATCGCCCTCTTCCTGCTCGCCAGCGCGCACGACGTCCCGCTCGGCGAGTCATGACCAATTTTCGTGGTCGCCCCCCGGTCTGCGAGCTGTCGCACCCTTCTCCCGTGGGCCGGGGGGCGGCCCGAGTTACGATCCCATCACTCGATCAACGCGAGCTAGCCGGATTCAACCTGCTGGCTCGCTGGTGGTGACCACCTTCAATGGCCGGAACCTGTCATCGACTTTCATGGGTCGTTGAAGGCCCCGGCGGTTCGTAGTAATACCGTGTTGTCCGTTCTCGCTGTCAGCGGTCCTGGATCATGGCGGCCGCCATCGCAGGAGGAACTGGAGTTGACTGCCGAACCGTGGGTCTCCGTAGAAGAGGTCGCCAAGCACCTCGGCGTGGCAAAGGACTCGGTCTACCGGTGGATCGATCAAGAAGGGGCTTCCGGCACACCGGATGGGGTGACTCTGGAAGTTCAAGATCTCTGAGGTCGACCACTTGCCCTGGGCAACCGCGAGCTGGGGAAACGGTTTGGCGTGGCCAGTACGTCGGCCTCGAACCTGGTGAGGCGGACGAGACAGAGGTTGGAGCGTGACGCCGATCTGCGCGCGGGTCTGGAGGAACTCGCGCACAGGCTGGAATAGTTGTCTCAAGTCTCGACTTGACCCATTTTTCGCTGTCGCAATCGTCGAGGCTGAGGGGTGGCCTCGCCCGGCCGTCCGAGAGGGCGGTCGGGCACCATTCGCACGAACTGCTGGGCGCTCAGCACCAGCTTGGCATGCGACTCGATTCTCCCCGCCATCCAGCCGGCGATTTCTGCGATCATGACTTGCCTAGGTAAGTCAGGTCGTGATATTCATCGCCCCCGGAGAGTCGAAGATGAACGACCAGACTGAGTACGGCGCAGCAATCCGCCGAGCCCGCTTGGACCAGGGGTTGCGTCAGGAAGACCTGGCTGGGCTCCTCGGTGTCTCGGCGCCGTTTGTATCCCGCCTTGAGCGAGGCGGCATTGTCGAGTCCCCGCGTGTGGCGGAGCGGTGCAAGGAGGTCCTCGGCGTCAGCCGCCGGCCGTCGGCCCCTAACGGGCTAGCCCCTACAGCCCAGATCCCCCTGCCATACCCTGCCCCGATGCAGGATCCGTACCTTTCCCTGCTGCCCTTCGAGACCCAGGAATCAGCGGACCCGGATGTACGCACCTGGGACATTCCCCAGACGATCTCGGAGCTTTCCTATCTCACTCACGGATTCTTCCGATACTACGGTAAATTCCCGTCAACGCTTGCTCGCAGGGTCATTCGTGACCTTCGGCCAAATGCGGACGAGGTCGTCCTCGACAACCTCATGGGATGCGGAACGACTCTGGTTGAGGCTCGCCTCGAAGGACACGAATCCATCGGGATCGACCTTAGCCCGCTTGCGGTCCTGGCGGCCCGAGTCAAGGTGGACACCAATGTCGATCACCCGGCGGTCAAGCGGGCGATGGAGCAGGTATTCGAGAAGCTCAACGAGGGCTTGGCGACGTGCCCCGAAGGCCGCGACTACGAGAAGTGGTTCACGGAGGAGGCGAATCGAGATCTTGCGAATCTACGCGCCGCGATTCTGACTCTTCCTGCCGACAACGTCCGGCAGCTCCTATCGCTGGCGTTCTTCGCGATCATTCGGCGAGTATCGCGGGCGTATGACGGTGAGGTTAGGCCTCACATCAACGCCAAGAAGCGCCCGCGTGCCGTCTGGCAGGCATTCGCGAAGAAGATCGACGACATGCTCGCCAGGCTCGCGGAGTATCACCTCTACGTGAGCGGAAGCCCCCCCGCAAGGGCCGTGGCCTGTGACGCCAGGACTCCAGAAGAGGCTCTGTCCAGCTATCGGGGGCGTGTTGGCTTGGTCGTTTCCCACCCTCCCTACTTAAATTGCTTCGACTACATTCCTGTCTATCGCTTGGAGTACCTCTGGACGGAAGGCTTTGAGGTGGAACTCGGCGGAGACTGGACCTACAAGGAACTTCGAAATTCGCAGGTAAAGGCCTGGCCCGCAAGCCCGGCCGTAATCGAGGCCTACTACGTCGACCTCACGACCTCCTATGCGAGGTTGAAGCCCTTCCTCTCTCCTACTGCGAGAGTGGCGGTCGTGATCGGCGACTGCACGATCAAAGGCAAGTTGCTTCCAGTTCTCGACCAGTTCACCGAGAGCATGCAGCGTTCAGGCTTCAGATTGGTCAGAACAATGCTTCGGACAACTCACTACGGAACCGGCAAATATGCCTATGCCCACCGGGCGGACTACCACGGAGCGGCAGCCGAGAAGCGAGATGGAGTACTCGTGTTCGATGTGGCCGAAAGAGAGCCGCATCAGCGCGGTTTCACCGCAACCTGATAGTCGGGAATTTGCCTAATGACGAGTTCTCGAAGGCTGCCTCCGGCGGCAGGGCCCGTCGCTGGTCGCAGTAGCTCGAAGTCTTCGTCAGTTACCAGGAAACTGTCGTCTGGGGTCCTGGTCATCCCGTTGAAGTACGACATGAAGTAGTTGAAGAAACTCTGATTCGCTTTCCCCGCTTTTTTGCGCACATAATCTGCGTATCCGATAATCGCCGTGTCTCGCACGAGGAATGTGAAGTCAACGTAGGTGGACAGGACCGCCAAGTCGTGGTCGGTCCAATGCACGCCGTTCCCAAGCAGGGCGAAGCTCCGAAACGGACGTTGGTCCTCGGCGTTGCCAAGGACGAGCATTCCCTGGTTGTAGCGAATGTCGAAGTCGATGGCCACCAGGGAGGTCTGCTTCGCCTTCTCGATGGTCTGGATCCCGCTTCCGAGTTTTTTGGTGCTGGAGAACCTCTGCGCTCCAACGCGTTTGCTTTCGAGCGACGCGAGGGGATTCCCACCGTCGAGGACCGCGACCCTGGCGGTGTCGCCGTCAATCTGAACGAGCTTGATGAAGATGGTACGAGAGCTGCCATCATGCACCGCCTCGACGGTGAAGGAGCCGTCAGGTGCGAGGGTGACGGATTGCTCACCTTCACCGGTGAGTACGCTCACCCTGGCCTTGCCACGTCCGGTATCAACCTTCTTGGCAGTGACCTGTAGTTCGGGCGGACGTAGGCGCACCGATTGCCCGGCCAGCAACGCAGCAACCAAGAGAGGGCGGAACAGGACGAACTCGACCTTGTGGGTCGCGCCTGACTTCCCTGCGAGACGCGGCTCGTAGATCATGCAGTCGCGGATTGCTTGTTCCTGCCGGAGGAGCTTCTTCACCAGGATCTCCTGGACTACACCAATCTTGCGGCCGACGGTTCGGCCATTCTTGATGTCCGTATGCTCCTCGAAGTAGTAGAAGATCTCGGAGATTCGGGGGTCTCGGTTGTCGGCCATGCGCTGGGCTCCTGCGGGCGTTGACATAACCGAAGCGCCCGTGGCGGGCGATGCGGCCTGAAAAGGGCGGCACTAGCGACCGCCACGTAGACGCGGTCAGCATACCTCTTGGCTCGCCTGCGCGCCGAAACCATCTGGTTTCGACCCCGGAATCGACCCGGCCTTCTGACCCCGATCCGGCAACACTCCCTGCGGCTTGATGGACGAGACCTTTGTGACCCCCTCCTGTCGCCGGACATTCCATCGGCAGCTCCGCCCCGCCCCCGCGCCCTCATCCCGGCGGAAATGACATCGAGCCGTTGCGGGTGCGATCCTTCGACCGGCTGAACATCACGTAGAGGCCGGGCATCAGGAACAGGGCGACGGGGATCTCCATCAGCAGGCCCCCGATGGCGCCCACGGCCATGGGGCGGAGCATCCCGCCACCAGCGCTGGCGTGGATGGCCAGGGGCAGCAGCCCGGCGATGGTGGTAGCGGTGGTCATCACCCGCGGTCGCAGGCGCCGGATGGCGGCGGCCCGCACCGCTTCGCCCGCGCCGGGCGACGGTGAGCCTGTGCGGATCTCGTCCGCCAGGGTGAAGAGCAGTACGCCGTCGTTGACCGTGGCGGCGACCACGAGCAGCAGCCCGACCAGAACGGTTGCTCCGAGGGCGAGGTCGCTGGCCCACAAGGCGAAGACCAAACCTGCCGCGCTCGCGGGGAGGCAACAGAGGATCATCCAGGGGTACCGGAGGTTGTCGAACTGCACGGCGAGGACGACTGCGGCGAGGAACACGGCGAGCCCGAAGATGCTCAGCGCGAGCCGGGACAGGTCCTCCATCAGCCGGGCCTTGCCGCCATAGTCGATCTCGTACCCCACCGGCAGGTCCATCGCGTCGAGGCTGGCGGTCAGGTCGCGCAACGCCTTACCCACGCTGGCGTTCCAGGCGTCGGCCTGGACCACGACCTGCCGGACCTGATCCTCGCGGACGATCTCCACGGGTCCGGCCCCCTCGGCGACCGTGGCGATCTCGTATAGCCGGACCGGCTTTCCACCGGCGGTCGAGAGGACCAGGGCTTCCACGTCGTGCTTGCCGCGTAGCGCCTCCTCGGGTACGCGGAGCCGGATGTCGACCAGATCGTCGCCGTCCTGGAACCGGGTCGCTACGGTGCCATGGAGCAGGGCGCGCAGCGTGGTCGCCACATCGAGCATCGAGAGCCCCAGCTCCTGCGCCCGGGCGCGGTCGACGTGCACGAGCAGCTCGGGCTTGGTCAGGTCCATCCCGAGGTGGACGTTGGTGAGGGAGGGGCTGTCCTGCGCGATACGCACGGCCTGGCCCGCCAGCGCATATAGCGCGGGCAGATCCGGGCCACGGACCTGTACCTCGATGTCCGACTCACCCATCTTGCGGATGCCCTTGATGCGCATCTGCCGGACCATCACCATGCCGCCCGGCGGCGCCACGCCAGTAAGGGTTTTTTTGAGGCGGTGGATGTAGTCCTCGGTGCTGATGTCCCGCCGGTCGGTCCCGACGAGCTGGATGTCGATCTCCCCCTCGTTGGCCACCTCGAACGTGTACAGACCCCAGACCTTCGCGCCGGCCAGCGTGAAGGCGCTCTCGATCAAGTGGTCGTCGCGGAGCTTCTCCTCGATCCGCGCCAGCAGGAGGTCGGTCTGTTCCAGCGAGGTGCCGGTGGGCAGCTTGACCTTGACCATCACCCGGCCGTCGTCGAGGTTGGGCAGGAACTCGCTGCCCACCGAGGGCAGCAGCAGCGCCGCGAGCGCCGTCAGGCCCCCGAAGGCCGCCAGCACCGCCCAGCGGCGGCGCAGGCACCGGTCCACGGCGCGGCCGTACCCGTCCCGTAGGCGCTGGCCCCAGCGCGAGCGTCGGTCCGGTGCGCGGCCGCGCAGCAGCACGGATCCCAGCACCGGCACCAGCGTCAGCGAGCACACCAGGCTGACCACGACCACGCCCGCCACCACGAGGATCAGCTCGCGGAACAGCAGGCTGGTGAGCCCCGAGACGAACAGGTAGGGCACGAACAGCGCCAGCAGCGTCAGCGTGCCGGCGACCACGGCCCGGGCGACCTGGCCGGTCGCGCGCACGGCGTGCTCGTCGGGGTCTCCGTCGCCTGCCTCCCGGTGACGCGAGATGTTCTCGATCACCACGATCGCGTTGTCGAGCAGCACGCCCAGCGCGATCACGATCCCGGCGAGGGTGAAGACGTTGATCGAGAAGCCCCCCAGGCGCATCAGGGTGAAGTTGGTGACCAGCGTCACGGGCAGCGCGATCACCAGGACCAGGGCCTGCCGGAGGCTGCCGAGGAACAGGGCCGTGACGACCAGCACGATCAGGCCGGCCTGCAGCGCGGCCGTCTCCACCTCGGACAGGGCGCTGTCCACGTAGGCCGCCTGGCTCTCCACCATGCCCAGCGACACGTGCTCGGGGATGGCCTGCTCGAGCTCGGCCAGCCGGCGGCCCAGCGCCTCGTCCACCTCGACGGTGTTGGCGTCCGGCTGCTTCTGGACGCTGAGCTTGACGCAGGGCTCCGAGTCGATCCGGGTGATGATCCGCGTCTCCTCGTGCGCGTCGACGACCTCGGCCAGGTCGCGCAGGTAGACTTTGGCCAGGCCGTGGTCCGCGACCACCACCGAGCGGATCTCGTCGAGGGAGGTTAGCTCCCCCGGGGTCCGGACGATTAGCTCGCGCGATCCCGCGTAGACCCTCCCGCCGGACATCTCTACGTTGGCCCGGGTGAGGGCGGCCTGGACGTCCGCGACCCCGATCGCGTGCTTGTCGAGCTCGTGCGGATCCAGGTGGACCCGAATCTCCCGCCTCAGCCCGCCCACGGGCTCGGCGCCGGCAACCCCGGGGACCGCCAGCACGCGATCGGCCAGCCAGTTCTCCGTCCAGTCCCGGAGCTCCACGAGATCCCACTGGGAGGACCGCACCGTCAGCTCGACCACGGGCAGCTGCTGCGGATCGGCCTTGATCACTACGGGCGCGTCGATGTCCGCGGGGAGGTGCCGGGCCGCCCGGGCCATGGCGGCCTGGGTGTCCTGGAACGCCACGTCGTCGTCGACGCCGTAGCGGAAGTTGACCTGGAGCGTATAGCTCCCCTCGATCGAGGAGGACTCGAGGTAATCCAGGCCTTCGACCGAGGCCATCTCCCGCTCGACGACCTCGGCGACGTGCTCCTCGATCTCCTCGGGGGTGGCGCCTTGCCACCAGATGTGGACCTTGATCAGCGGGTAGGCGATGTCGGGCAGGAAGTCCACCGGTAGCGACATCAGCGAGAGCAGCCCCAGCACGACCAGGGCGCACGTGACGGCGGCCGTGGCGACCTTGTAGCGGACGGCCAGGGCGGTGGGGGTCACGGGCGATTCTCCGGTGACCGCTCTCCCCCTGCGGTATGGCCACCGTCCTGTCCTCCACCCGGCCCGGCGATGCGCACCTTCGCGCCGTCGCGAAGCCGGTTGTGGCCCGCGGTCGCGACCCGCTCCCCCTCCGCGACGCCCTCCAGGATCTGGACCCGTCCGCCGTCCTCGATGCCGGTCCGGACGGTGCGTCGCTCGGCCGTGCCCTCCGGGCCGACGACGAACAGCGCGGTCTGGCCGCCGGTGTGGACGATGGCCTCTTCCGGGACGACGAGTGCGTCCGGCGCCGAGGCCACGGTGAGCTGCAGGCGGGCGAACATCCCCGGCATCAGCTCCACGGCGGCGTCGAGGGTCGCCTCGACGGTGCGCGTGTGGGACTGCCGGTCGATGTCGGGGTAGACGCGCGTGATCGAGGCGGTGAACCGTCGTCCGGGATGGGCGTCCAGCTCGCAGTCGACGAGCCCGCCCTCGACGACCTGGACCGCCCGGTCCTCGGGGACCGCGAAGCGCAGCACGAGGCTCGCGGGATCGAACAGCTCGACCAGCGGCGCGCGGGCCGCGACGAAGTCGCCCACCGCCACGTGGACGCGGCTGACCACGCCGCTCCAGGCGGCCGTGACGCGGTAGTCGGCGAGCCGCTCGGTGGCCTGCTCGATCCGGGCGCGGGCGTCGCTCACACGCACCCGGGCCTCGTCCAGGTCCTCTCCGGGCAGCGCCCCGCTCTCGACCAGCGCCTCGATACGTGCCAGATCTTGCTCCTCGCGCTCCAGCTCCACCCCGGCCGCTGCTGCGGCCGCATCGTCGCCCCGGGCGCGGCCGAGGCGAGCCACGACCGTACCGCCCTGGACGCGGTCGCCCTCGCGCACCGGGCAGGCGACGACAGGCCCCTCCACTGGCGAGGCCATCCTGGCCACCCGGGTGGGCTCGATCGACCCCGTCAGCTCCAGCCGGTCAGCCAGGGTCGCCACCTGCACAGCCTCGACCGCCACCGCGGGCTGCCGCCCCTCCTGGCCGGACTGCGGCGCGTCCCCCCTGCCACACCCGGCCAACCCCGGCGCCAGCAGGGCCAGCCCCAACACCAGCAGGGCCAGCCCGGGCAAGGACCGCGTGCCAGCGAACGCCGCGACACGACCAGAACGAGAGAACCCCGGCATCACGACGTGCTCCCGGTGGCCAGCTCGAGCCTGGCGAGGGCGGTGTGCAGATCGACGAGGGCCCCGGCGTAGGTGGTCTCGGCGAGCAGCAGGGCCGACTGGGCGTCCAGTACGTCCATCGCCGTCGCTCGCCCGAGCGCCGCTTCGTCGCGCGCGATGCGCAGGCTCTCCTCGGCCCCGGTGATGGAGGCCCCGGTCGCCCGCACGGCCGCCATCGCGGACTCGACCTCGATGATGGCCGAGTCGACCTCCTGCTGGACCGCCAGCACCCACCCGCGCTTGCGCTCCTGCAGGCTCCGCAACGTGGCCTGCTCCTCGCTGACGCGCGCCGGGGTTCGCAACCCGGTGAGCACGGGCATGGACAGCCCGACGCCGGCGTAGCCGAGATCGGCGGTCTCGCCCTCGGTGCTCAGCCGTCCGCCGTAGGTGCCCCGAGCCGCCACCTCGGGCCAGTACGCGGATCGCGCCACTCTCACCGCCCGGGACTGGGCCTCGATGGCCAGCGTTAGCTCGGCGATGTCGGGCCTCGCCTCGATGGCCGCGGCGCGAAGCTGCTCGCGATCGAGGTCTATATCGACCGCCTCGAGGCTCCCCTCGATCCGCAGTCCGCCGGGCGGCATGGCCTCGAATCCAAGCAACCGCAGCAGGAGCAGCTCGTGGATCTCGTGCACGCCGCGTTGCTCGATCAGGCGGCGCTCCAGGTCGGCGAGCCGGACCTCGAGGTTGAGCCGGTCGACACGGGCCGCCTTGCGCGCCTCGATCAGCAGCTCGGTCTGGTGCAGGTGCTCGGTCACGGCGTCGCGGGAGTGCTCGATCGCCGCCACGAGCTGGCGCTGCCCCAGGATCGCGTAGAACGTGCTTGCGACGTCGAAGGCGAGCTCCTCGCGCGTGCGAGCGAGGCGCTGCTCCGCGGCGCGGGCCAGCAGGTCGGCAGCCGCCACCGATTCCACCACGCGCCCCCCCGAGAGCAACGGGACGGTCAACACGACGTCTCCGGAGAAGAGGTCGTGCGAGGTGACGAACGCCTCGGGCTCGCGAGCCGGAACCAGGCGCTCCTCGTGCCAGTGGTGCCGGTACGCCGCGTCGAGATCGAGGGACGGCCAGCGCTCGGCGGAGGCCTGCCGCGTCCGGGCACGGGCGGCCTCGACCTCCCAGCCGCCCGCGGCCACGCCCGGGCTGTTGGCCAGCGCGATGTCCAGCGCCCGCTCGAGAGTCAGGACCTCTTCCGGCAGCTCCGCATTCGGCAGCTCCGCGCGCACGTCCGTGGACCTGGCGGTCGGCGGCGCAACCCCGTCGTCCTCGGCCGGTGGGACCGGCCGGGCGGGGTGTGGGAACCACAGAACGATCCCCAGGACCAGCGCGACCGGCCACGTCGATCGCAACGCGGGGCGGATGGTGGCAGCGGCACACACCATCCGGCCGCCCGTGGTGGAGCGTCTCATCGCCGTACCTCCTCTTCCGCCGGGGCGGGAATGGCCTGCCGCAGGAGTTCCAGCACCTCCAGCACCTGCTCCCGTGTCTCGGGGGGAATCCCCTCGAGGATGGCCGCGAACCGGACGAGGCTGGCCTGATCGACGCGACCGGCCACCTCACGCCCCCGCGCGGTCAGGGTCAGCCGGCGGATCCGGCGGTCCTCGTCGTCGGAGCGGCGCTGGATCCACCCGCGCCGCTCGAGCGCCGCGGCCAGGCGGCTCAGCGCGCTCTTGCTCAGCCCCAGGGTGCAGGCCAGCTCCCCCTGGGTCATGCCCGGGCAGCGCATCAGCTCCATCAGGGCATGGGCGTGTGACACGGCGACCGGCTGACCGCAGGGGGTACGGGACAGATCCAGCAGACCGGAGCGACGGATCAGGCGCTGGAATGCACCCCGCAGACGCTGCGCGCCGGCCTCTACGTCCCTGGGCTCGATGGGTTCCACCGTGCCTGGATACCAGGAACTAGTTGCAAACACAACTATCGGGCTCGACATGCATCCTGATCGGACCATTCCTTGCTCGCTCAGCAAGACAGGGGAAACCCCGGCGAGGATCTCGCTACCCGAGCGCGGACGAACCGCCGAAATCAGCCTGCGCCGGGCCAGCGCCGTGGCTCGATCATCCCTGCTCGCCGGGCTCCGCATCGGGATCGCCGAGCCCGTACCGCTTGAGCTTGTACTGCAGGGCGCGGCGGCTCATCCCGAGCGACTCGGCGGCCCGGGTCCGGTTGCCGCCGGTCGCGGCGAGCGTCTCCGCGATCAGGGCACGCTCTATCTCGTGCACCGACGTGCCGGCCCGCGGGACGGCCGCAGGGGTGGACCCGGCCCGGGGCGAACGCCCTGCCGTCAGCGTCGGTGGCATGTGCTCGGGCCGGATCACACCGCCGCGGGCGAGGATCGCCGCGCGCTCGAGCGCGTTGCGCAGCTCGCGGACGTTGCCCGGCCAGTGGTGGGCGAGCAGGGCCGACTCGGCCTCCTCGGACAGGCGGCGCGGCCGGTCGCCAGCGAGCTCGCCGAGCAGGCGTCTTGCCAGGGGCAGGACGTCGGCGCCACGCTCCCGCAACGGCGGCAGCGGGACCTCGAAGACCGCGAGCCGGTAGTAGAGATCCTCGCGCAGGGCGCCGGAGCGGATGGCTTGTGGGATCGGACGGTTGGTGCTGGCGATGATGCGCGCGTCTGCTCCGCAGGTGCGGTTGCTGCCGACGACCTGGTACTCCTTGTGCTGCAGCACCCGCAGCAGCTTGGCCTGCAGCCCGGCGTCCATCTCGGCGATCTCGTCGAGCAGCAGCGTTCCGCCCGATGCCTCCGCGAAGAGCCCCTCGCGAGCGTGTACCGCGCCCGTGAAGGCGCCGGCCGCGTGGCCGAACATCTCGGCCTCGAGCAGGCCGGACGGGATGGCGGCGCAGTTGACCCGTATCAGCTTCTGGCCGCGCCGCGCGCTCCGCTCGTGGACGAACACGGCGGCGAGCTCCTTTCCCGTCCCGCTCTCCCCCGTGACGAGCACCGGCGCCTCGGAGCGCGCGGCCGCGTCGAGCAGATCGAGCGCCCGCTGCATCGCGTCGGTCGCCGGCACGATGCCGCCGAAGGCCTGGCGGGTGACGGCCGCTCTCTCCTTGTCCCGCGGCCCGAGCACATCGCCGAGGATGCGCCGCACCTCCGCCAGATCGAGCGGTTTTTCGACGAAGTCCAGGGCACCGGCCTTCATCGCCGCCACCGCGGTCTGGACATCGCCGTAGGCCGTGACCATCACCACCGGCAGCTCGCCGCAGGCGTCGTGGAGGGCGGAGAGGGTCTGCAGTCCGCTGAGCGCGCGCACCCCCATCCGCTGGTCGAGGAAGACGAGATCGGGGATCTCGCGCTCGGCCGCGGCCAGCGCCTCCTCGCCGCTGGCCGCGGTCCGGGCGGTGTACCCCGCACCACCGACCGCGGCCGCGAGCATCTCGCGGAAGGCGGGATCGTCGTCGACGATCAATACGCGGGTCACGGCGCACCCTCCAGCCCGCCGGGCGGGAACACGAGCCGGGCCACGGCCCCCCGCACCGGGGCGTTCTCCACCGTGAGCACGGCACAGTGATCCTCGGCGATGCGCCGCGAGATCGCCAGCCCGAGCCCGCTGCCACGTTGCTTGGTCGTGAAGTACGGCTCGAACAGGCGGGATCGATCCTCGGGGCGGATCCCGTGGCCGTCGTCGGTGACCGTGACCGTCGCACCCTCCCGGCCGGGTCCGACCTCGATCGCGACGTGCCCTCCGCGGTCGCACGCGTCGAGCGCGTTGAGCGTCAGGTTGAGCAGCACCTCCTTGAGCTGTGCGGCGTCGCCGGCGATCACGACCGGCGGCTCCGGGGCGGCGACCGACAGCGCGATCCCCGCGGACTCCGCGTCCGGTTGGAGCAGCGCGGCCGTCCCGCGCGCCAGCACACCGAGATCGACGGGACGGGGCTCGACGTGCCGCTTGCGGGCGAAGCCGAGGAACTCCTCGACCCGTTCAGCGATGCGATCGAGATCGCCGAGCATCAGCGCCGCGCGATCCCGTGACGCATCGTCCGCGGACTGCTCGTGCAGCATCTGCGCCCACCCGCGAATCGCACCGAGCGGGTTGCGGATCTCGTGGGCTAGCCCCGCCGCGAGCAAGCTCAGCGACTCGAGATCGCGTCGCCGCTGCTGCTCGATCGCGACGTCGCGCGCCAGGCGCTCCCGCGCGGCGAGGGAACGCGACAGCAGCGTGGAGACGGCCAGCAGGGCGGCGAGGAGGAGCACTCCGAGGGCCGCCACGGCAAAGACCGGGAACCGCACCCGCTCCGCGCCGGCGCGGTCGAGCACCAGCACGAGCTGGTAGCGGCCCGCCGGCACGGACCATTCCCCGGCCTCGCCGCACGGGCAACCGCCCGTGCCGCAGCGGCAACCGTCCGTGGCGAGGCATCCCGGCCGGATCTCGAGCGGGATCGACGCGACCAGCCGTCCGGGTTCGGTTCGGACCTCCTCCGAGCCGGGGAGGGACGGGACGAGCGGCACCGGGTCGCCCCGCGATACGAGGGTCTCGCCCCCCAAGGCGACGATCCCCACCGAGCACACCTCGGGGTCGCGCGCCACCTCGTCGAGGATGCCCCAGGCTCGTCCCTCCTGGTCGGGACCGTGCCGGACCAGGCCCTCGATCGCCCGCACGACCGTGCGAGCCAGGGTCAGCGCCCGCTCCTCGGCCGCGCGATCGACCTGCACCAGCACGCCCCGGGCGAGCACGACGATCAGCAGCGCCAGCCCGACGGTCATCGCCGCCTGGAGAAGTAGCCCGAGGTGGGGCCGGTCGTGCATCGCGAACCCCTCCACCGGAGTCTAGCAACGTTCGTGGCTGCCGGCGGAATGGGGAGCGGAATCCGGGGGCCCCATCGAGCGAGCAGCGGAGACGTTCAACGCGGTCCGTCGCCGTGGCCGCAGTCACCCCCGGCGTTCGCGTGCGGGCAGCCCTCGCCGTCGCCATGGCCGCCGCAGCCGCAGTTGCCCTCGGCGTTCGCGTGCGGGCAGCCCTCGCCGTCGCCATGGCCGCCGCAGCCGCAGTT
>CAZOYV010000100.1:0-4504 GCA_964584075.1 uncultured Rickettsiales bacterium | reverse complement strand
GCCCTCGGCGTCCGCACGCGGGCAGTCCTCGCCGCAGGGACAGGGGGTCTCTGAAGCTTCACCCTCGATACTGGCCTCCCCCTCGTCGCTCAGCGCCTGCTCGGCCAGGTCGGCCGGATCGATCCCCTCGCACCCGGCGATCCCGTACACCAGCCCGGCGAGCAACAAGATCACGGAAAACAACCTCGACATGGACATCACACCACCTCCTGGTTAGGCCCGCCTGCGCGACGGTGCCGTTCTCGCTTCCATCCGTGCGACTTGCACAGGACGTGCCATCCTCGCGACGGCGTTCGAGCAGGGGGCCTATCGCCACCTCGTCGTCGCGCGCTGTGCAATCCTTGCGCAGCGGTAGCCGGCGCGGCAGTGCACTTCTTGCGCGGGGAAGCGGTCGGGAACCCGCCTCAGGTGGAACCGTGAAACCGGCCGTCCGCTTCCCGGCGGTCCTCGCGCTGCTCGTCGAACCAACCGGCCCTCGAGCCGGGGTGTGCATCGAACGCGGGGACGTACGGCTTGATGTCGAGCAGGGGCGTGCCGTCGAGGACGTCGATGCCACGGACTCGCAACACGTTGCGCTCGATCGAGAGCAACTCGACCACCGACAGGCCGATGGGGATGGGACGGGTTGGCGCCCGCGTGGCGAACAGGCCGCGGGGTTCGTTGTCGCGGAACGGAACCACCCGTGGTTGATAGGCCCCGGCGCGGTGGAACTGGTAGAGCAGCCAGATGCGATCGAAGCCGTCGAGGTCCCGCAACGCAGGCTGGTACTCGGGCAGGACCTCCACCTCCCCCACCGCGTCGGCCGCGTATACGGGCTGGATCGGGGTCCCGGCCTGCTCATGGAACGGCGATCGGATCACGCCGATGGTCGGACAGCTCACAGAGCTTTCCTGATCTCTCGTGGTGACGTCTCTCATGTCAGACCTTCATCTTCGTGTAGCGGAACAGGTAGGCCACGACGATGCCGATCCCGAACCCGACCGCCAGGTTGGATACGAGCGAGATCCCCAGCATGGCCACGACCACGAACAGGTCGCGGCGGTCCTCGATGTCGAGGATCATCATCGCCAGCTGGGCCCCCGCGAAGCACAGCAAGGCCCCGAGAACCGACAGCGGCAGCAGGCCGAACACGGCCATCGCCTGCGCCCCCAGGAACAGCCCGGCTCCGAGGAACAGGCCGCCGATCATCAGGTTGGAACCGGCGGTCCTGGCGCCGAAGCGGTAGTGGGCCGCCAGCCCCCCCGCTCCGTGGCACAGCGGCATGCCGCCGAACACGGCCGTGACGAGGTTGACCAGCCCCATCGAGATCGCGAGCGCGCGAGGCGAGCTGCGGCGCGACGCCTCCTCGCCGAAGTACTCCCGCGTCAGGTCGGCCTGGGCGACGACCGCGTTGCCGATGGTCATCGGCAGCTGGGGCAGCGCCAGGGCCGTGAGCCCGACGAGGAAGACCGACGCGGGGGGGATCCCGAACGGCAGCGGCCGCGGCAGGTTCAGCCCGGGTGTGAAGTCCAGCAGCTCCCGCCAGCCCCCCAGCGCGAGCCCGGCGACGACCCCGCCGAGGATGACCACGAGGGCGGCGGGCGCGACGCGATTCTCCAGCAGCAGGAGGATCACCGCGGTGGCCAAGACGCCCAGCACGATCCCGATGGGCAGCGGTCCCAGGGCGTCGATCCCGAGGAGTGGCTCGACGTGCCCGGCGGCCACCTGCAGGCTCGTCCGGCCGAGCATGAACTTGAGCCCCTCGGTGAACAGCAGCACGCCGGTGACCAGCTGCACACCGCGGATTGTCGCCTTCGGGACGAGCCTCTGCACCAGGTTCATGGCCCCCGTGACCCCGAGCACCAGCAAGAACACACCCATCCACAACCCCGCGGCCGAGATCTCCCCCGGCGTCATGGCGCTGGCGATGGCGTACGCGCTGATCACCTTCATCGGCTGGACGGGGACGGTGACCCCGAAGTACAGCCCGGACAGGATGTAGAACAGGCCGATGGTCAAGAAGATCGTCGTGGCGTCCAGGCCGTTGATCAGGATCATCCCGAACGCCAGCGGAAGGAGCGTCCCGAGGTCGCCCAGCGACCCCGCCAGCTCGGCTCGATGGAAGCGGAGTCTCATGGCGTGTGGTGCTCCACGTCCTCGCTGTCGCGACACCACTTCAGCATGCCGCGATCGTGGTGGCTCCGAGTCACCGTAACACCGCCGCGATCTGCCCCTCGCTGAGTTCGCCCTGGAGCATCTCGACCAGCCCGCCCTCGGCGTCGAGGAAGTATAGCCCCGGCGCCACCATCAGCGGGCGCATGTCCAGGTACGGCTTGGTCTGCGCCTCCTGCGAGTCGCCGTGGATACGTTCCACGGGCACCTCGGTTCCGCCCTCGAGGGCCTTGGTCAACTCGGCCCAGGTGTTGTCGATGCGCTCGCGGGTGCACCTGCAGCACACCTCTTGATCGATGAACACGATCTTCGCCACGGCGGCCCGGGCCTCGGAGGGTGGTGCGGCTGGCTCGGTTGCGTTCTCGGCCGGCGCGCCGGAGGTGGCTGGCTCGGCCGTGGCCTGCTCACCGCCGCAGGCGGCGAATGCCAAACCCAGCAACAGGACCGCAACCCCCGACACTGGCACCCATCGCCTCGACATCGCGCCCCGCATCACTTCGCCGCCTCTCGCAACAAGGCCGCAATCTTGGCCGCCTTGAGCACCGAACCGCTGCTCTTGACCTCGCCGTCGATGACCAGCGCCGGAGTGAACATCACCCCGTAACCGGCGATCTCGTTGATGCCCTCGACCTTCTCCAGCGTGGCGTCCACGCCGGCCTCGTCGATGGCCTTGCGGGCCTCCTCGTACAGCTTGTTGCACTTCATGCAGCCGGGTCCCAGTACCTTGACCTCCATCTTGCCTCCCTTGGCCCCCGCGACTGGCGCGGCGACCGGCTCACGCCACGATGCCCTCGTAGGCGAAGAACGTCCCCACGAGGATGATCACCACCCCCGCCGCTCGCCGCAGGACGTCGGTGGCGCGGGTCATCCGCTTGGACTCCAGGATCTTCTGGGCCAGCCCCATGGAGGTGCCGGCGATCAGGATCAGTACGCTGTGTCCCAGGGCATAGACCAGCAGCAGCAGGCCGCCGTAGGGGATCGACGCACCCGACCCGGCCAGGTAGGTCAGCAACACCACCAGGATCGGTGCCGCGCAGGGCGTCGAGACGACGCCGAAGAGCAGCCCTAGCAGCAGCGCCCCCACCGGGCCGCGGACCTTGGGCTGGATCTTGACCGGCATCGGGATGGTGAACTTCAGCACCCCCATCAGGTGCAGCCCCATCACCAGGCAGACCGCGGCGACGATCCAGTTCCAGACCCCGGACACGTCGCCGTACATCGAGCCGGCGAGGGCGGCGATCATGCCCAGGGCGGTGAACGTGATCGCCAACCCGGCCACGAACAGCACCGAGTACAGGAAGGCCCGCAGCACGCCAGTCTGCTGGTCGCCCCGCCCGACGACGAAGCTCATCATCAGCGGGATCATCGCCAGCACGCAGGGGTTGGACGCCGTGAGCATCCCGCCGACGAACACCGCCACCAGCGCCAGCCAGGGGTTGGTCTGGATGTACGTGCCAGCGTTCTCGACCAGTCCTTCCATCGTCTCCTACCCCGGCAGCACGGCGCCGTAGATCAACCCGGCCACGGTGGACAGCGCGATCACCAGCACGATGAACGCCGCGGTCTTCTTGGTCCCCAGCACCGAGTGGATCACCAGCATGTTCGGCAGCGACAGCGCAGGCCCGGCCAGCAGCAGGGCCAGGGCCGGCCCCTTGCCCATGCCCGACCGCATCAGCCCCTCGAGGATCGGCACCTCGGTGAGCGTGGCGAAGTACATCAGCGCCCCGGCCACCGAGGCAAACAGGTTGGCCCACAGCGAGTTGCCGCCGACCATCGACTCGACCCAGGCGTCGGGGATCACCCCCTGGCCACCCTCGGGGCTGCCCAGCAGGAACCCCGCCACCAGCACCCCGGCGAACAGCAGCGGCAGGATCTGCTTGGCGAAGGTCCAGGTGTTGTCCACCCACTCGGACAGCTCGTCGCGGGAGAACCAGGCGACCACGGCCACGGCCAGCACCACCGCGAACACGCCGGTTACGACCCACTTGGCCGCGAAGATGGCCGCCCAGATTCCGGTGTCACCGTCCTGGGGCCGCCCCCAGTTGGCGAACACCAGGATCATGACCATCGCCCCGAAATAGACGATGTCCTGCCACGGCTTGCGGCCGCCATCCTCCGCGCCGGGGAGAGCGAAGCCTCCCTCGTCGACTCGGGCCGCCTCCTCCTTGCGAAACAGGAACTGCATCACCAGCCCGATGACCACCGAGAACAGGATCGCACCGATGGCCCGGGCGACGCCGAGCTCGACGCCCAGCACGCGGGCGGTCAGCACGATGGCCAGCACGTTGATCGCGGGGCCCGAGTACAGAAAGGCCGTGGCCGGCCCCAGCCCCGCGCCCCGCTTGTGGATGCC
>CAZOYV010000099.1:0-26503 GCA_964584075.1 uncultured Rickettsiales bacterium | reverse complement strand
GCCCAGCGCGCGCAGCGCGGAGCGGACCGTCATCCCGCTCAGATCCGGCATCAGCTGGTCGGGGTGGACCCCGTCGGTCAGCTCCTCCACCGACATCGCCAGCGAGCCCCCCTCGGCCGCGGCGAGCTCCTCGGGCGGCGCCGGCGCCGCCGGGTCCGGGGGCGCGTCGGGCAGCTCGAGCGGGGCGAGCGGGAGCTCGGCGAACGACGTCTCCATCGGGGGCACGCCCAGCACGTGCAGGCTGCGGGTCGCGATCTCCTTGAACACCGGCCCGGCGACCGTGCCGCCGTAGTGCGCGCCGTGGGGCTCGTCGACCACCACGACGACCACCACCCGCGGGTTCTCCAGCGGCGCGAAGC
This sequence comes from uncultured Rickettsiales bacterium, assembly GCA_964584075.1. GTDB lineage: Bacteria > Myxococcota_A > UBA796 > UBA9615 > CAYRNR01 > CAZOYV01. The sequence goes on along the minus strand of CAZOYV010000099.1, from coordinate 26,144 downwards.
CGATGAACGAGCTGACCCACATCGTGCGGTCGTAGCGGCCGGTCTCGGTGTTGACCTTCTGCGCCGTGCCGGTCTTGCCGCCGCAGGAGTAGTGGTCCAGGCGCGCCCGCGTCCCGGTCCCGCCCTCCTGGACCACCAGCCCCATCATCGCGCGAACCGCCTCGGCGCTGTCGGCCGCGAACACGCGGTCGACGACCACCGGCTCGGGGGCGTCGACCAGCACCCCGTCTCGGTCGCGGATCTCTTCGATGATCCGCGGCTGGTGGAGCGTGCCGCCGTTGGCGATCGCAGACAGCGCCGCGGCCAGCTGGATCCCGGTCACCGAGACCCCCTGGCCGAAGGCGTGGGTCGCCAGCCCGATGCGGCGCCAGCTGCGCCAGTCGCGCAGGATCCCGCCCCCTTCCGCCGTCAGGTCGATCCCCGAGCGGCGCCCGAAGCCGGCGCCGACGAGCGCCGCGTGAAGCGCCTCGGCGCCCATGCGATCGGCGATCTTGGCCGAGCCGATGTTGCTCGAGACCTGCAGCACCTCCTCCAGCGTCAGATCGTCGTAGGCGTGGGTGTCGTGGATCGTGTTGCGCCCGATGCGGTAGGCGCCGCCCTCGCAGTCGATCAGCTCGCCGGGGGCGACCACGCCGGCGTCCAGCGCCGCCGCGATCAGGAACGGCTTCATCGTCGAGCCCGGCTCGAAGGTGTCGCTGATCGCGTGGTTGCGGTACGTCGCGCGGTCGAAGTCCCGGAAGTGGTTCGGATCGAACGCCGGGGCGTTGGCCATCGCCAGCACGTCGCCGGTGTGGGGGTCCATCACGATCGCCATCGCCGACCGCGGCTCGTACTCCTCGACCGCGCGGTCCAGGGACTCCTCCGCGATGAACTGGATCTGGCGGTCGATCGTCAGCCGGATCGAGTGGCCCTCGGTGGAGCGCTTGACCAGCACGCCCTCGGGGGTGATGTTGCGCCGCCGGCCGTCGCGCAGCACCGCGTAGGTCTCCTTCTCCCCCATCAGGATCTCGTCGTAGCGCGCCTCGAGGCCCTCGAGCCCGTTGCCGTCGACCCCGACGAACCCGATCAGCTGGCCGGCCAGCTCCCCGTTGGGGTAGTGGCGCTTGGCCTCCGGGGTGGCGCGGACCCCGCGCAGGCCCAGCTCCTGCACGGCCTGGCTGGTGGCCGGGTCGACCTGCCGCTGCAACCACACGAACCTCCGCTCGAGACGCAGCTCCTGCAACAGCTCCTGCTCGGACAGGTCGAGCACCGGCGCCAGCCGGGCCGCCGCCCCGGCCGGGTCTTCCACCAGGCCGGGATCGGCGAAGATCGAGTCGAGGGTCACGGACACCGCCAGCTCGCGCCCGTCGCGGTCGAGGATCGGCCCCCGCGCGGGGTGCAGCGTGACGGTGCTCTCGTACTGGTTGGCGATGCTCTCGTCGAGCTGGGGATCGGGCAGGACCATCAGGGTCCCGACCCGGTAGATCAGCAGGCCGAAGCAGAGCCCGAAGAAGACCAGGAGTACGCGCGCGCGGACGGCCACCACGCGCTGGGCCCGGGCCGTCTCGTGGGGGCCGGTGCCCTGGGCGCCCGGGGGCGGGGTTCGTTCATCCGGTGCGCGTCTCCCAATCAAGCCCCTTCGACCCTTCTCACTCCACGCGGATCACGACGCCAGGGGGCGCCTCCTCGAGGCCCAGCTCCACCGCCCGTTCGGTCAGGTACACGGGTGACTGCAGCTCTGCGCGCTCGGCGTCGAGGATCCGCTGCGCGCGCTGCAGCTCCCCGCGCTCGGCGCGCAGCTGGTGGACCTCGTACGTCAGCTGGATCGTCTCCATCTTGGCCCACGCGACGAACAGCCCCGCCACGAGGATGTACAGCAGCGCGAACCAGGGCACCCAGCGGGCCCAGCGCCCCCGCCCCGCGCCCGCCTCGCCGCGCATATCCGCCGCCCCCGATCCCGGCTTCCGTGCCTGCAGACCCATCTGCATCCTCCTCCGCCGCTACGCACCCTGCCCCGCCCGGTCGGGGGGCCAGGGATTCCGCGTCCGCAGTGCAACCCGCATCCGAGCCGACCGGGCCCGCGGGTTGCGCTCCACCTCTTCCGCCGAAGGCTTGATCGCCTTCCTCCGCTCCAGCTTCAACGTCGGCTTCCGCTCGCAGACACAGGTTCCGAGATCGGGGGGGCAGATACACGGACGCTCCGCCTCCCGCATGAACTTCTTGACCGTGGCGTCCTCCACGGAGTGGAAACTGATCACCACCAGGCGCCCGCCCGGGGCCAGCAGCCGCACCGCCTGGGGCAGCACCGCGCGCAGCTCGCCGAGCTCGTCGTTGACGGCCATCCGCAGGGCCTGGAAGGTGCGCGTCGCCGGGTGGATCTTCTTGCCACGGCGCCCCCCTGCGGCGCGGGAGACCACCTCGGCGAGATCGGTGGTGCGGGTGAAGGGCCGCTCGGTCCGGCGCCGGACGATCGCGCGAGCGATGCGTCGGGCGCGGGGTTCTCCTCCCTGGCTGCGTAGCAGCTCCGCCAGCTCAGCTTCCGTTCCCGCATTGACCAGGTCGGCGGCGGACACATCGCGCGACCTGTCGAACCGCATGTCCAGGGGTCCGTCGTGCAGGAAGGAGAACCCACGCTCCGAATCGTCCAGCTGGTGGGACCCGATCCCGAGATCCAGCAGGATCCCCGAGAAAGATCCCTCCCCGTGGCCGCAGTATTGGGCCTGCGCCTCCATCTGACCGAATCTGCTCCTCATCACCCGTACCCGGGGGCCGAAGGCCGCCAGGCGTTCCCGCACCGAGAGCACCGCCTGCTCGTCCTGATCCAGGGCCAGCAGGAAGCCCTCTGTACTCAGCCGCTGGGCGATGGCTGCTGCATGACCACCCCAGCCGACCGTGCCATCCAGATAGCGCCCGTCCTGGGCGACCTGGAGGGCATCCACTGCCTCTTCCAGCAGGACCGGCAGGTGACGTCGCTCCGCCACCGCCGCCCCCTCAATCGACCTCGTCGTCGTCCAGCGGGACCGCCAGGTCCCCCACGAACTCCTCGAAGTCGAACTCCTCGGCCTCGCTCACCTGGCGAGCCTCAAAGCGAGTCTTGTCCCAGATCTCGATCTGGCCGAGGTACGAGAGCACCACCACGTCCCGCGCCAGTCCGGCCCGCTCGCGCAGGGGACCCGGGACGAGGATCCGTCCGAGCTTGTCGACGTTGACCTCGGCCCCCATCGCCAGGAACCCGAGGACGAAGGATCGCGCCTCGCGGCTGAACAGCGGCTTGCGGCTGACCTTGCGCTCCAGCTTGCGCCAGTAGTCGATGGTGTAGCCGTGCAGGCTGCCGTCGTAGAAGGCGAGGACGAGGGAGCTCTCCTGTCGGCCGCGCAGGGCCTCCTTGAGGCGAGCGGGGAGCGACAGGCGCCCCTTGGCGTCCAGCGAGCAGTGGAACTGGCCCTGGACCTGGTGCAACGACTGCTCCCGCTAGACTCCTCGACCACCGCGTCCTACCTCTGCGATCCACAAACGATCTACAAGATCCACTTTCTGCCACAATACACCCCCACCCGGCCAGGCTGTCAACGAAAAACCGGGAGAAAATCCAATCTCCCAAGTGGTCGAAATCACGGCTGTTTTTGTGTCGGTTCGGTGAACACCAGATGTAGTGCCCGGGGACGGCCCACCCCACTACATCTAGTGGTGGATCGTGCGAAAGACCGGGGAGCGCGCACCCCTGGTACAATCCCCCGCCCGGGAGGTCGGTTGGACGCGACCAAGACCATCTGCGTGAACCGCCGAGCGCGGCGCGAGTACCACGTCGAGGAGACCGTCGAGGCGGGGCTGGTGCTGCTCGGCTCGGAGGTCAAGTCGCTGCGCGACGGGACGGCGAGCCTCAAGGACGCCTATGCGCAGCTGCGCGACGGCGAGGCGTGGCTCGTCGGCGCCCACATCTCGCCGTACCGCCACGCCAACCGCAACAACCACGAGCCGCTGCGGGAGCGCAAGCTGCTGCTCCACGCCCGCGAGATCCGGCGCCTGGCGAGCAAGGTCCACGAGCGCGGCTACACGCTGGTGGCGCTGAAGCTGTACTTCCGCGGGGCGCGGGTCAAGGTCGAGCTGGGGCTGGCCAAGGGCAAGAAGCTCCACGACAAGCGCGCCGACCTGCGCAAGCGCGACGCCGACCGCGAGATGGAGCGCGCGATGCGGCGGGAGCGCCACCGGTGAGGTCGACGGCCGGTCGGATCGCCGTGGGGGCCGCGGCGGTGGTGGGGACGTGGCTGGCCCTGCCGTGGCCCGCCGCGGCGGTCCCGGACGCCGCCGCGCTGGGCACCGTCGACGCCGGCGCGTGGGGCCAGCTCCGCGGTGCGCTGGCGGAGGCCCACGGCGCCGACGACCCCTGGGATCACGATCCGCCCCGGGGGTCCGCGCTGGGTCCGCTGCTGGCGGGCGCCGAGGCCCGCGAGCGAGACCTCGACCTGGCCGGCGCGCTGGAGGCCTACGCCGCGGCGTGCGCCACGCAGCCGGGCAGCGGGGCCCCGGACTGGGACCGCTGGGAGCGGGCCTGCGAGGGGGCCGCGCGGATGGCCTACGGCCTGGAGGACCAGCCGGCTCTGGACGAGGCGCTGCGAAGGCTGCTGTGCTGGCGCCCGGATCACCCGCTGCCCGCGGAGTCGTTCCCGCCGCCGGTGGCCGCGCGGGCCCACGCGCTCGCCGCCGAGCTCCCCCGCGCCACGCTGCGGATCGAGGGCGCGGCCGGGGCGGTGCAGGTCGACGGAGCCGTCCGCGGCCAGGCGCCCCTGCGGTGGGCGGCGCTGCCGGCAGGCCCTCACGAGGTGCAATGCAGTGGCGCCCTGCTGCGCTTCGAGGCCGCTCCCGGGGAGACGGTCCGGCTGCGGTGCCCCCTGCCCGCGGCGCCGGGCTCCGCGCGCGCGTTGCTGTCGTCCGCTGCGGACGGCGAGATCCACTGGGTCCTGGTGGGGGACGGCGCCCCCGAGGGCATGCCCGCGGGCACCTGGGTGTTCCACGGGGCGGAGGCCCCCGTCGGGCTGTGGATCGGCCCGGTGCCGCCCGCCTCGGCGATCGCCGCGTGGGAGCAGCGGGCCCGCGCCGCGGCCGGGGACTGACGCCCCGGCGGTTTGACAACCGCCTGCTCAGGAAACAGTATCCGGCGACGGGCCCGAGCCGTCGGGCCGACGACCGAGGAGGAGATGCCGATCCCAGCCCCACCCCCGCGCGCCCGACGGCGCGCCCCGCGCTCCGGACCGTTCCCGCTGGTCCCCCTCCTCGCCGCCGCGCTGGTGCTGTGCGCGGCGCCCCTGGGCTGCTGCGACGGTGGCGGCGCCGGCGGGGGCATGGCGATCGGCGCCGAGGCGCCCGGGTTCGAGCTCCCCACCGTCCACGGCGGCGACGCGATCGCCCTCGCGGACTTCGAGGGCCGGGTCGTGCTGGTCAACTTCTGGGCCAGCTGGTGCGGGCCGTGCCAGCTGGAGATCCCCGAGCTGGAGACGCTGTTCGACCGCTACGAGGAGGCGGGCCTGATGGTCGTCGGGGTCAGCACCGACGCCAGCAACCAGGACGCCTCGGCGTTCCTCGATCAGGTGCCGGTGAGCTACCCGATGGTGTGGGACGAGCGGGGCCAGGCGGCCCTGGACTACAAGGTGATGTCGCTGCCACGCAACGTGCTGATCGACCGTCAGGGGCGCGTCCGCAGCCGCCACGACGGCTACGACGCCCGGACCTTCGAGTCGATGAAGCGCGAGATCGAGGATCTGCTCGAGGAGAGCCCGTAGCGGCGGAGGGTCGACCAGGATGAGACGACACGTCATCGCCGCGATCCTGCTGGTGCTGAGCGGAGTGGCGATCTGGGGCTCGATCGATCTGGCGGTCGAGCACTTCCGCGTCGGCGCGGACCCCAACTACCAGAGCTGGTGCACGTTCGAGGACAGCAACTTCGACTGCGCCGCGGTGGCCGCCTCGCGCTGGGCCCAGCACCAGATCTTCCTGTTCCGCTACCCGGTCCCGACCGCGATGTTCCCGCTGGGGTTCTTCGTCGGCTTCGCCGTGCTGATCGGCCTGGGCTGGGTCCGCGGCGGCGACGAGAACTACTCCGCGACGCAGGCCCGCGACGACACGCTGGCCTTCGCGTGGCTGATGCTGCTCCCCGCCGCGGTGGTCGACCTGCTGCTGATCTACGTCATGAAGTTCCAGCTGCAGACCTGGTGCATCGTCTGCCTCGTGATCGACGTCACCACGCTGTCGTTGCTGATCGGGACGCCGCTGGCGCGCTCCCGCGGGTACCGCGGCCTGCTCGGCGATGGCCTGGTCGGGATGTTCCGCCACGGCAACTGGATCGCGCTGCTGGTGATCTTCGCCACCGTGGTGGTGGTCGGCCAGCGGCGGTACAGCCTGGCGATCGACGAGATCCTGGCCGAGACCCGCGAGGAGTTCGTGGCGTGGTACGCCGAGCAGTCCCCGGTGGACGCCCCGCTGGTGCGCGAGGGGAACCCCCGCCGGGGGACGCCGGACGCGCCGTGGCGGGTGGTCGAGTTCGCCGACTTCCAGTGCCCGTTCTGCGCCGGCTGCTCCCACGACATCCACCGGCTGATGGAGGCCTACCCGGGCCAGATCGAGTTCGTCTTCCGCCACTACCCGCTGGGCCAGGACTGCGCCCCGGGGCTGATGCGCGACAGCCACCCCGAGGCCTGCATGGCGGCCTACGCGGTGGACTGCGCCGGGCGCCACGGCAAGTACTGGGAGATGTACGACGTGCTGTTCGAGATGTTCCCGGCGATGCGGCTGGAGCGCAAGCGGCCCACGCTGGAGGACATCCGCGAGGCGGCCCACGAGCTGGGGCTGCCGGCGACGGAGTTCTACTACTGCCTCGAGGACGAGGAGATCAAGGCGGCCGTGACCCAGAGCGTGCTGGACGGGCGCGCCGCCGGGGTCAGCGGCACGCCGGCGGTGTTCGCCAACGGGATCGCGATCCCCGGCGGCGGCAATGCGCCGGTGTTCCTCGAGTGGCTGATCCGGGCCCGCCTCGAGGAGCAGGGGCAGGAGCTGGATGACCCCCTCCTCTACTGAGCCGCCGCCCGTCGCGGAGGGCTGGTTCCAGGTCCACCTGCGGGTCCCCGCCGACGCCGCCGAGGTGGTGTCCGACGCGCTCCTCGCGATCGGGGCGACCGGTGTGGTCGAGGAGTACCCCGAGCTGCAGCAGCCCGGCCCCGCGGTGTCCGGCGAGCGCTGGGAGGACGTCCCGCCGCCCCCGCCGCCGGCCGACGGCGTGGTGCGGCTGTGCGGGTACCTGCCGCGCACCGGCGACGCCGGGGAGCGCCTCGACGTGCTGCTCCAGCGGCTGCAGCAGATCGACCGGTGGTTCCCCGGCGTGGGCGCCGCGGAGCCCGTGCTCGAGCGGGTCCCCGACGAGGACTGGGGCCGGCGCTGGCGCGAGCACTACGCGCCGGTGGAGATCGGCCGCCGCCTGCGGGTCCGCCCGCCGTGGTCGGCGGCGGGGGGCGAGGACCGCCACGAGGTGATCATCGCCCCGGGGATGGCGTTCGGGACCGGGACGCACTTCACGACGATCGCCTGCCTCGAGGCGCTGGAGGACGCGCTGGAAGCCCGCCCAGGCGCCACGGTGCTCGACGTCGGGACCGGCACCGGCGTGCTGGCGCTGGCCGCGCTGCGCCTCGGGGCCAGCGGGATCGAGGCGTTCGACGCCGACCGCGCCGCGGTGGCGGTGGCGCGCGAGAACCTCTCGCTCAACGACGCCGCCGGGCGGATCCGGCTGTGGGTCGGCGAGCTCGCCGGGGTCGACGGCCACGCCGACGTGGTGCTGGCCAACCTGCTGGCCCCGCTGCTGGTGCAGCTCGCCGGGGCGCTGGCCGAGCGCGTCGCCCCCGGCGGCGTGCTGATCGTCTCGGGGCTGATCGCCGAGCAGGAGGACGAGGTGGTGGCGGCGTTCGCGGGGGTCGGGATGACCGTCGCGAACCGTCGCAGCGACGGCAGCTGGGTGGCGCTCGAGCTGGTCAGCTCTTCCTGACGCGCACGCCCTGGGGGGTGTCCTCGAGGATCCAGCCGGCGGCCTGCAGCTCGTCGCGCAGCGCGTCGGCGGTGCCCCAGTCCCTGGCCTCGCGGGCCGCCTCGCGGCGGGCGACCTTGTCGCGCACGTCGGTGGGGATGTCCAGATCCTGCTCCCGCACCTGCCGCAGCCGCAGCCCGAGGATCCGGTCCATCTCGTACAGCGTGGTCAGGATCCGCGGCTCGCCGCGGCGGTTGGCCTCCTTGACCATCTCCAGCACCGCGGCCCACGCCTGGGGCATGTTGAGGTCGTCGTGGATCGCGTCGACGAACCGCTCGCGCAGCGGCGCGACCCACTCCTCGACCCCCTCCTCGGCCTCGGGCGGCGCGTAGCGCACGAAGCCGTACAGCCCCTGCAGCACCTTCTGCGCCCCGCGGATCGCCTTGAGATCGTAGGTCAGCGGCTGGCGGTACTTGGCGCCGTAGCAGAACACCCGGTAGGCCAGCGGGTCGATGCGCGCGTCCTTGAGCCCCTGGAGCGTCGAGATGTTGCCCAGGGACTTGCCCATCCGCCTCTCCTCGCCGTCGTCGTCGCCGGGCAGCACCAGGAAGTTGGCGTGGACCCAGTAGCGCACGAAGGTCTGGCCGGTGGCGCCCTCGCTCTGGGCGATCTCGTTGGTGTGGTGCACCGGGACGTGGTCGATCCCGCCGCTGTGGATGTCCAGCGTCTCGCCGAGGTACTTCATCGACATCGCCGAGCACTCCAGGTGCCAGCCGGGGTAGCCCCGGCCCCACGGCGAGTCCCACTGCATCACGTGGTTGGGCTGGTCGACCTTCCACAGCGCGAAGTCGCTGGGGTTACGCTTGTCGGGGTGGACCTCGACCCGCGCGCCGGCCACCTGGCCGCGGAGGTTGAGCCCCGCCATCGCCCCGTAGGGGCGGAACTTCGCGGTGTCGAAGTACACCGCGCTGTCGGTCCGGTAGGCGTAGCCGTTGTCCTCGAGGCGCCTCACCAGGTCGATCATCGTGTCGATGTGCTCGGTGGCCTTGGGCATGACGTGCGGCCGCAGCAGGTTCAGATCGTCCATGTCGGCGAGGAACGCGTCGGTGTAGAACTCGGCGATCTCCCAGGGCGTCATGCCCTTGGCGCGGGAGGCCGCCATCATCTTGTCCTCGCCCTCGTCCTCGTCGGTGGTCATGTGGCCCACGTCGGTGATGTTCATCACGTGGGTCACGTCGTAGCCATCGAACTCCAGCACCCGCCGCAGCACGTCGGTGAACACGTAGGTCCGCAGGTTGCCGATGTGGGCGTAGTCGTAGACCGTCGGGCCACACGAGTAGTACCCGACCTTGCCCTCGACCAGGGGCTCGAAGGGTTCCACGGTGCGCGTCGTCGTGTTGTGCAGTCGTAGCTGGCTCATTTCGTCCTCGCTCCAGGGGAGCCACGTTTACCCCGGCGAGTGCACGGAGACAAGTGGAACCGCGGAGAGCGCCGAGGACGCGGAGGAGGAGGAAGAACGGAATGAACCACCGAGAGCACGGGGGTGCCCAGGAATCGCCTGGCGCACCTCCGATCGCCCGGAGAATTCGGCGGTACCCGTTCCCTCCATCATCTCCGGAAGCGGCGCAGGACCATCCCCAGCATCTCGGGCAGCTCGGGGCTGCGCAGGAGCCAGGCGAGGGCGACGAACACGGCGCCTCCGGCGGCGACCGCGGCGGCGAGCTCGGCGGCGAGCAGGGCGGTGCCGTGGACCTCGTCGAGGGCGAGGAGGCGGGCGACGCCCCACACGGCGGCGGACATCCCGATCGTGGCGCCGGCGGAGCGGGCGATCGAGGACCAGGTGGCGGCGGTCCAGATGCCGGCCAGCGTACGGCGCAGGAGCCACACCAGCAGGCCCACCTGGACCAGCGCCGACAGGGTGTTGGCCAGGGCGATGCCGCCGTTGCCCAGGGGGCCGCGGAGGAAGATGCAGGCCACGATGTTGACCGCCGCGGCGCCCAGCGCGATCCACACCGGGGTGCGGGTGTCCTGCTGGCTGTAGAACGCCTGGACGTAGATCCGGGCCAGGGCGATGAAGACGAGCCCCGCCAGGTGGAACGTCAGCGCCCAGGTGGTCAGCTCCAGCGAGCTGGCGTCGAACTCGCCGCGCTCGAACAGCAGCCGCACGACGGGGACGCGCAGCAGGTACAGGCCCATCATCGCCGGCAGGCAGATGAAGCAGATCATCCGCACCGCGAGGCCCATCGTGTCGCGCATGCCCCCCTTGTCGTCGCGAGCCGCCTGCCGCGACAGGGTGGGCAGGATCACCGTGGAGATCGAGATCGCGTAGACCCCCAGCGTCAGCTCCAGCAGGCGGGTGCTGTACTGCAGGCTGGAGATCGCGCCCTCGGGGAGCGTCGAGGCCAGCGCCTGGCTGACCAGCACGTTGATCTGGTAGATGCCGGCGCCGAACACGGTGGGGACCCACAGCCAGAACGCCTTCTTGATCCCGGGGCCGATCCGGAACGACAGCGTCCAGCGGAAGCCGAGCTTGAAGGCGTACGGGACCTGGAACACCAGCTGCAGCACGCCGCCGACGATCACGCCGACGGCGAAGGCGTAGGCCGGCTGGTCGAGGCGCGTGCCGAGCCCCACGGCGAAGCCGATGATCGCCAGGTTGAGCAGCACCGGGGTCAGCGCCGAGACCCAGAACACCTTGTAGCTGTTGAGCATCCCCTGCAGCACGGCGGCGAGCCCGACGAACAGGATGTAGGGGAACATCAGCGCGGTGAGCACCACCGCGAGCTCGCGGGTCTCGGGGTACTGGGCGGTGAAGCCCGGCGCGATCACCGCCACGAGCACGCCCGAGCCGATCACGCCGAGGCTGGAGACGACCAGCAGGATCAGCAGCGCCAGGTTGAGGAACCGGCTGGCGAACAGCCAGGTGCGCTCCTCGCCCTCCTTCTCGCGCAGCTCCTGGAACACCGGCACGAAGGCGGCGCTCATCGCCCCCTCGGCCAGCAGCCGGCGCAGCAGGTTGGGCAGCATGAACGCGACGCCGAACGCGTCGCTCGCGCCGCCGGTACCGAGGTAGTACGCGCGGACCTGCTCGCGCACGAGCCCGAGTACGCGCGACAGCAGCGTCAGGATCGCCATCGAGAACGCCGAGCGCAGCAGGCCGCTACGCTCCCGCGCCGCGGTTCCCTCCGCGTCCGCCCTCGGCTCCTGCTCCGCCATCGATCCGCCCGGTCCGCCACAGCCTTTTCGGGGATAAGGTATCGTACTCCAACGACACAGAACCGATTGGAGAACGTCCCGGGGTTTCGCTTGCGTACCCCGTTCTGTGCTGGATACAGTGGGAGTGCCTGAGATCCGGGAATGGGGCCGTTTGCCGGAGTCAGAAGGAATCCGGGCCGGGAGAGTGACGATGCAAGGTTGGAGATGGATCGGGCTGGCGGCGCTGAGCGCGTTCGCGGCCGTCGGGATCGGGTGCCAGGACTACAACCTCCAGGGTCCCGGCGACTGGGCGCCCGCGGAGCAGCCGGAGCAGCTCGGGGAGACCTACCTCGAGGACGAGTTCATCCAGCGCACCGCGGAGGCCAGCGACATCCTGTTCGTGGTGGACAACTCCTGCTCGATGCAGGAGGAGCAGGCCGCGCTGCAGAGCAACTTCTGGAACTTCATCCAGTTCTTCGTCGACTCCGGGCTCGACTACCACATCGGCATCACCGTGCTCGACGAGTGGCAGGGCCAGCCGCCGATCGGCCAGCTGTACGGCAGCACGCGCTACATCGACAACACGACCCCCGATCCGGTGGGCGCGTTCACCGGCAACATGACGATGGGCGACGACGGGATGGGGGCCTGCGAGGTGGGCCTCGAGGCCAGCTACCGCGCGCTGACCCCACCGCTGGTGGACGGCTACAACGCCGGGTTCTACCGCGAGGACGCGCTGCTCTCGATCGTGATCGTCAGCGACGAGGTCGACGGCAGCACCACCGGCTGCGATGCGATCAGCTACATGGAGTACATCCCGTGGCTGACGAGCCTGAAGGGTCCACACTCGATGGACCTGATCCACTTCGCCGCGATCGTCGGGGACTACCCAGGCGGCTGCAGCAGCAGCTGGGGCGACGCGGACCCGGGCCACGGCTACTACCAGGTCTACACCGCGCTGGGCGAGGAGCACGCGACCTACGCCAGCATCTGCAACCAGGACTGGTCCGAGGTGATGACCGCGCTGGGCCTCGAGGCCGCCGGGCTGCGGCGATCGTTCCACCTCAGCCTGGTGCCCGTCGAGGGGACGATGACCGTGTACCTCGACCCCGACGGCGAGGACGGGCCCGAGGAGGAGGTCGAGATCTTCGAGGACCCGGTCAACTCGTTCGTCTACAACCGCGTCAGCAACAGCCTCGACTTCACCGTCGACACGATGCCCGACGAGGGCGCCAAGCTGCGGGTCCGCTACCAGATCGCCGAGGACGCCTGATCGCAGCCCGCGCTTGATCTCCCCTCCCCCGACGTTAGATTGGTAGCTCGGTACCCGTCTGCGAGGCCCGCGCACCGATGAAGGTCCTGTTCGTCTACCCGATCACGCCGCCCCGCTTCGACCTGTTCGGGATCCAGCAGGGCATCGCGGTGCTGTCGGCGATCCTCAAGCAGCGCGGCCACGACACCGAGCTGTACGCCCACTTCGAGTTCCGCCCGCGGGAGCTCGACGCGGTGGTGGAACGCTTCCGGCCCGGGATCGTCGGGATCCACGCGACCTACCCGCAGGCGGAGCTGTCGCTGCAGATCGCGGCGCACCTGCGCCAGCGGCACGGCCTGGACGTGATCCTCGCCGGGGTGTGGCCCACCACCTGCGGCGACGACGCGATCACCAGCCCCGACATCCTGGGGCTGTGCCGCGGCGAGGGCGACGACACCTTCCCGCGGTTCGTCGAGGCCTACGAGCAGGGCGCGCCGTACCTCGAGATGCCGGGGTTCTGGTGGCGCCACGACGGCGACGTGCTGCGCAACCCGCCGGCGCCGTACCACCACGACCTGGACGCGCTGCCGTACCCCGACCGCGAGCTGTTCGCCGGCCAGCGCTACATGAACCGCGTGCCGTACCTGGAGTTCATCGGCCAGCGCGGGTGCCCGACCGGCTGCACCAACTGCTTCCACCACACCTGGATGCGCAACCTGACCGGGCTGCGCGGCTACGTGCGGTTCAAGAGCCCGCGGGTGTTCGTCGACGAGATCAAGGACGCCGTGGCGCGCTACCCGCTGACCCAGGGCGAGCCGTGCCTGGGGTTCCACGACCCGACGTTCACGCTGCAGCGCAAGTGGGCGATGGAGGTCTGCGCGCTGCTCGAGGCCGAGGTGGGGATCCCGTGGTGGTGCAACACGCGGGCGTCGTGCCTCGACGCCGAGCTGGTCGACGCGATGAAGCGCGCCGGGTGCTTCGAGGTCCACATCGGGGTCGAGTCCGGGGACGAGCACCTGCGCAACGACGTGCTGAACAAGGACATCCACGACGAGGACCTGATCCAGGCCTTCGACCTGCTCCGCGAGTACGGGATGCTGACCTTCGGGTTCAACATGCTGGGGCTGCCCTACGAGACCGAGGAGACGCTGCGCAAGACGGTGGAGCTCAACCGCCGGCTGCAGCCCGACACGGTGTTCGTCTCGGTGTTCAACCCGTTCCCCGGCACCGACCTGTACGACCTCGTGGTGGAGAAGGGCTGGCTGTCCGACCGCAAGGTGCAGTCCTACTTCGAGCACACCTCGGTGCTGGACCAGCCCAGCGTCGACGCCGAGGTGGTCGCCCACTACCACAAGTTCTTCCGCCTGATGGTCAAGCACCCGCGGATCGCCGAGGGGCTGCGGCCGCTGGATCGCGTGAGGGTCCCGGGCCGCCGGCGCTCGCTGTACGACAGCCTCGACGACCGCTTCGGGCAGTCCTCGCGGTGGCGCAAGGAGCTGATCAAGCTGCTGCCCCAGTCGACCAAGGACCGGATCAAGCAGCTGATCCGCTGGTGATCCGCGGCGGTCAGAAGTCCAGCGTCAGCTGGTAGCTGTGGCCGAAGCCCCAGGCGTACCCGTCGACCACGACGTAGTGGGTCCCCGCGGTGGTCGCCACGTAGGCCAGCGACTCGGACTCGCCGAGGCCGTCGTCGGCGCCGGCGAGGCACGCCCCGTCGGGGTCCGCGGCGTCGTCGCTGAGGTACAGCACCGCGTCGGGGCCGCCGAGGGTGTACTCCAGCACCGCGGCGATCGCCTGACCCGCGGCGAGGTCGACGGCGTAGACCGCGTCGCGCCCGGCGGCGGGGTAGCCGGTGCAGGCCGAGGGATCGCCGTAGTCGTCGGCGTACAGCGAGGTGTCGCCGATGATCACGCTGGAGAACGGGATCAGCGGGGCGTCGGCGGTGGTCTCCCCGGCGACGACGCCCAGCGGGACCTCGATGCTGGGGGCGAACGGCACGCCGTCGGCGTCGATCGAGACCTGCAGCGTGACGTGCCCGAACACCGGCGCGCCGGGGTCGACGGTGAACGTCGCCGGCACGTTGCCCGCCGCGCTGGCCCCCACCGCGACCGCGCCGAAGTCCACCGTTCCAGCCGTGATCTGCACGTCGTTGCTGCCCGACTGCACCTCGCCGGTGACGGCGGCGGCGTCCACCCGGCCGTCGTTGCGGATCTCGAGCGCCAGCGACCACGCCTCGCCCGGGTCGAGGTAGGCGTCGCCGTCCCCGGTGACCTCGGTGTAGGTCTGGGACACCAGCCGGATCAGCGGCTCCGCGACGAAGCCCAGGACCGGCAGCCCGAGCAGGTCGAACGGGTCGTCGGGGGCCAGGTCGAGGGTCGCCCCCGCGGGGTCCAGGGTCTCGACGGTGGCGAACGCGAACTCCGGATCGCCCAGGGTCGAGAGATCCACGCCGAACCGCGCGTAGTCGCCCTCCACCGGGTACTCGAACGGGTCGGGCACGCCGATCGGGTCCCAGCCGAGGACCTCGTCCCACTGGGCCACCAGGCCGGTGGGCAGGTCGCCGTCGTGGGTCGCCAGCGCGTGGTCCGGCTGGCCGTCGAGGTCCCCGTCGATCAGCACCCATACCGGCTCGCTGCCGGCGTGGGGCGCGTGGGCCCCGAGCTCGATCACCAGCCGGCCACCGGGCGTCACGCCGTAGGCCATCGTCGCGACGTCGAACGGGTCGGCGGCGTCCTGGGCGTCGACCAGCACGTCCTCCATCGCGAGGCCCACGAAGCGCACCGGGATCGCCAGGTCCCAGCCGGGGCCGAGGCCCTGGTCGACGTGCAGCTGCAGTCGCAGCTCCTCGCCCTCGACGGCCCCGCCGTCGATGCTGACCTGGTACGCCACGTCGGGGTGGGCCAGCGTCATCGGCGGGATCACCGCGGCGTTGTGGTACGAGGCGCTGTCCTGGACCACCGTCGCCGCCACCGTGCTGGCCGGGTCGAGGCTCAGCGTGCCGGTCACGCCCGAGCCGGTCTGCGCGATGCCGCCGTTGTAGATGTCGATCGTGATGTCGAGGGTCTCGCCGGCCTCGATCACCCCGTCGCCGTCCCCGCCCGCGCTGTCGTCGACGGTCACCGAGGCGCGCGCGACGAGGGGCTCCTCGACCACCGAGAACGGCACGAACGTGCCACCGTCGGGGGCCATGTCGGTGTAGTTCCCAGACGGGTCCCAGAGGTTGACGCCCGCCCGGCCGCGCAGCGTCTCGGCGTCCTCGAAGCCGATCTCGGAGAGCTTGACGCCGAGGACGATGCTGCTCGCCCCGCCGCTGCCGTGGCACAGGCTGGGGGGCGGCGGCAGCGGCTCGAGCCAGTCGTTGCCGCTGGACCACAGCTGCAGCGGGTCGGGGTCGGGCACCTGGTTGTCGTAGGTCAACGAGTACGTCGTCTCGCCGTCGCCGACGAACAGGTCGACCATCACCCCCGGGTCGGCGTCGTCGAACGCGTCGTAGCTGGCCATCCGCAGGTGCAGCACCCCGCCGACGACCTGGTAGGACAGGTCGCGGATGTCGATCAGGTAGCCGCCGGCGTCCCCCTGGGGGTCGTCCATCGGCAGCACGCCGAACCAGTCGGCGCCGGGGGCGCAGGCGTTCTCGGCGTCGTCGTCGCCGGTGGTGTCGTCGTCCCCGCTGTCGTCGTCGCCGGCGGTGGTGTCGTCGTCCCCGCTGTCGTCGTCCCCGGCGCTGTCGTCGTCCGCGGGGGCGGTGGTGTCGTCGTCGTCGTCCTCGGGGCAGCCCGGCAGGCACAGCAGCGCCAGGGCGAGCAGCAGCGGTAGGGAGCGGAGGGAGGGGGACGGGGAGGGAGGGCGGCCCGAAAGCGTTGGTCGGAAGCTCGTCACCGGGTCGCCCTCCTCCCACCCCAGCGGGGAGGGGCGAGCCCTCCCGCTAGAAGGTAAGGGTCAGGGTATACGGACCGGCGTCGTCGGTGTAGTACCCGTCGACGATCAGGTAGTACAGCCCCGCCGTGGTCGGCGTGAAGTTGAGCGTCTCCGTCTCGTCGAAGTTGCTGTCCGCGCCGGCCAGGCAGCCGGTGTCGGGGTTGGCGGCGTCGTCGCTGATGTACAGCACCGCGTCCGGGCCGCCGGCGTCGTAGGCGATGGCGGCGGTGAAGGCCTGGTTGGCCGCCAGGTTGATCGCGTAGACCACGTCGACGCTGGTGGCCGAGTAGGTCGTGCAGTTGGACGGGTCCGAGTAGTCGTTGACGAACCCGGTGGTGTCGCCGTAGTACACGCCCGCGGCGCTCACCTCGGGGGCGTTGGCGGTGGTGTCCGAGGGGACCACGCCGAGGCCCAGCGGGATCGCCAGGTTGAACACCTCGGCGTCGGCGGTGACCTCGAGGTCCAGCACGTAGCTCGCCGAGTCGGGCGCGCCGCCGTCGATCGTGACCGTGGCGGCCACGTCGCCCGCGGCGGTGTTGCCCATCGTGATCGCGCCGAAGTCGACGTTGGCCTGGTCCACGGTGACGTTGGGCTCGGTGGAGCTCAGCACGCCGGTGGTGGCCGCGGAGTCGGCGGTGCCCTGGTTGGCCACCGTCAGCGCGACGTCCCAGGTCTCGCCGGCCTCGACGAAGCCGTCGCCGTCGCCGCTGGACTCGGTCCAGGTGTAGGAGTCGAGCAGGATCCACGGCGCGTTGACGATCACGGCCTGCCCCCAGTTGGCCGGGTCGGAGGTGTCGTCGGGCGCGGTGTCCACGCCGGTGTAGTAGTCGTACGACTGGGCCCAGCACTGGAACTGGACGGCGCCCTCGAGGGCGGTCCGCGGGACCACGTAGCGCACGTAGTTGGTGCTGGCGGTCCACTCCAGCGTCGTGGGCTGGCCGACCTGGCTCCAGCTGCCGATCCACTCGTAGATCCCGCCGCCGGTGGCGTAGCTCCCGCTGTCCAGGTCGTACGTCGAGATCAGGTAGTCGTTCTCGCCATCCATGTCGATGTCGAGGAACACGTCGACCTCTAGGTCGGCGTTGTGATCGGTGTAGCTGGTCATGAAGAAGTCGAGGTCGGTCCCGTCGGTGTAGTACGACAGCCCGGCGATGTCGAACGCGTTGGGGCTGTCGACCGGGTCGCTGAGCAGGTTCTCCATCCCGACGATCAGCGGCGGGGTGGTCAGGTTCCAGCTGTTGCCGTCGTCGTCGGTGACCGCGACGTCGAAGATCAGGGTCTGGCCCGCGGTGGCGCCCACGTCGACCTGGACCTCGAACGGGGTGTCGGGCGGAGCCGCGGTGTCCATCGGCATCGCCGCGCCGCCGTTGTACGCCGAGGTGTCGCTGTTGATCGCCGCCGCGGCGGTGCTGCCGGCGTCGAGCGTGATCGTCGCCGAGACGTTGGCGCCGGTGGCGTCGTAGCCGCTGTTGACCAGCTCGAGGCCGAGGGCCCCGGTCTCGCCGGCCTCGACGATGCCGTCGCCGTCGCCGCCGGTGGTGTCGTCCCAGGTCAGCCCGCCCACGGTGATGTTCGGTTCGAAGATCAGCGGGAACGCCACGTTCTCGCTGCTGTCCGGGTGGTCGTCGACGTAGCCGCTCCACAGGTCCACCGAGGTGTGGCCGTACAGCACGTCCAGGCCCACGAAGGTGGCGTCGAGGTCGGCCAGGTCGATCCCCATCACGATGCTGTCGGACTCGTCGTCGCTGTGGCAGTACGAGGCCGGGTTGGGCAGCGGGGCGGCCCAGCCGTCGGCGCTGGTCCAGATCTGCATCGGGCCCGGGTTGGGCTTCACGTTGTCCATCGTCAAGGTGTACGAGACGTTGCCGTCCGAGATGTACATGTCGGTCATCAGGGCCGGGTCGGTGTCGGCGAAGTCGGTGTGGCTGGTGATCCGCATCACCAGCGTGGTCCCGTCGAACTGGTACTCGTAGTCCTTGATGTCGAGGATGTAGCCCGAGGCGTCGCCCGAGGCGTCCTCGCTGCCGACCACGCTGATCCACGCGCCGGAGTCGTAGGTGCACTCCGGATCGGGCCCGGTGTCGTCGTCGCCCGTGTCGTCGTCGGCCGTGTCGTCGTCACCGGTGTCGTCGTCGCCGGTGTCGTCGTCGCCGGTGTCGTCGTCGCCGGTGTCGTCGTCGGAGGCGTCGTCGTCGTCCTCGGGGCACCCGGTGAAGGCCACCAGAGCCAGGCCGAGGAAGGCCATCAGCAGCCAGCTCGGCCACAGAGTCTTGGTCCCGTTCAGCATCAATCCGCTCCTCTCAGCGCTCCCCGCGCTTGGAAAATTGCCCTATCTTGCACACAGGGTGGGTAGATTGCCACCCTCGCGCGTGCGCTCGACAGGGTCACTGCGTACCCGGTCCCGCTCGCGCGCGCCCTCACCTGTGCTAGCATGGGGCCGTTTCTCTGCCGGGAGAACCCCCGTCCCGCGGACGGCGGAGCCGCGGAGAGGGCACCCCGGACAACCCGACGAGCCGTGAGGACAGAGCCGTGTCGCAACAGGTCTACGGGCAGGAAACCAAGCTGGCGATGGCGCCGATCAAGCAGAAGAAGCGCCGCTACTACCTGATCGTCGTGTTCATCGTGATCCTGATCATCTTCGGGCTGGTGGGGTGGTACTTCTACTCCGGGTACAAGGCCGAGAAGGCCTACAACGACGCCCTGGCGCTGATGGAGACCGGCCTCGAGCAGGGCGACTACCCGCGGCTGAAGCAGGCCGAGACCGCGATCCGCGAGGAGGCCAAGCGGGACAACCCGCGCGCCGCCGCGGTGGCGCACACGATCCTGCTGCGCTCGGCGATCTGGTACTACTACACCGGCGAGCCGGTCCTGATGAGCGACTGCCGCAAGTACCTGGAGTTCCTCGAGGATCCCGAGGGGATGTACAAGGACGATCCGATCGTCCCGGTGGCCCACGCGGTGTACGACGCGGTCAACGACGACGCCGCGGCGGCGATCCCCGTCCTGGAGTCGATGCCGCGCGACATGCTGCTGCCGGGGCAGCGCGAGTTCTGGCTGTCCATCGCCCACGAGCGCAACGAGGACCTGGCCCAGGCGGAGGGGCTGATGCGCAAGGCGGTGGAGCTGAAGGACTCGCCGTGGCACCGCTACGGCCTGGCGCGGATCCTGCACAAGCAGGGCAAGGACGACGAGGCCAAGGCCGAGTACCAGAAGGTGATGCAGGCCAACCCGGACTTCCACGCCGCCGAGGCCTACCTGCTGCTGCTGAACCTGACCCCGGAGAGCGACGTGGTCGCGCAGATCGAGGGGTTCTTCCAGAAGTACCCGGCCGCGGTCGAGGCCCGGATCGCCTCGGACCTGACGATCCCGATGGCCGACGCGATCGCCGCGACGGGGGACCTCAAGAAGGCCAAGAGCGCGATCCAGCAGGCCAAGATCAACGACCCGGGCTACAAGCCGCTGATCGACTGGCAGCCGCCCGCGCCCCCGGACGAGGAGGGCGAAGAGGGCAAGGACGACAAGAAGTAGGGAGCGCTCGCTCGAACTCGCTCTCGATCTCGCCCTCGATCTCGATCTCGATCTCGATCTCGATCACCGCCTGCGGAGCAGGAGGAGTGTTCCCAGCAGGAACAGTGCGGCCGCTGCGCTCGCCGGCGAGCGGTCGTGGTCGCAGGAGCTGGCGCAGCAGCCGTCGTCGTCGTCGCCGGGCGGGGGGGGCTCGTCGCCGCCGAGCTCGCGGCACCACGCGGCGATCTCGTAGTGCTCGCCGGGGCCGTTGTCGACGGCGTGGCGGATCACGTCGACGGCGTCGATCTCGACGATCCCGTCACCAACCACGGCGATGGTCAGCTCGTGCCAGCCGTGGGCCTCGAGGGTCTGCTCGAAGACCACCTCGGGGCTGCCGGCGTCCCCGGCGGACAGGTCGACGGTGGCGACCTCGACGCCGTCGACGGCGACGGTGGCGCTGCCGCGGTCGGGGCCGCGGGCGGCGCGCCAGCGGACCCCGGCGCCGTCGAAGCCGACGGTGGCGGTGTCGCCGGCGGTCGACGAGCGAGTGGCGCCGTCGCCGCTGCCGGTGCCCTCGGCGCGGGCCCAGCCGCCGCCGGCGTAGCGCAGGTCGCAGGCGTCGTCCTCGAGGCGCATCAGGCGATCGAGCAGGTGCCAGTCGTCGCCCTCGTCGCAGCGGAAGAACGCACCGTAGTGCGTGGAGGCGACGAGGGTCGGGTCGTCGGGATCGGGGGGCGCGGCGACGGCCAGCACCGGGGAGCCGAACGGCGCGTCGAGCACCTCCCAGTTCGCGCCGCGGTCGCGGGACAGGGACAGCCCGACGGGGTCCAGCGAGGCGGCGATGGCGTCGCCGCCGAGGGCGTGGCCGCGCAGCGGGGGGCCGCCGGTGTAGGCCAGGTCGGTCCAGCCGCCGGACGGCTCGCGACGCAGCACGCGGCCGGTCTCGGTGGCCAGCACCAGCTCGTCGGCGGCGGCGCCGGGGAACGCCCACAGCGCAGCGACCCCCTCGGCGGGGGCGGTGTCCACCATCCAGGTGCTGCCGCCGTCGGTGGAGACCACCACCGCGGCGGGGTTCTGCTGGATGCCGTACAGCGGGCCGGTGCCGTCGAAGGAGGGCGACATCACCAGGTCGGTGATCTGGGGATGCCAGTCCACGTCGTCTCCGATCCAAGCCAGGCTCCACGACTCGCCCCCGTCGTCGCTGCGATCCAGGACCCACTGGCCCTCGTCGGCGGTGGTGCCGAGGGCGTAGGCGACACCGTCGTCGGCAAACCAGGGGGACAACTCCACCTGGTGGAGTGCAGCGACCCCGTCCAGCTCGGCTCGCTGCCAGTGGGCCCCACCGTCGGCGCTGCGCAGCAGGCGGCGGCTGGCGACCAGGAACATCCGGCCGTCGCCGGGGAACGATGGAGCCAGGGTCAGCCCTTCCAAGTGGAGGAACTCCTGGGCGTCGGCCTGCACCGCCCAGCTCTCCCCACCGTCGGGGGAGGCGTACAGCCCGCCGCCGTAGGACGCGACGTAGACGCGGGGGTCGTCGGGGTAGGACGGCGAGAACGCCAGCCCGCGGGTGTAGGGCGGGCGCAGGAAGCAGGCCTCGTGCCAGCGCTCGCCGCCGTCGTGGCTGAGGTACAGGCCCTGCCACGCGGCCAGCGCGACGGTCTCGGGGTCGTCGGGGGAGGCGGCCAGGCGGCGGAAGTACCCCCACTCGAAGGAGTACTGGGGAGTCCCCT
Organism: uncultured Rickettsiales bacterium; assembly: GCA_964584075.1. GTDB lineage: Bacteria > Myxococcota_A > UBA796 > UBA9615 > CAYRNR01 > CAZOYV01. The sequence goes on along the minus strand of CAZOYV010000099.1, from coordinate 4,558 downwards.
CGGGGATGCCCTCGCCGCACAGGGTGAAGCCGTCCCCACCGGCGTCGTCGGTACAGAACACCCCGTTTCCCTGGGTGATGACCAGGACACGATCTTCCGAGAGCACCTGGATGTCGGCGACCACGTGGGCATCGTGGATCGGCTCATCGGGGACCACGTCGAGTGCAGAAGTGCTCCAGCTCTGGCCGGCATCACTGCTGACCAGGATCTCGGCCTCGTCCGTGCCGAGCACGACCCGGCCCAGCGGGTACAGTGGCGTCAGCGCGAGGGCCGTCAGCTCGACGGTGTCGAGCTCGATGATCCGCTGAAAGGTCGCCCCCCCGTCCATGGACCGGAACAGGTCGTGGTCTCGGTAGCCGTACAGGTGTCGTTCCCACGCGGGACCGGGCCCAGCGATGAGGTACTCCGGGCCGATCTTCCAGAATTCGGGGACGATCTCGATCCACGTCTCGCCGAGATTCGGGCTGCTGTACAGGGCTCCCGAGGTACCTGCGTAGAGGATCTCGTCTTCGTCGAAGTCCGGCGGCGCGGCGAGGCAGTCGAATCGGTCGTTGGATGGCAGCTCCCCGGTCCGATCCCAGCTGAAACCACCGTCGTCGCTGCGCAGCGCAGTCTGCGTGTCGTCCTCGACGGCGAACAGTACGTCGCCGGCGAGCAGTAGCTGCTGCAGGACCTCCCCCGAGTCCGCGTCCGCCCGGAACGCCCAGGTGCGGCCGCCGTCCTCGCTGATCACGAACAGCCGCCGCGCGGGGTACAGGTACTGGGCCACGATGTGGGCTTCGTCGCCGCTGCCTCCGATGGCGACCTCGGCGACCACGTCGTGGGGCAGGTGGGCCCGCGCCGGGACCGCCGGCAACAGCGCCAGCGCGAGGGCACCGAGCCCCAGCGCCCGCAGGATCGCCTCGGCCCACGCCATGCCCGGCTTCCAGCGGTCGGGGATCACGCTGACCACCACCAGCTCCACCGGGACCAGCGCCGCCATCACCGCCAGCCCCGCGCGCTGGAACGAGTCGTGCAGCACCGCGCGCCGCCGCGCCACGAGCCACGCCAGGGTGGCCCACACCCAGCCGGTCCCGGCGAGGCACAGCAGCACCAGGCCGAGGACGGTGACCGCGTCGAGCACGCAGGTGTTGCCGGTCGCGAGCTGGAGCGCGACCCCGGCCACGGCGGCCGCCGTCAGGCCCACCGGTGCGCCGCGGCGCAGCGGCTCGAGCCACGCCGGCCAGCGCACCACCGCCGCCGCGCGGGCGCCCATGAACAGCCCGCTGCCCAGCCCGGCCAGGGCGCCGGTCGAGATCCGCAGCCACGGCTGGTCCAGGGGGGAGCCCCAGGGGACGAACCAGCCGTCGAGGAACACCGGCGCGAGCAGCAGCCCGGCGACCGCCAGCTGGCCCCACAGCGCCAGCTTGCGGAACGCGCCGGCCCAGCCGACCCCGACCATCCCCGCGCCGTACAGCGCGGTGCAGCGCAGGCAGATCCACGCCCCCTCGGCGGTGCGCCGGGGGTCACGGTGGCAGATCGCGTCGCCGAGCAGGTCGAGCAGCTCCATCGCCCCCCATTGTTTTGCCCCGGCGGATCCTTGACAAGCGGCGGGGCTTCATCCCATCTTCCGGCCCACGGGGGGGAAACCCGAACCGGGAGTGGATCGATGAGGTGGACGTGGTGTGTGGTGCTCGTGGCGCTGGCCGGGCTGGTGGCCGCGGGCTGTGGTGGCGGCTCCAAGGACGGCGAGGGCGACAGCGGCGGGGGCGACGGGTCCGCGCTGGCCGCGCAGTACCAGGAGCAGGTCGACGCGATCGAGGCGGCGGTCGACGCCGGGAACGGGGCGGATCAGCACACCGCGTGCGTCACCGTGATGGCGGCGATCGACGGCGCCGGCGAGGCCGAGTCCGCGTTCGGCAAGCAGGCCGGCGAGGTGTGCCGCGGCCACGTGCCCAAGGCGATGTACGACAAGACGATCGCCGACGTCGAGGCTCGCACGAACCAGGACCTGCCCCCGTTCATGGAGTGCGTCCCGGCGCAGACCGCCCTGGCCGACGAGGCCAAGGAGGTCGAGGTCGCGGGCCTCGCCGACTCCAAGGCCAAGGCCCAGGAGCTGTGCAAGGCGGCGTGGGCCGAGTGACGGACGACGCCGCGGCCGCCCGGCGCGCCGCGGCCCACCGCGCAGCCGGGCGCTACCCCCGGGCCCGCGACGCCTCGCTCGAACCCCTCGGCGGCGGCCTGATCAACGACAGCTGGGTCTTCGACGGCCCCCGCGGCCGCGGCGTGCTGCAGCGCCTCAACCCGATCTTCGCCCCCGAGGTCAACGACGACCTCGCCGCGGTCACCGCCCACCTGGCGGCCCGCGGTCTGGTCACACCGCGCCTGCTCGAGACCGCCGACGGCGCCCGCTGGGTCGACCTCGGCGAGGCCGGCGTGTTCCGCGCGATCAGCTGGATCCCCGGGACCACGCTGCCCCGCGCCGAGGCCCCCGCCGTGGTGGCCGCCGCCGCCGGGTTGCTCGGCCGGTTCCACCGCGCGCTGGCGGACCTGGACCACGATTTCCGGTTCCGCCGCGAGGGCGTCCACGACACCGACCGCCACCTGGCCCACCTGGCCGACGTCCTCGCCGCGCCCCACGCGCCACAGCTGCCCCCCGAGGTCCCGCCGCTGGCCGAGGCGATCGTCTCCGCCGGCCGCGACCTGCCGCCGCTGCCCCCGCTCCCCGCGCGGGTGCTCCACGGCGACCCCAAGCTGGACAACGTCCGCTTCGACGCGGCCGGCGAGCGCGCCGTGTGCCTCGTCGACCTGGACACCCTGCGCCGCGGCCCCCTGCCCCACGACCTGGGCGACGCCTGGCGCTCTTGGACCAACCGCGCCGGCGAGGACGAGCCCGAGGCCGCCTTCGATCTCGCCTTCCTCCAGGCCGCCGTCGTCGGCTACGCCGCCGAGACCCGCGGCTGGATCACCCCCGCCGAGGTCGACGCCCTGCTCCCCGGCCTGCTCCGCATCTCGCTGGAGCTCGCCGCCCGGTTCTGTGCCGACGCCCTCGAGGACCGCTACTTCGGCTGGGACCCCACCCGCTTCCCCTCCCGCCGCCACCACAACCGCGTCCGTGCCGCCGGCCAGCTCTCGCTCCACCACCAGGTGCGGGGCCACCTGGCCGGCGCGAAGCGGATCGTCGATCAGGCGTTTGGGGTCAAGTCGCGTGTTGTATAGTTGCGAGACGCAACTATACAACACGCGACTTGACCCCACCTACGAGCGGGTGCCGCGCTCGACCTCGACGCCGGACTCGGCCTCGACGGCGCGGCCGAGGGCGGACCGGGCGCGGGCGAGCAGCTCGTCGGGGGCCTCGTCCTCCCCCGCCTGGACCACGCCGGCGGCGGTGCGGACCACCACCTCGGCGTCCGCGCCGGCGCGCACCGGGGAGGCGCCGAGGACACGCTCGATGCGCTCGGCGAGCACCTGGGCGCCGTCCACGTCGGTCTCCTCGAGCATGAACAGCAGGCGGAACTCGTCCAGCCGCACGATGGCGTCGCGCAGCCGCGCCGAGCTGCGGATCCGGCGGACGCTCTCCTGGAGCAGGTCGTCCCCGCGGATCGCCTCGAGGGCGGCGCCGTTGCCGCGGGGGGCGATCTCGAGCATCACGACCGTCAGCGCCGTGCCGTGCAGCCGCGAGGCGCCCACCAGGCGGGCCAGCAGGCGCTCGCCGTGGTGGCGGTTGTAGGCGCCGGTGGCGGGATCGATCACGCCGATGCGCTCCAGCCGGGCCGACTCGATCGCCGCGGCCGCCGCGCCGGCGAGCAGCACCAGCAGGTCCTCGTGCACGGCCTCGAAGGTCCCGGGATCGGTGTGGCTCGCGCCGAGCACGCCGATCACCTGCCCGCCGGACAGCATCGGCACGAACAGCAGCGACCGCGCCGCCGAGCCGATCTCGGCCAGGTCCTCGAAGCGCTGGTCGCTGGCGGCGTCCTCGATCAGCACCGTCTCGCCGCTGGCCGCGACCCACCCGGCGACCCCCTGTCCCGGCCGGAACGTGATCTCCGACGACGCCCCCAGCGAGGGGCCGGTGCGCGCGTGGGCGAGCAGGATGTCCCCCTTCTCGTCCAGCAGGTAGAAGCTCGACTGGCGCGCGGGCACCAGGTTGAGCGTGGCGTCGGTCACCGCGCGCAGGGCGGTCTCCAGCTCCGGCTGGCGGCGCAGCTGCCGGCTCAGATCGAGCAGGCACTGCAGCGCGTTGGCGGATGGATCCTTGGCCGAGGGGTCGAAGGGCGCCATGGGGGAACTTTAGTACGGAACCCTCGCCCGGGAAAAGGGGCGCGCGGAGGGACCGGGTCGACTCAGAGCTTGTGAATCTATCCCCGGACCGAGCCTGAGTGCCGCAGCGCCACGCTGGCCAGGCGCAACGAGGGAGCAGGCCCCCAGGCCTGTGACCGAGGCGCGCCGCAGAGGGTCGCGAAGCGGCCTGTCCAGCGGGGATGATGCGGTGCTCAGGCGACGGGAGGGGTTAGATTCACAAGCTCTCACAGGCCCGCCGAGAATAGCGTTCTGACCTCGGTAAACGCCATCGTCGCAC
>CAZOYV010000098.1:0-26642 GCA_964584075.1 uncultured Rickettsiales bacterium | reverse complement strand
ACGTGACCAGCACCGGCATCGCCGGCCGCAGCGCCGTCCCCGGCGCCGGCGTGCAGCTCGACGCGCTGGCGCTCCCCGGCCTCGACCCCGCCCGCCGGCGGTTCCTGCGGGCCCCCGACCACCTGGGGCCGACCCACGACTACGGGGTGACCTTCGAGCGCGGCGTGCGGGTCGACCGCGGCGACCGCGCGCACGTCTGGATCGCCGGCACCGCCAGCATCGACCCCGCCGGCCGGACGCGGCACGCCGGCGACGTCCGCGCCCAGCTCGCACGGGCGTTGGACAACGTCGAGGCCCTGCTGCAGGATGCCGGGGCGACCCCCGCCGACGTGGCCCAGGCGCTGGTCTACCTGCGGCGCGCCGACGACGAGCCCGCGATCCGCGGCGAGGTCGCCCGCCGGCTGCCCGGCGTGCCGCGGCTGATCCTCCACGCGCCGGTGTGCCGGCCCGCGTGGCTGGTGGAGATCGAGTGCCACGCGATCGTGGCGCACCGCGACCCCCGCGGGCCGCGGCCGTAGGAGGACCCGTGGACCCCGCCGCCGAGACCCTCCCCGCGCTGTACGCCGTGACCGGCCGCCCCGTGCTGCACAGCCGCAGCCCCGAGCTGTACAACGCGGCGTTCGGCGACGCCGGGATCGACGCGGTCTACACCCGGCTGGCCGCCGGGAGCGCCGCCGAGGCGTTGCGCGTCGCCCGCGAGATCGGCATCGCCGGCCTGAGCGTGACCGCCCCGTTCAAGGCCGAGGTGCTGCCGCTGCTCGACGAGTGCGCCGACGACGCGCGGGCCCTCGGGGCGGTCAACACCGTGGTGCTGCAGGACGGCGTGGCGGTGGGCAGCGACACCGATCCCGACGGGGTGCGGGCGATGCTCCGCGAGGAGGGCATCGCCGTCCGCGGTACCCGCGCGGTGCTGCTCGGCGCGGGCGGTGCGGCGCGCGCGGCGGCCCACGCCCTGGCCATCGCCGGGGCCGCCGAGGTCACGTTCGTCAACCGCACCCCGGAGAACGGCCGGGCCGCGGCCGACGACCTCGGCGGGCGGTTCGTGCCGTGGGGCGAGGCGGCACGGGCGCTGCGGGGCGCCGAGCTGCTGATCTCGTGCGTGCCCCCCGACGTCGACCACGTCCGCGGCGCGTGGCTCCCCGCCGGCCTGCCGGTGCTCGACGCGTGCTACGTGCGCTCGGCGATCGCGGCCCGCGGCCTGGCCGAGGGCTGGGACTACCGCGGCGGCGGGCTGGAGTGGCTGCTGGGGCAGGCCCACGCCTCGTACCGCGCGTTCACCGGCGAGGAGCCGCCGGCCGAGGCGATGACCCGCGCGCTGGCCGGCTTCCGCCGCCGCCGCCGACCGCTGCACGTGGCGTTGTACGGGACGATGGGGGCGGGCAAGACCGCCGCCGGGGCCGCCCTCTCCGCGGAGATCGGGTACCCGGCGGTGGACACCGACGCCGCGGTCGAGCGCGCCGCCGAGCAGACCGTCGCGCGGATCTTCGAGCGCGACGGCGAGGTCGGCTTCCGGGCCCGCGAGGCCCTGGCGATCCGCCGCGCGCTGGACGGCGTCCCCGCGGTGCTGTCGCTGGGCGGTGGCGCGCTGATCGACCCCCGGACCCGCCGGCGGGTGGAGGACGAGGCCCTGCCCGTGTGGCTGTGGGCCGACCCCGAGACCTGCGCCCGCCGCGCCCGCTCCGACGCCCGCCCGCTGCTCGGCGCCGACGGCGAAGCCGCCGATCTGGAGGCCCTGCTCCCCGACCGGCTGCCCGGCTACGCCCGCGCCGCCGCGCTGATCGTCGGCACCGTGGGCCGCGACGCCGCCGGCGTCGCCGCACGGATCGCCGACGAGCTCGCCCGCGTCTGGCCCGATTGAGCTTCGCCCCCGCGCGGTCCCCGGCTGCTGGATCGAGGGCTGCACCGCCGAGGTCCGGTACCTGCGTTCGTGGGCCTGCTCCGAGGGCATCGGCGACCTCGCCGCGCTGGCCTTCGTCGACGCCGACGGCGGCACGCTGGTGTTCGCCGGCTCGATCGTGTGGGCCGGGTACCGGGGCCCGGATGTACCCCGAGCCGCTCCAGCCGCCGGCGGACCTCTCCTCTGAGGGGAGGTGGTCGTTGGAAGGCAGATGGGACTTGGTCGCTCCGCGTCAGCCCCGGACGGCGAGAACGTCGACCATGGCGTGCCATCTCGGGAGCGTCGTTGTCCGGTTGCCTCAGCAACGACACGACCCCATGCGACGTTGTCCACCCGACTTCCAGTTTTTGGCGCAATGAGCGCCAGAACCTGGAACTCGGACATCCGACTTCCAGAAAATGGCTCTGATCGCGACAGAAAGTGGAAGTCGGGCGGGAGACGGCGCCGGACGAACGGAGCCATATTTCCTCGAGGCTGAGCCAACCAGATATCCATGCTCGGGAGTTCTTGCCGCTCGCCACTCCACGGAGGGGCAAACGCCCAGGACGGAGATCCAGCAGTCGGGCCCGGGGTCCCCTCGGTGATCGAGGGGGAGGATGCCGGATCAGCCGAGGATCGCGGCCAGATCCTGCTCGGCGGTGGTGGTCGGCTTGATGCCGAACTGGTCGACCAGCACCTGCAGCGCCGCGGGGGTGACGAACGCCGGCAGCGTCGGGCCGAGGCGGATGTCCTCGATCCCCAGGTGCAGCAGGCTCAGCAGGATGCACACCGCCTTCTGCTCGAACCACGACAGCACCAGCGACAGCGGCAGTCCGTTGACGTCGGTGTCGAACGCCTCGGCCAGCGCGGCGGCGACCTTGATCGCCGAGTAGGCGTCGTTGCACTGGCCCATGTCCATCAGCCGCGGCAGCCCGCCCAGCTCGCCGAACTCCAGCTTGTTGAAGCGGTACTTGCCGCACGCCAGCGTCAGCACCACGCAGTCGTCGGGCACCTGCTCGGCCAGCTCGGTGTAGTAGTTGCGGCCGGGCTTGGCCCCGTCGCAGCCGCCGATCAGGAAGAAGTGGCGCAGGGCGCCGCTCTCGACCGCCTCGATCACCGTCGGCGCCGCCTTCAGCACCGCGTCGTGGCCGAAGCCGGTGAGGATCGTCTGCGGCTCGCCGTCCTCGGCGACCCCGGGCGCCGCCTGGGCCGCCGCGATGACCTTCGAGAAGTCCCGGTCCTCGACGTGGGTGATGCCGGGCCAGCCCACCAGGCCGGTGGTGAACAGCCGGCCCTCGTAGCTGCCCTTGGGCCTCTGGATGCAGTTGGTGGTGAACAGGATCGCACCGGGGAAGTCCGCGAACTCCTTGCGCTGCTCCTGCCACGCCCCGCCGTAGTTGCCCACCAGGTGGGCGTACCTCTTCAGCCCGGGGTAGGCGTGGGCGGGCAGCATCTCGCTGTGGGTGTAGACGTTGATCCCCAGGCCCTCGGTCTGCTGCAGCAGCGCCTCGAGATCGGCCAGATCGTGGCCGCTGATCAGGATCGCCTTGCCCCGCACCGGGGTGATCCGCACCGGCGTCGGCTCCGGGTGGCCGAAGGTGGCGGTGTGGCCGGCGTCGAGCAGCCCCATCACGGTCAGGTTGACCTCGCCGACGCGCAGCGCCATCCCCAGCAGCTCGGGGACCTCGTGGTCGCCGCGTAGGAAGTCCAGCGCCTCGTGGAAGAACGCCGCCACCGACGGGTCGTCCTGGCCCAGGATCAGCGCGTGGTCGTAGTACGCCGCGGTGCCCTTCAGCCCGTAGGTGATCAGCTCCTCCAGCCCGGTGGCGTCGGGGCCCTTGTCCTCGAGACGTGCCGCGATCGAGACCCCGGCGCCCAGCGCCACGAGCTCGCCGGTGGGGGTGTCGGCAGACCACGTGATGCCGTCGTCGAGCGCCTCGGGCTCGGCCCCCGCGGCGGCCATCGCCTCGCCGTACAGCGTCCGGGCGCGGTCTCGGGCACCCACCAGCTGTCGGGCCACCGCCGCACAGCGCTCGGGGTCGAAGTTGACGTTGGTGACGGTGGTGAACAGCCCCTCGACGACGGCGCGGTCGACGCCCTCGTCGCGGCGGCCCAGCACCGCGGCGCGGTGGGCGTGGGCGGCCACGCCCTTGCACCCCGCGATGATCAGGTCCTGGAGCTGGGCGGTGGGCTCGTCCTTGCCGCACACCCCGCGGACCGTGCACCCCTCGCCCTTGGCCGTCTGCTCGCACTGGTAACAGAACATCGTCGCTCTTTTTCCTTTCTGGTACTGGAATACCGGTTTTTGCCCGCAAAGGGTCCCGTCGTCGGGGCCTCCGTCGTGGTTCAGGATTCCGTCAGCAGTCCGGATAGGTCGATGTCGGCCAGCGTCAACCCCCCCAGCTGGCCGACGACCAGCTCGCGGACCTGGGCCGACAGCCCCCGCACCGGGCACTCGTCCGGGGTCTCGCAGACCGGCGTACCGAGGAAGCAGGTCTCCTCCTCGACGGGGCCGTCGATGGTGGTGAAGATCTCCAGCAGGCTGATCTCGCCGGGCTCGCGGGCGACCAGGAACCCCCCGCGGGGCCCGCGCACCGAGGTCACCATCCCCACGCGGACCAGCCGCTGCAGGACCTTGCTGAGGTGGGCCTCGGAGACGCCCATCGCCGCCGCCATCCGGCTCGCCGACACCGGGGCCTCCTGCCGGCCGAGCACGGCCAGCGCGTGGATCCCGAGGACGGCGGCGTCGGAGATTCTCAGCAGGTTTCGCATCGGTGCGCCCAGAATCAAGTATTGAAGATTCTAAATACCTGTATAATGAGCCCGCGTCAAGCTGCAACCTACCACGCCCCGGGGAGGAACGATGTCCCAGCCCCCCACCGCAGGCCGCCTCGACGCCCGCGCCCTCGCCGCCGAGCTCGACGGCGGGATCGCCGCGCTGGCCGCCCTCGACGAGCCCGCCGCCCGGGCCGCGGCGCTGGCCCTGGCGATCCGCGCCGCGGAGCTCCACGTGATCGACCGCGTGCGGCCCGCGCTGGCGGAGTACCCCGCCACGATCCAGGAGCACTTCGCCACCGCGGAGAGCCCCGCGATCTCGGTCCAGGACGCGTTCGCCGATCCCGGCATGGCGCTGGGCTTCCTCGACGTGCTCGAGCTGTGCAGCGACCAGGCGCTGTCGTGCATCGCGCCGCGGCTGTACCGCGGCTGGCAGGACCGCAACCAGGCCCGCCGCGACGCCCGCCGGCTCACCACCGCCGCGGTGGGCTTCGCGCTGGGCGCCGAGGAGCGCGACGCGCTGCTGGCCGCGCTGGCGATCCGCCAACGGCTGCTGGCGATCTCCCCGCCGGTGGAGCTGGACGGCGAGCAGGTCGACGAGGCCCTCGCCGCGGTCCGCGCGCTGCTGCACCGCCTCGCCCCCGGCGAGTAGCCGCTACTCGAAGGCGAAGTCGGTCATCACGTAGGCCCCGAGCTCGGGGGTCGGGTCGCTGCCCCAGAACGAGCCCTCCGCCGGCACGTAGACCCACAGCCCGGCCCCGATGGTGACCGGCTCGACCGGCTTCCACGCCGCCTCGGTGTCGAGCTCCACGCCGTGGAACCCCGTGTCCGACGACGCCGGCGCGGCCGAGCCGAACACGTGGGCGTCCAGCTTGAAGCGGACCTTCTTCGAGAACGGGACCTCGGCGGTGACGATCCCGTCCACCAGCCCCTGGCCGGCGGTGTGCTCGGGGATCGCCAGGTAATGGTCCAGGTGGCCGTAGAACTTGTGGTTGGTGGCGTACAGCGTGTCGAACACGGTGACCACGTCGTCGGTGGCGTCGCCGTCGCCGCCGAGGACGTCGATCCCGCCCCCGAAGTACGGGGTGATCGCCGCGGGGACGGTGACCCCGGCGCGCACGCCGACCATCATCGCGCGGTAGGTCACCAGGTCGTCCCGGCCCAGCTGCCCGTAGGCGTCGAGCTCCCAGGAGAACGCCCCCACCGCACCCTTGCCCCACACCCCGAACGTCACCCGGCCCAGCCCGGTGGCCGAGTCCACCTGGACGATCGCCAGCCCGTCCAGCGTCAGCGCGTCGCCGACGCGCGGCCCGGCGCGCAGCCCGATCAGGTGCTGGTCGCGCCAGCGCTTCGTGGCGTCGGCGGCGCTGACCGGCCGCTCCAGCGTCTTGGCGTAGAACGCGCCGAAGCCCAGCGGCTCGGCATCGCGCCACACCCGCACCGCGTCGAACGAGCGTCCCTGGTGGGTCCAGCCCACGGCCCCGATCAGCCGCTGCCCGCCCCAGTCGATCTCCTGGCGCCCGACGCGCATCCGCCCCACCCCGGGCAGGGTCAGCTGCCCGTAGGCCTGGTGCACGTCGAGCCCGTCGGCGACCCAGTCGAGGAGGGTGCCCTCGCCCAGCGTCGCGGCGTTGTACTCCGAGCCCCAGGCGCGCACGTCCTGGATCTGGACGAACAGGGCGGCCCGGTCGCCGAGGTGGGCCTCGAGCCCCAGCCGCGCGCGGTTGCCGATCGTCCAGCCCCCGGTCACCGACTGGAACGTGCGGTCCGGCAGCACCTCGAAGCGCGCCCGCTCCTGGGCGCTGGGCGAGAACGTCACCGCGGGTCCCCGGGGGGCGGGCGCCCCGTCCCCGTCGGCGGCCCGGGCGGCGGAGCAGAACGCCACGCCCAGCAAGGCGCTGGCCACCAGCAGGCACAGCTCGGTCTTTGATGGCAGATCACGCATGGTTCACCTCGCGGTCGGTCGTGGCCCCGGCCACCCCTCGTGGGCCGGGAGGTGGCACTGCTCGCAGCGGTCGCGCTCGGGGTGGGAGGTGCGGATCGCCGCCTCCCCCCCCGGGCCGTGGCAGCCGACGCAGTTCTCCCGCATCGTCCGCGGGTGCGGGATCAGGGGCGGGCCCAGCGGCTGCCCCACGAGGCCGGTGGCGTAGGGGGCCGGCGGGACGTACCCGCTGGGCCGGAACGTGGCGATGGTGGTCGACGCCAGGTGGCACTGCACGCAGCGCTGAAGCTCGGGGTGCGGCGTGGCCTTGGCCACCGCGTCGCCGGCCCGGGCGTCGCCGTGGAGGTGACAGTCGAGGCAGTCCTGGCGGGCCAGCGCCTCCACGGCGTGGGGGATCGTCGGCGGCGCGCCGTCGAACAGCCGGTTGTCGGCCAGCTCGTGGGCGGAGGCCCGGGCGGGCAGCCGGCGGTCCTCGGCCCAGAACCACGCGGTGAACGCGGCCAGCGCCGCGACGCACACCACGGCGCCGGTCCAGCCGACCGCCTCCTCGCGGACGCTCATGCCCGCTCCAGCCGCACCGCGCACTTCTTGTAGTCCGGCTCCTTGCTGATCGGGCAGTACGCGTCGAGGGTGACGTCGTTGATCGGCACCGACTCGTCGAAGAACGGCACGAACAGGTTGCCCCGCGCCGGCCGGCCGCGGCCGCCCACGCGCGCGGGCAGCTGCACCGAGCCGCGGCGCGAGACGATCCGGACCTTCATCCCGTCGGCGATGCCCGCCGCCGTGGCGTCGTCGGGGTGGACCTCGACGTACGCCCGCGGCACCGCCCGGTGCAGCTGAGGCACCCGCCGCGTCATCGACCCGGTGTGCCAGTGCTCCAGCACGCGACCGGTGCACAGCCACAGCGGGTACTCCTCGTCGGGCTCCTCCGCGGCCGGCTCCCACGGCCGGAACCAGATCACCGCGCGGCCGCCGGTGTTCTTCGCCCCGTAGAAGTCGATGCGCTTGTCGGGGTCGGCGTACGGGTCGTACTCCGCCACGTAGCGGTACGGCGTCTCGCGGCCGTCGACCACCGGCCAGCGCAGGCCGGGCACCGCCCGCAGGTCGACCCACGTGGCCACGTCCTTGCCGTGGCCCAGCGTCAGCTCGCGGTACTCCTCGTAGAGGTTGCGCTCCAGCTCCTGCTGCCACGGGAACAGGTGGCCCAGCCCCATCCGCCGCGCGACCTCGACGGTCTGCCACACGTCCGGCCTCGCCTCCCCCGGGGGCTCGGCCAGCTGGTCCCACTGCTGGGTGCGGCGCTCGGAGTTGCCGAACACGCCCACCTTCTCGACCCAGCCCGCCGATGGCAGCACCAGGTCGGCCAGCGCCGTGGTCGGGGTGGGGTAGATGTCCGAGACAATCAGGAACGAGTCGTCCCGCCGTGCCGCCTTGCCGTCGCGGTAGCGCCGCAGGTTGGGCATCGTCACGAACGGGTTGGTCACCTGGACCCACATCGTCTCGATCTCGCCGCGGTCCAGCGCGCGGAACATCGCCACCGCGTGGGTCCCGGGCTTGCTCGGGATCGTGCCCGGCTCGACGCCCCAGTGCTGCTCCACCTCGGCGCGGTGCCGATCGTTCGTCACCACCCGGCCGCCGGGCAGCGCGTGGGCCAGGGTCCCCACCTCGCGGACCGTGCCGCATGCGCTGGGCTGGCCGGTCAGCGAGAACGGGGTGCTGCCGGGGACGCCGATCTTCCCGGCCAGCAGGTGCACCGCGTAGACCAGGTTGTTGATCCACGTGCCGCGCACGTGCTGGTTCATCCCCATGCACCAGGTGCTGGTGACGCGCAGGTGGGGCTGGCCGAACAGCGCCGCGAGCTTCTCGAGCTGCCGCGGCGGGACCCCCGACAGCTGCTCCACCCGCTCGGGGGTGTAGGGCTCGACCCGCGCGCGGTAGTCCTCCAGCGAGATCGGGCTGGGCGAGTCCTTGAACGAGAAGTGGTCCTCGGTGCCGTAGCCGATGTCGGTGAGGCCCTCGCGGAACGTGCAGTGGTTCTCCACCAGGTCGCGGTCGACGCGGTCGTGGGCGATCAGCCACCGCGCGATGCCGTTGGCGATCGCCAGGTCGCCCTGCGGCTTCATCAGCAGCACCTCGTCGGCGTACTCGCTGCACGGGGTCCGGCGGGTGGTGAGCTCGACGATCTCGACGTGGGGCGCGGCGCGCTTGCGGGCCAGCACGCGGCTGAACAGCACCGGGTGCATCTCGGCCATGTTGTTGCCCCACAGCACCAGCACGTCGAGGTGGTCCAGGTCGTCGTAGCAGCCCATCGGCTCGTCCATCCCGAAGGTGGTGACGAGGCCGGTCACCGCGCTGGCCATGCACAGCCGCGCGTTGGGATCGAGGTTGTTGCTGCGCATCCCCCCCTTGCACCACTTCAGCGCGGCGTAGCCCTCGGGGATCGTCCACTGCCCCGAGCCGTACACCGCCACCGCGCCGGGGCCGCGGCGGTCCAGCGTGCCCTGGAACCTCTCGGCGGCCAGGTCCAGCGCCGCGTCCCACGAGATCGGCTCGAAGCCGTCGCCCTTGCGCAGCAGGGGCTCGGTGAGCCGGTCCTCGCCGTACAGCATCGCCGGCAGGTGGTAGCCCTTGGCGCACAGCAGGCCCTGGTTGACCGGGCACGCGGGATCGCCGGTGACCGCCATCACCTTGCCGTCCTGGACCCCCACCAGCGTGCCGCAGCCGGTCCCGCAGTAGCGGCACGGGGCCTTGCCCCAGCTCATCTCGCCGCCGAGCAGCTCGGCACCCTCGTTGGTCGCGCAGCCCATCCACGCCAGCGCCGAGCCGGCCAGCGCCGAGCGGCCCAGGAAGCCTCGCCGCGACAGGCTCATGGCGCCTCCCCGCCGGCCACGCCCACGCTCTGGCCGTAGCGCCGCTGGTAGAACTCGCGGATGCGGGCGGCCTCCTCGGGGCTGAGCCCCGAGAACCAGCTGTGGGGCTCCTCGGCGAGGATCTCCTCGATCACCGCCTCGACGGCCTCGTTGCCCTCGCCGAGCTCGGCTGCCTGGGGGATCAGCTCCATGTAGAACCGCTCGGCGACCTCGAACATCCCGTGCCACTGGGTGTAGTCGGGGCCCATCATCGAGGCCCCCATCCGCGCGCGGCGGCCCTCGTGGTGCCACAGGAAGAAGAACGTCCACTCCACCTCGTCGTCGAACGGCGCCTCGGAGCGCAGCCCCTGCTGCAGCAGCACGTCCATGATCCGCCTGGACGGCTCGGCGAACTTGCCGTTGTACAGCTCCACGACGCGGTCGTACTGCGCGTAGTGGCCGCGGACCCAGTCCTGGGTGTGGCAGTTGAGGCACACGTCCTGCATCCGCTGGCGCTTGTCCTCCCAGTCCTCGGTGTGCTCGCTGACCACCGGCCGCAGCGTCCAGCTGATGCGCAGCCCGGGGTCGTGGGACGAGGCCATCGTCGAGGTGGCGCTCATGTGGCAGGTGGCGCAGGTCGGCGCCGCGGAGTAGGTCTCGCCGACGATCCACTCGTCGGCCTCGTAGTTCATGTGGCCCTGGTGGTCGGCGGTGACGAACGCGATGCCGTGCTTGCTCTCCTCGTAGATCTCCTGCTGCGGGTGGTCGGGGCCGAGGTGGCACTTGCCGCAGTTGTCGGGGCGGCGGGCCATCTCCAGCGAGAACCGGTGCCGCGAGTGGCACGCCGCGCAGTTGCCGTGGGAGCCGTCGGGGTTGATCCGTCCGATCCCCGAGTTGGGCCAGGTGGCGTCGTCGATCACCGGCTTGCCGTCCTCGTCGTGGACCACCTCGCCGGCGGCGTCACGGGCGAACGCGATCTCCGAGCCGTGGCACTGCTGGCAGCCGGAGTGGGCGGCGGCGGGACCCTCGACGACCTCGCCGAGCAGGTTGTCCAGCGAGCCCAGGATCTGCCCGGCGGCGGCGTGGTGGCTGCTCTGGAACTCCGCCGAGATGTCCGGGTGGCACTCGCCACAGTCCTTGGGCGTGACCAGCGTCGCGATGTCGTGGCCCTCGTGGTGCCAGCCGTCCACGTCGCCCTCGTCGGCGCCGTGGCAGTCGTAGCAGCCGACCCCGACCTCGGCGTGGGTCGAGGTCGCCCACTGGTGGGTCACCCCGGGGCTCTTCTCCTGGTGGCACTCGTAGCAGTCCCGGTTGATCCCGAGCACCGCCGGCTCGGGCTCGGGCTGGACCCGCTCCTTGCCCCCCTCGACCCACGCCACGACCAGCAGCGCCAGCAGGAACACGAACGACAGCCCGGCGACGATGATGCGCTTGAAGTTCAGAGACAACGTCATGCTCCCTTGCTCAGTGCCCGACCGCTTCCCAGACCGTGAGGACCATCAGCCCGACGAAGGCGACGGCGCCGATCGGGATGGCGATCTCGCGGACGGTGTAGCGGCTGAGGATCTTCTCGGCGAAGGGCCACACGACGAACAGGAACGCGCCGAGGCCCATGGTCAGCAGCGCCGCTCCGAGGCCCGTGATCTTGAGCCAGCGGAAGGCGGCGAAGAAGTACCACTCCGGCTTGATGTGCGGCGGGGTGATCAGCGGATCGGCCTTGTCGTGCAGGCCGGCCGGGAAGATCACCGCGAACGCCGACAGCACGATCATCAGCGCCACGCCGATGACCAGCTCGGTGAGGACGTGGTCGGGGAAGAACCGGAAGTGCCGGGCCTGCCCGGGCTTCTCGTCCTCGAAGTGCAGCTCGGTGACGCCGTGGAGCCGGATCTGCACGATGTGCAGGACCATGAAGGTGCTCAGCAGGCACGGCATCACGCCGACGTGGAACACGAAGAACCGCGTCACGGTGTCCTCGCCGATGGTCTCGCCGCCGCGCATGAAGTCGGCCAGCGGCGGGCCCACCAGCGGCACCGCGGCGGTCATGTTGGCCGCCACCGTGATGCCCCAGTACGACAGCTGCTCCTGGATCAGCGAGTAGCCGGTGAAGGCGAAGCCCAGCGTGACGAACAGCAGCATCGCGCCGGTCAGCCAGGTCAGCTCGCGGGGCCGGCGGTAGGAGTATGTGAAGTACACGCGCAGCACGTGCAGCACCACCGAGATGATCATGAACGTCGCCGACCACTTGTGCAGGCTGCGCACGTACCAGCCGAACGGCACCTCGTGGGTGATGCGCGCCACCGAGTCGTAGGCGCGGTCGGGGTCGGGCACGTAGTAGAACGTCAGCGCCACGCCGGTGACGAGCAGCACCACGAACAGGTACGCGGGGATCCCGCCGATGCACCACCACCACTTCTTGAGGTGGTTGGGGACGGGCTCGTTGAGGCTGCCCTGGATCTGCTCCCAGCGGATCGGGAACTGGACCTGCAGCCAGTCGCGGACCGAGTCCTTCCAGCCGCTCATCGCGCCACCCGCAGGTCGAGGTAGACCAGGTCGCCGTCCTCGATCACGTCGAACCGCGACAGCGGCGCGTCCATGTCCGCGGGGGGGCCCGAGACCGGGTTGCCCTCGGCGTCGAAGTGGCCGTCGTGGCAGGGGCAGACGAACTCGCCGTCGCCCGACTCCCAGTGCACCTTGCAGCCCAGGTGGGGGCAGACGTCGGACAGCGCCAGGAAGCCCCGCGGGCCGTGGATCACGTTGATCGTCTGGCCCTCGGGGGTGGTGAACGGGGTCGCGCTGCCGGGCGGCATCTGGGGCTTCAGCCCGACGAGCAGGCGCTGGCGATAGCTGCGATCGGTGGGGAACAGGTAGCGCAGCCCGTAGGCGCCGGCGAGGCCGTAGCTGACCGTCAGGCCAGCGAGCATCAGGCCGTTGGTCAGGAACGTGCGGCGGTCGCTCGGCTCCCCCGGAGGGCCGGACCCGTGGGGGGAGGTGGTCATCGCCGATCTCCACGAAGAGCATTGGAATGGGGGTATTCTCGAGCCCACGAAGGGCGGCGTCTCGGGGTCGGGTCTGGTCGTTGCATCGGGAGCCCTAAATCGGTATACAGATACCTGTTTACCTCTATGCGGTCGCACTGTCAACCGGGAGGCCCTCGTGCCGGGCGTAGGCACCACGCCACAGGAGCGCAATCCCCCGGGGGCGGGTGCGGGCCCGGCGTGGTCCGCCGCCGCCGCGGCGCTGACCGCCGGGCTGCTCGTGCCGGCGCAGCTCGTCGCCGAGCGCCCGCTGCTGCTCGCCGAGCGCTTCGTCCCCGGCGCGGGGTGGGTCGAGATCGCGCTGCTGGCGACCTACGCCTGCGTGGTGCTGCGGTGGATGGCCGATCCCCGCCGCCAGCCGCGGGTGCGCTCCCGGGTGTGGGCGCTGTTCTCGGCGGTGTTCTTCGCCCAGCTGATCCTCGGGCTCGCCGGGGTGGAGCGCTGCCTGATGACCGGCGAGCTGCACCTGCCGGTGCCGGCGATGATCCTGGCCGGGCCGCTGTACCGCGGGCACCCCGGGTCCATGGTCTGGCTGCTGGCCGGGACGCTGTTGCTGGTGGGTCCGGGGTGGTGCAGCCACCTGTGCTACCTGGGCGCCTGGGACGACGCCGCGGCGCGCCTGCGTCGTCGCCCGGTGGGCCTGCCCCGCTGGCGGCCGTGGGCCCAGCTCGCGGTCCTGGGGCTGGTCGCCGGGACGGCGCTGTCGCTGAACCGGCTCGGGGTGGGAGCGGCCGTGGCCACTGGCCTGGGCATCGCGTTCGGTGCCGTCGGCGTGGCGCTTATGCTGCTGTGGTCGCGGCGCAGCGGCCAGATGGTGAACTGCACGCTGTGGTGCCCGATCGGGCTGGTGACCACCACGCTGGGGTGGATCTCCCCGTTCCGGATCCGCATCGACGAGGGCTGCGACCACTGTGGCGCGTGCCGCACGGCGTGCCGCTACGACGCGCTGCGCGACGACGACCTCGCCCGCGGCAAGCCGCGGCGCAGCTGCACCCTGTGCGGGGACTGCGTGCGGACCTGCCCCGGCGGGTCGATCGGCTACCGCTTCCCCGGGCTGCGCCCCGCCACCGCGCGGATGCTGTACCTGCTGCTGGTGGTGACGCTCCACGCCGCCACGCTGGGGCTGGCGCGGATCTGAGTCGACCTCCCGATCGGCCCGCTACTTCAGCCCCAGCCGCCGGCCGAGGCGGTGGAGGTTGGAGCGGTCGACGCCCAGGCGGCGGGCGGCCTCGGCCCAGTTGCCGCCGGCGGCCTCGAGGACCTGGGCCACCAGCGCACGCTGGAAGTCGTCGGTGGCCTCGGCCAGGGTGCCCTCCAGCGCCGGTGGCGGCGGCGCCGGTGCGGGGTCCGCGGGCGCGTCCGCCGCGCCCAGGTCGAGGTGGCGGGGTTCGATCCGCACGGGCTCGCCGCGCCGCCCACCGCTGGCCCGCAGCGCGGCGCGCTGCAGCACGTGCTCGAGCTCGCGGACGTTGCCGGGCCACGGCGCGGCCTCCAGCGCGGCCCGCGCCGGCGCGGAGAGGCGCACCGGGCCCAGCCCGAGCTGCATCCGCGCGCGGTCGAGGAACAGCCCGGCCAGCAGCGCCACGTCGCTGCCGCGGTCCCGCAGCGGGGGCACGTCGATGATGTACACGCCCAGGCGGTGGTACAGGTCGGCGCGGAACCGACCGGCCACGACCTCGGCCTGCAGGTCGCGGTTGGTGGCGGCCAGCACGCGGACGTCGACGCGCAGGTCGCGGTCGTCGCCCACGCGCTGGATCTCGCCGCCCTGCAGCGCGCGCAGCAGCTTGGGCTGGATCGTGGCGGGCAGCTCGCCGATCTCGTCGAGGAACAGGGTGCCGCCGTCGGCCAGCTCGAACTTGCCGGCGCGGTCGGCGACCGCTCCGGTGAACGCGCCCTTGCGGTGGCCGAACAGCTCGCTCTCGGCGATGGACTCGGGCAGCGCGGCGCAGTTGAGGTACACCAGCGGGCGCTCGGCGCGGCCCGAGCGGGCGTGGAGCGTGCGCGCCACCAGCTCCTTGCCGGTGCCGGTCTCGCCGGTGATCAGCACGGTCAGGTCCGAGCCGGCCACCGCCTCGATCTCTCGGCGCAGCGCCTCGATCGCCTCGCTCTGGCCGACGATCTCGCCGCCGCCGCGGGCCAGCGCCTCGGCCACCAGCTGCCGCGAGACCTCGCCGCGGCGGCGGGCCTGGTCCTGCAGCGCCTCGATCAGCGCCGCGGTGCGGACCGAAGCCGCCGCCAGCGCCGCCAGCGTCGCCACCGCCTCGTCCTCGACGTCGTCGAACGCGCCGGGGCGCAGCGCGTCGACGGTCAGCGCGCCCACCAGCTCGTCGCCGACCCGCAGGGCGCAGCCCATGCACGAGTGGACCTGCAGGTCGTCGCGGGCCACGCCCGCGATCAGGTCGTCGTAGGGATCGGGGCGCGGGTCGTCGGCAGGGAACCGCACGGGGCCCTCTGCCTCGAGGATCGCGGCCAGCCGCGGGTGCTCGGCGGGGGCGAAGCGGCGGCCGAGGGCCTCGGGGACCAGCCCGTCGGCGGCCACCGGCTCCAGCGCGCCGTCCCGCAGCCGCAGCAGCGCCGCGGCGTCGCAGGGCACGATGCGGCGCACCGCCGCGGTCAGCCGCCGGTAGCGGTCCGCGGTGGAGAGGCTGGCGGTCAGGTCCAGCGCGATGTCGAGCAGGGCGTCGAGCACGGGGCCTCCGTGGTCATTTTGACCACCTGCGGCCCGCGCCGCAACCCGGGGCCGCCGCGCGCCGGCGATCACGGCGCGTCGTCCCACTCCAGCAGCCGGCGTTCGCCCTGCAGCTGCCGGATCGCGCCGACGTCCTGGCCCACCTCGAGGCAGCCGCGGTAGGCCCCGCCGGCGTCGCGCACCGCGAAGTAGCGGATGTACAGGAACTTGCCGTGCAGCTGGATCCAGAACGCGGCGGTGTCGCGCTCCCCGGCGCGGAACGCGTCGAGGATCCGCTGCACCATGTCCACGCTCTTGGGCGGGTGGCAGTTCTGCACGCGGCGGCCGATCACCCCGGGGCTGCGCGGGAAGTGGCGCTCGCCCTCGGAGTAGTAGCGCACCACGTCGTCCTCGTCGACGAACGAGAGGTCCACCGGCAGGTGGGTCAGCATCAGGTCGACCTGCTCCAGCGACAGCTGGCCGGTCTGCAGCGGCAGCAGGCCGTCCGCGCCTGCGGCGGCGTCGTCGCCGGTGTCGAGGCCGCCCGCGGGCCACTCCGTGCCGGGCACCGCGAAGGGGTAGCCCAGCTCGTCCTCGCCGCGTCGCACCGCGATCCACTCGTCGTCGCCGAGGGTCTCGAGGCACAGCGGCAGCAGGATCTTCTCCTCCTTGTAGATCATCTCGGCGGCGGCGCGGGCCAGCTCCGGGGCGTGCTGCTCCACGGAGGCCCAGTCCCCGGCCGCGGCCGCCCCGGAGACCCGGCCCAGCTGCGCGCGGATCTCGTCGTGGACCCCCCACATCACCTGGGTCGGGCCCTCGATGCCGTGGCGCTCCAGCGCGGGGAACCACTGGTTCTCCTTGCGCGTGTAGTGGCCGTCGATCCCGGCGAGCTCGTCGACCACGGCCCCGAGGCCGGCGCGCACCGGGACCTCGTCCACCGCGCGGGGGGCCAGCCGGCCCAGGGCGTCGAGCAGCTCCTCGATGCGGCGGTTCTCGGCCATCAGGGTGTCCGCCGGGTGGCCCGGCGGCGCCTCCACCGCGGCCTGCTGGTCCAGCAGCTCGCGGAACGCGCCGACGTGCACGTCGCACAGGCGCTGGACCTCGGCGACCGGCATGCCCCCACGGATCAGCTGCTGCTCCATCGCCGCGATCTCCTCGGCGCCCACGTCCTCGACCGCCACGGCGAAGCGCTGGCGCGCCTCGTCGAGGTCGCCGCCGTCGTGCAGGTCGCGGATCACGCCCTCGAGCACCTCGAGGCGTGCGGCGCGCTCGTCGTCCGGCGTCGCCGGGGACGCGTCCACCTCGGGGGCCTCTCCGGTGCGTTCCTCGATCCGTTGCGCCACGTCGCGCAGCAGGTCGTCCAGCGACAGGTCGGCGGTGCCGGCCACCATCTGCAGGGTGGCGACCCGGCCGACGGTGGCGCGCATCGCCCGGCTGCGCAGCAGCTCGAAGCGCGGGTGGTACCCGACGAGGAACTCCTCGAGGTAGGGGTGGTCCTTCAGCAGCTGGTGGAGCCTGGTGCCGGCGTGGAGCCTCATCTCGGCCTCCTCTCTCTGCCCATCCGGCGTAGCAACTGCCGTGCCAGGACGCCATCCCCCGCCCGTGGTCGTCTCGACGACGGCGGCCGTGGTCGAATGGACCACTCGTGGTCATCATGACCACCGGATTTCGTGGTCATGATGACCACCAAGGGCAAGACCTCCCCCGGTGACGACCCCGCCGCCGCCTGGCACGACCGGTGCAACGACCCCGGGACGAGGCCGGGCCCGACCCGGCGAGAGGAGACGAGATGACCGCGATCACCGCCCACGAGACCGTCGGCACCCTGGCCGCCCGGATCCCCGCCGCGGCCAAGCTGATGTACGACCACGGCATCGACTTCTGCTGTGGAGGCGAGCGCACGCTGGAGGAGGCCTGCGTCGACGCCAACCAGCCCACCGAGCACATCCTCGACCTGCTCGAGGCCACCGCCGAGGCCCACGGCGACCGCGAGATCCGCTGGGAGGAGTGCGCGCTGCACGAGATCGTGTGGTTCATCCAGCGCCGCTTCCACGATCCGCTGAAGGCCGACCTGCCGCGCCTGGTGGCGTGGTCCGACGCCGTGGCCGACGCCCACGCGGCGACCACCGAGGACCCCGTCGAGGCGCTGCGCGACGCCGTGCACGAGCTGGCCGACGAGCTGACCACCCACATGGCCAAGGAGGAGCAGGTGCTGTTCCCCTGGATCCTCTCCGGCCGCGGCCACACCGCCGGCGGCCCGGTGCGGCAGATGGTCCGCGAGCACGAGGACGCCGGCCGCGCGCTGCAGCGGCTCCGGCTGCTGACCAACCGCTTCCGCGCCCCCGCCGAGGCCTGCGAGACCTGGCGCGCGCTGCTGCGCGAGCTCGAGGCCCTCGACGAGTCGCTGCGCCACCACATCGCGCTGGAGAACAACGTGCTGTTCCCGCGGGCGCTGGCCGCGTCGCCGACGGCGTGACGGAGTGTGCCGATGACACAGCGGGACCCGGGCGCGGCGGCCCGTCCTCCGGCTCGGAGGGGGGACGGAAGCCACGGAAACGGTCGATTCTCTCCAGCGGCCCCATGAAAACACGATCGAAGTACTGAAATGCGAATATGGCTCCGGCGTCCACCCGGGGTTGACCCGACCGGCCATCGTGCCGAGTAGCCGAGTGGAGGCGGACCGATGAGCGATGATCCCAGACCCCCGAGCGGCGGTGCCATCGACCCCGCCGAGCCGGTGCAGCTGGCCCACCTGGTGGACTACGCCCCCGGCTCGGTGGTCAGCCGCACGCTGGTCAAGTCCGACGCGGGCACGATGACGGTGTTCGCCTTCGACGCCGGCGAGGAGCTCAGCGAGCACACCGTGCCGTTCGACGCCTTCGTGCAGGTGCTCGACGGCGTGGTGCAGCTGACCATCGGCGGCGAGGTGGTGGCGGCCACCGCCGGCGACCTGGTGCGG
Source organism: uncultured Rickettsiales bacterium (assembly GCA_964584075.1). GTDB lineage: Bacteria > Myxococcota_A > UBA796 > UBA9615 > CAYRNR01 > CAZOYV01. Next base: position 8,538 of record CAZOYV010000098.1, on the reverse strand, counting down.
ATGCCCGCCGGCGTGCCCCACTCGGTGCGCGCGGTGGAGCGCTTCAAGATGTTGCTGACCCTGTACCGCTGAACCGCCCCCGCCGTGCTAGGCTCGGTTGGTGAGCCACCCTCCCCCGCCGCGTCCGCTGCTGCTGTCCCTGGTCGCGCTGCTGCTCGTCCCCGCGACGTCCGGCTGCCACACCCCCGCCGCCGGCGGCGCGCCCGCGGGCCGCCCCGTGACCGCCACGCCGGTGCCCCGCGACCTGCTGCTGCTCGACCACCACTGCAACGACGGCTCGGCGGTGGCGTGCTACGAGCTGGCGTCGATCCTGGTGGAGCGCGCCGACGAGCCCGGGGACTTCCTCACCGCCGAGGTGCGGTTCGAGCTCGCCTGCGACGGCGGGATCGAGCCGGCGTGCGCCGCGGTGGGGCTGATGAAGCTCACCCCGGTGCGCGGCGAGCCGGACCCCGAGGGAGCCCGGGCGCTGTTCGAGCAGTCCTGCTCCCGCGGCTCGATGGCGGGCTGCGCCAACCTGGCCTACCCGCTGCTGATGGGCTGGGGCGGTGAGCCGGACGTGGAGCGGGCGGCGCGGCTGTTCGAGGACGCCTGCGTCGCGGGCGGCGCGGACTCGTGCACGATGATCGGGCGGATGATCGAGCGCGGGATCGGCCGCGAGCAGGACGAGCCGCTGGCCCGCGAGGTGTTCGACCACGCCTGCCAGCAGGGCTCCGACGGCGGCTGCCTGCGGCTGGCCGACATGTGGGTCGACGGCCGCGGTGGGCGGGCCGACGAGGACGCCGCGGAGGAGCTGTTCTACGCCGGGTGCTCGATGCTGCTGGGCTCCCTCGGCGAGTTCGAGGGGGTGCGCCGCGAGCTGGCGCCGTGCGACGAGCTGTTCGAGCACTGGCAGTTCGCCGCCGCCGACCCCGACGAGCCGCTGGAGGCGGCGGCGCGGGCCTGCGAGAACGGCCTCGGCGAGGGCTGCTTCCTGGCCGGCTGGCTGTGGACCCACGAGCCGGAGCTGCTGCACGCCCCCGGGATGCCGGGGCTCCACTTCGATCGCGCCTGCGCCCATGGATATCTCCCGGCCTGTCCCCACCAGGGGGGCGGCCGCTGAGGAGTCCCGGGATGGACGAGCTGCCCCACACGGACTGGACGGTCCTGCGCGGCGAGGGCCCGATCGTGGCCGTCGCCCTCCACGCCGGCCACCACGTGCGCCCCGAGGTCGCGGCCCACCACGCCGTCGACGAGGCCACCCGGCTGCGCGAGGAGGACCCCTTCACCGATCGCTGGACGGCCATCGGCGACACGCGGGTGATCGCCCGCACCTCGCGGTTCGAGTTCGATCTCAACCGCCCGCCGGACAAGGCCGTCTACAGCGGGCCGGCCCAGGCGTGGGGCATCGACGTGTGGCGCGAGCAGCTGCCCGCCGCGCTGCGCGCCGCCGCGCTGCGCCGCCACCAGCGGTTCTACGACGAGGTCGGGGCGCTGCTCGGGAAGCTGCTGAGGCTGCACGACCGGGTGGCGGTGCTCGACCTGCACTCGTACTGCCACCGCCGGGGCGGCCCCAGCGCCCCCGCCGACGACCCGCAGCGCAACCCCGAGATCAACCTGTGCACCGAGTCGATCGAGCGCCGCCGGTGGGGCGCGCTGATCGACCGCGCCGCCGACGACCTGCGGGTCCACGGCGTCGACGGCCGTCGCCTGGACGTCCGCGAGAACGTCAGGTTCCGCGGCGGGAACTTCGTGCGCTGGCTCAACCGGACCCACGGCGAGCGGGTCTGCGCCCTGCAGATCGAGGTCAAGAAGACGTTCATGGACGAGTGGTCGGGGCAGCTCTTCGAGCCGCGCTTCCGGGCCCTGGGCGACGCGCTGGCCGCGGCGGTCCCGGGGGTCCGCGAGTCGCTACTCGTCGGCTAGCGACGCCAGCACCCAGGTCGGCGCGTCCTCGCCGAGGGGGCGGTCCGGGTCCCACGCGGTCAGCCCGCCGAGCACCAGCGCCGAGGGCAGCCCGGCGCGGTTGGCGCCGAGGATGTCGGTGCCGAGCTGGTCGCCGAGCATCACCGCGTCGCCCGGGCCGGCGCGGCGCAGCGCCTCGGCGTAGATCGGGGCGTGGGGCTTGCCCAGGTGCACGAAGCGCAGGTCGTCGCGGTCGGGGTAGCGGTGGCGCAGGGCCGCCTCCAGCGCGGCGGCGAGGGCCCCGGCGGTGACGCCGAAGGCGCCGGGCCCGCGGGGGAACACCACGTCGGGGTTGGGGCACAGCAGCGCCACGTGGTCGCCGCGGTCGAGGCGGGCGTAGAGCATCGTGGTGGCGTCGTGCAGCCCCTGCAGCACGTCGTAGCCGGCCTCGTCGCAGACCACCACGGCGTCGGCGTCCCCGGGCAGCTCGACCACCTCGCCGCCGGCGCGCTCCACGTAGCGCCGCGAGTCGGCGGTGCCCAGCATCGCGCAGCGGGCGCCGACCAGGCCGGCCGCGGCGAAGTGGGGCGTCAGCAGCGAGCCCGCGGTGACGATGTCGGCGGGGTCGACGTCGCCGAGCCCCAGGCGCGCGTACTTGGCCGCGCACGACTCGGGCAGCCGCGCGGCGTCGTTGGTCAGGATCAGGTGGCGGTGGCCCGCGGCGCGCAGCGCGTCCAGCCCGGCGCGGGCCCCGGGGACGGCGGTCTCGCCGGCGACCAGCACGCCGTAGGCGTCCAGCAGCAGCACCGCGTGGCGCTCCATCAGCGCCGGCAGCGTGGTGTGGGGGACGTCGCCGAGGCGCGTCGCGGGGGCGTCGGACGGGGACATCGGGGCGGATCCTACCTCCGCGCACCGCGGAGCGACTCACCGCGCGGGCGGGTCCTACCGTACGATCGCCCGGTCCCGGGAAGGAGCGTCCCGATGCCCCGCGGGCCCACGCGCCGCCGAGGTCTGCCCCGCGGTGTACGCCGGCAAGGGTGGCGGGTCCGGCGCGTGGATCACCACCGAGCCCGGCGTGATGTCGGTCTGTGGCTGCCTCGACCGCCCCCCTGCCGGCCCCTGAGCGTCACCACCCCGCGCGCCCCGCGAGCACCGGCTCCGGCACCGGCGGCGGGGGCCCGAACGGCACCAGCCCGAGGCCCTCGCGGGGCGGCGGGCGGGGGGCGGCGGCGGACCGCCGCGGGGGGATCGTGCGGATCAGCGCCGGGATCAGGAACAGCAGGTCGGTGACCCCGAAGATCGCCCCCATCACCACCGGCAGCCCGGCGATCATCCGGCCCTGGGGCGACGCGATCTGGTAGACCACGCGAGCCGTCCACAGCCCCGTCATCGTCCACAGATACGCCGCGTTGAGCTCGTCGTGGTCGCCGAAGCGCGTGGGGATCACCATCGCCCACGCCCCCAGCAGCGCCAGCGAGGTCCCCATGAAGAAGTTGGTCGCCATCACCCCCCGCTCCAGCTCCCCGCTGGGTTCCTCGAGGTACGGAATCCATCCGTACTGGTGGGGGATGAACAGGTGCCAGATGCCGAACGCCATCGTCACCCCGCCTCCGATCGCCGGCATCACCCGCGCCACCTGCAGCGCGGGGGGCAGGTCCCGCAGCGGCGTCGGGGTCTCGGCGGCGTGCGCGGAGCTAGCGGAGAGCAAGGCGAGCGCGACGACGAGCGAGCAAGCGAGGGCCTTCATGGCCACCTCCCGATGGGTGGAACACCGGCGTGACGCTGAGCTGTCCCCGGACTACTCGGGCTTGCCCTGCAGGTAGGCCTTGGCCGCCGGGTGGATCGGGATCGACACGCCGCGGTCGGCGGTCTCGCGGGAGATGAAGTAGGCGCCGAGGGTGTGCCGGGCCAGCTCGTCGCCGCGCTGCAGCAGGGTCTCCATGATCCGCTGGACCTGGGACTCGGGCAGGTCGTCGCGGGCCACCAGCAGCGCGGTCACCCCCACCGTCCGAACCGGCTCGTCCTGGCCGGGGTAGGTGTGGGCCGGGATCGTCAGCGGCAGCAGGAACGGCGCGTCCTGCCACAGCTGGTCCACCTGGGCCTCGGACAGCGGCACCAGCCGCAGGTCGTCGGCGGCCACGTGGGCGGCGATCTCGGGGAACGGGTAGACCCCGGTGACCAGCACCGCGTCGACGCGCCCGCGGGCCAGGTCGTCCAGCGCCGCGCCGGGGTGCTTGCCCTGGATCCGGCCCAGGTCCTCCAGCGCCACGCCCGCGGCCGCCAGCAGCTGGGTGGCGTTGATCCGCGTGCCCGAGTCCTCGGGGCCCACGTCCACGGCCCTGCCCGCCAGATCCTCGACCGTGCGGATCTTGGCGTCGGCCCGCACCACGATCTGCACCGCCTCGGGGTACAGCGCGCACAGCGCCCGCAGCCGCTCCATCGGCAGCTGGTCCTGGAACAGCCCCTCGCCGTGGTGCGCCATGTAGGCGATGTCGTTCTGGCTCAGCCCCAGCTCGGCGTCGCCGCGGTGGACCATCGTGCAGTTGTCGGCGCTGCCGCCGCTGGGCAGCGTGTGCAGCTGGGCCTGCTCGGCGTTGAGCTGCTCGGCGAGCCCCTCGCCGAGGGCGAAGTACTCGCCGGTGTGGGAGCCGGTGGCCAGCCGCGACAGCCCGCGCCCCTTGGCCTGGCGGCTCTCGATCTCGGCGATGGCGCGGTCCAGCGTGCGGGTCAGGTGGTAGGCGTCCATCGGGCTGCCGCCGGCCTGGACCTGCTCGCCGAGCTCGGCGAGGTGCTGCAGCTGCGCGTCGCGGTACGACGCGGGGGCCGGGGACTCCGGCTCGGGGGGCTCGTCGGGGACCACCACGTCGTGGGCCACCGCCTGCCACTTCTTCTTCGCATTCGCCCGCGCGTAGAGCACCGTGCCGGTGACCCGGAGCACGTCGCCGGCTTGGTTCCCGCCGGGATCGACGCCCTGCAGGCCCCGGGGCGTGCTGCCCAGCTGCCACACCAGCGAGCGCACGCTCAGCGCGTCCCAGTCGGACAGCCGGTGGTCGCGCAGGAACCTCAGCTCGGCGTCGTAGTAGACCATCAGCCGCTCCCGACTGTCTTGTGCCACCTGGTGTGGGTAGACGCCGCGGCGGGACAGCGAGACCACCTCGAGCAGCCCCTCGTCGAAGTCGCCGTCGAGGCGCTTCTGCAGCACCTTCTGCAGCTCCTTGGCGTCGGGGGCGTCGGTGGGGTCGCCGGCGGTGGCGGGGCCGGGGGCGAGCAGCAGCAGGCACAGCAGGGCCGGGCGAGCGAGGCGGAACGAGGTCATGGTCTCCCCTCCTGGGTTGCGAGGACCGTCAGCCTATCAGCTCGGGCCGCAGCGGGATGTCCTTGTCGTCGGGGTCCCTCAGCGCCGCCGGGCCGAGGCGGCGGCGGGGGATCAGCGTCTCGGGCAGGCGCTTGCCCTCGCGGAAGTGGAGCAGCAGCAGGTCGAGGTACGACTCGTGGGTCGCGGCGGCGACGGCGGGCACCCCGCGCACGCCGGCGGCGACCTGCAGGTGCTTCCAGCCGTCGTCGGGGTCGTAGGGGCCGTCGGCGACGTGGAACGCCATCTCCATCAGGTGGCGGCCGGCCTTGGGGCGCTCGGCGTGGAGGTGGAACCCGAACCCGGCGATGGCGGCGGCGGCGCCGGCGTAGCCGCGGGCCCCGCGGCGGCGGATCGTCAGCGTGGGGACCTTGCGGGCCACGTCGACGGGGCCGCTGTGGCGCACCCGGGTGGGCATCGCGCGCAGGGCGTCGCCGGGGCCGATCAGCATCGTGTAGCCCACCGCCACGCGGTGTACCGTGGCCCACTGGACCGGGTCGTGGAACGGGTCGGGGGCGTTGCCGTGCTGGGCCTCGAAGCGGGCCACCACCTCCGGCGCGCCGGCCTCGTCGAGCCGCGCCTCGACGGCCACGTGGAACTGGATCGGCCAGATCATCGCCCGCGGGGCCCTGGTGTTGGTCAGGGTCCACGAGAACCCGCGGAGGAACGCGCAGCAGGCCAGCGGCGGGGCGTCCGGGGCCTGCAGCCCGGCGGCCCGGACCTCGTCGAGCTCGACGGGCTGCCGGACCTCGGCGCGGGCGGTGCGCCGCGAGGCGGGGGGCTGGCCGTCCTTGCCGTCGCCGGGGCGGTCCTCGTCCTCGAGCACCAGCAGGCCGTGGGCCGCGGCCACGCCCTCGACGCGCAGCAGCTGCAGGTGGGGGTCGAGGATCACGCCGTCGTCGTACAGCCCGGGGCGCAGCTCGAAGTGGCTGCGCCAGCCGCCGTCGTCGTCGTCGAGCAGCGCCGAGACCAGCCGCGAGATGCGGTGCGGCAGCCGCATCCACTTGTAGCGGAAGCCCTGCCAGATCGGTTCGACTGCGCGGACCATCTCACCCCCGAGCGGATCTCCAACCTACACGATGGGCCGGGGATTGCGGGAGCCCCGTTGCGATCTGGTAACAGAGGTGAAATAACAAACGTTAGCTAACGTATGTACGCTATCGACGGTCGCCACGGCGGCCCTGGAGGACCCGCGATGAGCCCCCCCAAGACCTCGTTCACCCGGGACGACGTGATCGCGGCGGCGCTGCGGCTGGTGGAGGACGACGGCCTCGACGCACTGACCGCCCGCGCGGTGGCGGCGCGGCTGGGGTCCTCGGTGGCGCCGGTGTACCGGCAGTTCGGCACGATGGGCGAGCTGGCCGACGAGGTGATGGCCCGCGCCGTGGAGCAGCTGATGGACCACGCGCGGCGGCCGTGGACCGACGACCGCTTCCTCAACATGGGCACTGGGATCGCGGTCTTCGCCCGCGACCACGCCAACCTGTACCGCGCGCTGTTCCTCGACAGCGACCGCTTCCGCGCGATGGTCGACGTGTTCGTCGCCGGGATGAAGCAGCGGATGCACGAGGACCCGCAGATGGCCGCGTTCCCCCCCGAGGTGCGCGAGCAGCTGCTGGAGACGATGTGGATCGTGACCCACGGCCAGGCCTCGCTGATCGCGGTGGGGCTGGTGGACGACACCCGGCTCGAGGCGATCGTGCAGTTCCTGGTGCACGTGGGCAGCGCGGTGGGCTTCAAGACCGGCTTCGAGCTCGGGATCCCCCTCGAGGAGTACCTCGCGCACGCCGAGGCGGCGGGCCCGCCCCGGATCCTGATGGAGGACGAACGATGAGAGTCGCGATCTTCGACGGCAACCCCGACCCCGGAGACGGGGACTTCGAGGCCTACCTGGCCGAGCTGGAGGCGGCGCTGCGTGCCCGCGGCCACGAGGTCGAGGTGCTGACGCTGCGGGAGCTCGAGATCAAGGCCTGCAACGGCTGCTTCGGCTGCTGGGTCGAGACCCCGGGCGACTGCGTGGTGGCCGACGACACGCGCGCCACGCGGCGGGCCTGGATCGCGGCCGACCTGGCGCTGCTGGCCTCGCCCCTGCGGATGGGGTTCTACAGCGCGCTGCTGAAGCGGACCGTGGACAAGCTGCTGCCGATGCTGCTGCCCCACATCGGGCTGTACGGCGGCGAGTGCCACCACCACCCGCGCTACGAGCGCTACCCGCGCCTGGGCCTGCTGTGGCAGGCCGGCGCCGACACCGACGACGAGGACCTGGCGATCCTGCGGGGCATCGTGGAGCGCCAGGCGATCAACATGAAGACCGAGCTGGGGCCGTGGGCGCTGACCACGCAGCCCGCCGAGGAGGTCGCCGATGCGATGGGCCGTGTTCCACGGGTCGCCTAGGGCCCGCAAGAGCAACTCCGCGCTGATGATGGAGCACTTCCGCGCCGGCTTCGAGCAGGCCGGCGGCGAGGGCTGGGACGAGCACTTCCTGGCCCAGACCCGCAAGCGCGCGCAGCACCTCGCGGCGTTCGCCGCCGCCGAGCGGGTGCTGGTCGTGTTCCCGCTGTACGTGGACGCGATGCCGACGCAAGTGATGGCGTTCTTCGAGGCGCTGCAGGGCCGCGTCGGCCGCGACGACAACCCGCCGCTGGCGTTCCTGGTGCACTGCGGGTTCCCCGAGTCGCTCCACCTGCGGCCGATCGAGCGCTACCTGGAGAAGCTGGCCCGGCGGCTGGGCAGCGAGTACCTCGGCACGATGGTCAAGGGCGGCTCCGAGGGGATCCAGGTGATGCCGCCGCTGATGACCAGCAAGCTGTTCGAGACGATGCGGCAGCTGGGTCGCGACAGCGCGTCGCCGGGACCGCTGGACCCGGCGTTGCTGCGGCGGCTCGCCGGCCGCGAGCGCTTCCGCGGCGTGCCCAAGCTCGCGCTGCGGCTGATGCAGGCCACCGGCCTCACCGACCGCTACTGGAACCAGCAGCTGCGCGAGAACGAGGTCTGGGAGCAGCGCTTCGCCCGCCCCTACGCCCCCTGACCGTTCCCTCGCCCACGCCCCCCTCTCCTTGGGGTATGGTCGGGCGTAGGGTCGCCGCCAGGGAACCAGGGAGTGTGCGATGAGACACGGATGGACTGCGTTCGCGCTGCTGGCCGCGCTGCTGCTCGGGTGCCCCGAGGAGACCAGCGGGGACGACGACGACGCCACCGCCGGGGACGACGACACCGGCGACGACGACGCCGTGGGCGACGACGACGGCGCCGACGACGACAGCGGGGACGACGACAGCGGGGACGACGACAGCGGGGACGACGAC
>CAZOYV010000097.1:3047-26703 GCA_964584075.1 uncultured Rickettsiales bacterium | reverse complement strand
GTTCCGCCGCGAGGCCCCGCCCCCGCGACCACGGCGCACCACCAGGCCGGCGTTCAGCCGCGAGGCCCCGCCTCGACGGCTGCAACTCCGGCAGGAAACGCTGCGAGGCTCCGCCTCGACAGCGTTTCCCTAGTTGAAGGTGAAGGGATAGGACACCGAGACCGGCTCCTCCCCCTCGGGGAACTGCATCCGCTTGACCCGGCGGGCCATGCAGTCGGCCAGGTCCTCGTTGCCGGTGGTGTTCTCGGCCACGTCGATCGTCGAGACCGAACCGTCGACGTCCACGGTCCAGGCCAGCTCGACCTTGCCCGACAGGCTCGGGTCGCGGATCAGCTGCTCCTCGTAGCAGGACTTGATCTGGCCCTTGTTGAGCGACAGGTGGCTCTTGACCGAGTCGGCGCCGGTGCCGCTGGCGACGACCTCGGCCATCGACCGGGCCTTGTCGCCGAGGGCGTCGCCGCAGCCGGCGGCGAGCAGCAGGCACACGGCGACGGCGGCGAACGGGATCGCGGACCGCATACGACCTCCTCGAGGGGGTGGCCCCCGACGCGCGAACCCCGGGGCCACCGCGATCAGGCTACCGGTAGTACTCGACCTTGTCGATCGAGAAACCCCAGTCGGTGATCGAGTAGTCCGTCTCGAGCTCGAACACCAGCGTGTCGCCCTCGACCTCGTCGGTCCAGAACGCGCCGAGGTCGCCGGTCCACCACGTCCACGGGCCCTGCAGCGTCACGCCGTCGTAGGAGTACTCGGTGGCAAAGTCGCTGAAGTGTGCGCGGATCCGCTCCGCCCCCACCACGGTGATCTCGTACTCCTCGTACAGGTCGTTGGCGTAGGGGTGGGGCGTCTGCACGTCGACGAGCCGGGTGTGCCAGCTGGCCTCGAGCTCGCAGGTCCCGCCGGCGTCGGGGTAGTCGCCGGCGTAGTTGCAGATCAGGCCGGGGTTGCAGGTCAGGCCGAGGATCGTGCCGCAGGTCTCGCCGAGCTGCCCGCCCATGCCCATCTCGTCCAGGCACAGCTCGAGGCTTCCGGGCTCGGCATCCATCCACGCGCACTCGCCCGCGACCACGTCGTAGGCGCACACGGCGATCTCCTCCTGGTAGCAGGCGTAGTGGGGCAGCCACTCGCAGGAGCTGTACTGGTGCTCCTCGGCGCAGATCTCGCCGGAGCAGCCGGTGGGGATGCAGTCCGGGACCGGGGGGGGCTCGCAGTCGTCGGGGCAGGTGCTCCAGTTCTCGTGCTCGTCGCAGGTGCCGTTGCCGCAGGCGACGCACCAGTACTCGTGGCGCGGGCAGTCCTCGTCGGGCAGGCAGTCCTTGACCTTGGCCAGGTCGCCGCAGCACACGTCGGCCGGGCCGGCGAACGCGCCCTCGGGCACGCAGGCGTCGTCGACCCCGTCCAGGTCCAGGTAGCGGTAGCCGGTCATCCGGAAGCCCCAGTCCGTCACGGAGTAGTCCGACGTGAAGTGCAGCCGCGCCTCGTCGAACGGCACCTCCACGACCTGCGCACCGAGGTCCCCGCTGAGCGCGGCGACCAGCCGGCCGAGGTTGGAGATGCGCAGGAAGTCGTAGCCCTGCTCGGTGTCGATGTCCTCGAACTGCAGCTCGTACAGCGTGGTGGGCTCGGGGGCCTGCACGGTGTACTCGAGGTCGTAGTCGTTGGCGTACGGGTGCGGGGTCTCGACCACGAGGTCGACCTGGTGCCACAGGCACTCGCCGACGTACAGCACGCCCACGCCGTCGCAGGCGGCCCAGCAGGTGCTGCCGTAGGTCTGGCCGTCCTCGCCGCAGACCGGCGCCCAGATCGTCGGGCAGATGCAGCCGGGGTCGTAGATCAGCGCGTCGACCACGAAGCCGTCGCGCCGCACGGAGTAGTCCGTCACCAGCCGCAGCATCGCCTGGTGGCCCTCGACGTAGACCGTGAAGTCGTTCCGGAACCCGGTCAGGGTCTCCACCACGTCTCCGTCGCCGTCGAGCACGTACAGGTAGTCGTAGTTCGCCTCGAGGTCGACCCACGCGAAGTGGATCTCGAACGCCTGCGCGCCCTCGGGCGCCGCGAGGTAGTACAGCTCGTCCAGGTTGTTGGGGTACGGGTGCGGCGACTGCACGTCGGTGGGCTCGGTGGCCGCGAGGGCGGGCAGGGCGGCGGCGGCGAGCAGCAGCGTCGAGAGGGCGAACCACAGCGTCTTCATCGCGATCTCCAGCGTCGTGTCGGCTCGAGGTTGGTGGTCCCTCTTCGGACCGGATCCGGGCGGCCGGATCGGATTCCCCAGATTCCAAGGGCGGGCCTTCTAGCCCTGCCGGGAGGGGATGTCAACTACCGGCCGGTCGGGGTCCCGGGGCGGGATCGGCGGGGGGCGAGGCGCCGGGCGGATCCAGGCCGATCAGGGACGTCTGCGTCGCAGCCGCAGCCACCCGGATCCGCACACCAGCAGCAGCGCGAGCGGCACCGGGTCGGCGGCGTCGGGTCCGCCCGGCTCGCACTCGCAGCCCGCCCCGTCGCCGGCGTCGTCGTCCCCGCTGGCGTCGTCGTCCCCGGCCGCGTCGTCGTCCGCGGCGTCGTCGTCCCCGCCGCTGTCGTCGTCGCCGGGGTCCGGTGCGAGGATCTCCACGTCCCGCTGCGTCCAGCCCTGCACGTCGGGCTGCGGCAGCTGGGGCGTCTCGGGCCACCCGGGGCGGTCCACCGGGGCGTTCTCGGCCACCGCCACGGCGAGCACGTCGAGCACGTCCCCCTCGCTCCCCTCGACGGGCCACGCCAGGGTGTCGCCCTCGGCGCTGGCGACCCGCACCCCGTCCACGTACAGCCGGACCTCGGCCACCCCGTCCGGGTGGCCGGCGCTGATCGTCAGGTCGCCCCCCTCGGGGACCAGCGCATCCTCCACCTGCACCAGCGGCCGGGTCGCGTAGGGCGTGGCCAGCGGATCGCCGAGGTACAGGTTGACCCAGTAGACGAACTGCTGGTTGAAGAAGTAGCTCTCCCCCAGGTTGTAGCCGAACGTGTAGTACAGCAGCGTCCCGGCGTTGGGGAACACGTTGTTCAGCGGCTCGGCGACGGTGCCGTGGGCGCCGGTGGCCCCGGCGCGGACGAACCGCGCCACGGACGTCTGGCTCTCGCTCTCCGGGCAGACCTTGCCGCTGGAGTCGCAGAAGAAGTTCTGCGGGGCCGCGCCGTACGACGTGACGTTGCCGGTGATCGCCCCGGGCACGAACGTGTTGCCGTCGATCGCGTCCTTGATGTTGGCCGCGCCGGTGAAGTAGGCGGCGACGGTGTGGCCGGCCAGCGCGCTGTCGTGCGGGGTCAGCCACGCCCCGGGCAGCCCCGCGAGGTCCAGGTGGCGGGTGGCGAACTCGCACTCCGGGTCGCGGGCGCCGCGGGCGGCGTCGGCGCCCTCCATGCACAGGATCTCCTCGGGCGGGAACGTCCCGTCGCTCCACACCGCGCGCTCCACCAGGTCCATCGCGTCCTGGTGGTCGAAGCCGTCGAGGCGGGTGACGACGAACAGGTTGCCGGCGAAGTCGTAGCCGCTGGCCTCGCCCGCGTCCTGGCGCCGGAAGCTGGGCGGGTGGGCGTAGGTGCGCACGATCCCGCACGACGACTGGTACCAGTACGAGTAGTCGTTGTCGATGGTCAGGTCCCCGCCCTGGCACCAGCCGCCGATCCACACCGGGTTGTCGATCGAGGCCTGGGCGTACTGGGTCACCAGCTGCGGCTCGCCGGCGAGCAGCGCGCCGTCGCCCGTCGAGGCCGCCTCGTGGACCTGCAGCATCGCCGAGAGGCTGGTGTGGTAGCCGTCGTCGGGCAGGTCGACCCGGTAGGGCAGGCCGCGGATCACCACCAGGTAGTCGATCTCCTCGGGCTGCGGCAGCGCCGCGAGGCACGCCGCCAGCGGATCGTGGATCAGGGTCCAGTAGTCCTCGAAGGCGATGGTCCGCGCGGTGGGATCGATCCCGCTCAGGGCGCACCGCTGGTCCCTGGGGATCGCCCGCAGGTACTGGTAGTAGTCGGCGACGTCGAGGGCAGCGGGATCGTCTGCGTTGTACAGCACCATCACGTTGGCGGGCCCGCCCCCCGCGGAGGCTCCGGTGGCGAGCAGCAGCGTGACGACCGCGGTGAGAGCGTGGACGCGCATCGGCACCCCCCTTTGCTGCACACCAGGATACCGTGGATACAATGCATTGCTTCGATCTCTTGGTTCGGATCCACCGACGGGGAGGCTGCGGGACCATGACCAACGACACGAGACGGTGGCGCAGCGGGGGGCTGGTGCTGTCGCTGCTGGGCCTGCTGGCCCTGGCGATCGGGTGCCCCACCGGCGGGGACGACGACGACACCACGCCCGACGGGGACGACGACGACAGCGTCGAGACCGGGTGCATCACGGTCAACGGCGACACACCGGGCTACGCCCACCTCCAGGACGCCATCGACGCCGCGCAGGACGGCGACGCGATCTCCGTCTGCGCCGGCACCTTCGAGGGCTCGGCGACGGTGGACAAGACGCTGTCGATCGTGGGCGAGGACGCGGCCACGACGATCCTGGTGGGGGACATCAACGAGGTCGCCGTCGCCGTCGACGGTGCGGCCGGCGTGCGCCTCTCGGGGCTGACGATCCGCAGCACGCGCAACGGCATCGACGCCACCGCCGCGGCCGGCCTGGTGCTCGAGGACCTGGTGCTCGACGAGAGCGGGCAGTACGGCGTCAGCATCGCGGGCGGCGACGTGGAGCTGCGCGACTCGCAGCTGCGCAACCACCCGTTCGGTGCCGTGGTCGCCACCGGCACGACGCTGACCGTCACCGGCTGCACGATCGAGGACATCGAGGGCTACGGCGTCCGGCTCGACAGCTCCGACGGCGAGGTGTCCCACACCACCATCGCCGGGGTCGCGGTCCCCGACGCCACCGACGACCTCGACGGGACCTGCATCTTCGCCGAGGACACGGGCGCCGGCGGCCTGGTGGTCGACACCGTCGAGCTCAGCGGCTGCACCCGGGTCGGGATCTACGGCATCGGCGCCGACCTGATGATCGACGACGCCAGCCTGACCGGCTGCAGCAACGGCGTGGTCGGCATCGGCGGCGGTGCCGGCGGCGCCAGCTGGGTGCGGAACTCGACCCTGGTCGAGGTGCCGCTGTTCGGCATCCGCCTCGACGACCAGGACTGCGCGGTGGTCGGCAACGCGCTGACCGTGACCGACCCGGGGGACAACACCTACGGGATCACCGTGGGCAAGCCGGACGGCACGCTGCTCGTCGACGGCAACGAGATCGCCGGCTACGGGCGGATGGGGATCTGGGTCCAGTATCCGTACTCCGACCCCGAGCCCACCGGCGGCGAGGCGACGGTGACGAACAACCTCGTCGACGGCGGCGACCTGTACGGCGTGCTGGTGACCAACGTGGACAGCGCCACGGTCACGGGCAACACGGTGCGCTCGATCCGCTGGAGCGGCTCGCTGAGCAACTCGGCCTACGCCGACGGGTTCGGCCTCGGGGTGTGGAGCGTCGACGACGCCACGCTGGCGGACAACGTGGTCCAGGACGTCGACGTGGTCGGCCTGTTCCTGCAGGACACCGCCTTCGCCTCCGCCGGCGATCACCTGGTGGGCAACCACCTGTGGGCGATCTACATCGGGACCTCGGCGGGCACGTTCACCGACCTGGTCCTGGAGCAGAACGACATCTACGGCGTCGACGCGCGCACCTCCGAGGTGGAGATCGTGGGCGGCGAGATCACGGGCATGCAGCCGGCCCCGCCCCCCGACCAGTGGGAGGAGCCCGAGCCGTACTACTACTCCGCCACGGCGGTGACGCTGGACGAGAGCCAGGGCCGGATCGAGGACACCCTGTTCGACGACAACGAGGACTACCACCTGCGGATCACCTCGACCGACATCCAGGTCGAGGGCTGCACCTTCGCCGGGCCCGCGTCCTACGGGGTGTACAGCTACCACGGCCACGGGACCCTGACCGGCAACCTGTTCGACGAGGTCGGCACCGGCATCCAGATCAACCACTACGACCCGCTGCTGCAGATCGGCGACCTGGTGATCGAGGAGAACACCTTCCAGGGCAACCGCAACGCGATCTACGGCTACTACCTGGCCGGCGGGCTGACGATCCGCGCCAACGACATCTCCGCCACCGTCGACACCAGCGGCTACGGCAGCGAGGGCTACGGGATCTACGCGTGGGACTTCAACGCCGACGGCGCCACCGTCGAGGTCCGCGACAACACCTTCAGCGGGCTGGACAACAGCGCGCTGGCGGCCAGCAACGTCGACGTCACGATGGCCGGCAGCAACACCGTCAGCGGCGTGGCCAACGACCGCCCCGCGATCCACCTCGAGTCCGCCACCGGCAGCCTCACCGGCGTGACGGTCAGCGGCGCCACCGGGCCCGGCGTGTCGCTGGACGGGGCCACCGCGACGGTCGCCGGCTGCGACATCACCTCGTCGTCGGAGGACAACCTCCTGGTGGTCGACTCCGACGTGCAGCTGACCGGCAACGTCGCGATCTCCGACGGCTTCGCCAGCGGCATCCGCCTCGAGGGCCTGGTGACCGGCGCGATCACCGGCAACACGATCGCCGACAACGCCCTGTACGGCATCTCCTGCGACGGCTCCGCGGTGGCGCTCACCGCGTGCGAGAACGCCGTCAGCGGCAACGGCCTGGGGCCGCTGCAGGAGGAGAACGGCTGCGTCTCCGGCTGCACCGTGCCGTGAGCCCCGCCCCGCACCCCCGGGCAGATCAGCCCTAGGTTTCGCCCGCGCGCGTCGGCTATCCTGCCGTTCCATGGCGGAGGGATCCATGCACGACGTGCGCACCCTGGCGTTCCTGTTCGGCGGGCTGCTGGCCCTGGCGACGAGCGGCTGCCCCACCGAGACCGACGACGACGACTCGGCCGGCGACGACGACGACGACGTCACCTGGGAGGAGGGCTGCATCCTGGTCAACGGCGTCGAGCCGGGCTACGCCCACCTCGCCGACGCCCTGCTGCACGCCCAGGACGGGGACAACATCACGATCTGCGAGGGCACCTTCGAGGGCTCGGTGGTCGTCGACAAGTCGGTGACGATCCTCGGCGCCGGCCCCGAGGCGACCACGCTGGTCGGCGACACCAACGAGATGACGGTGACCATCGAGGCGCCCGACGTCAGCCTCGCCCACCTGGCCGTCGAGAGCACCCGCAACGGCGTCGTGGCCCAGATGGCCACCGGGCTGACGATCGACGACGTGACCATCGCCGTCAGCGGCCAGTACGGCATCTCGCTCAACGGGGTCCAGGCCGAGATCACCGGCTGCACGATCCAGGACGCCCCGTTCGGCGGGATCGACGTGCAGAACAGCACCGTGACCATCGCCGGCTGCGACATCCGCGACAGCGCCGGCTACGGGATCCGCCTGATCGGCTCCACCGGGACGGTCACCAGCAGCCTGATCTCCAACATCACCGTGCCCGGCACCACCGACGAGCGCGACGGGACCTGCGTGTACATCGAGGAGGCCACCGGCCGCGTCACCGTCGACACGGTCCAGATGAGCCAGTGCCAGCGGGTCGGCGTCTACTGGTTCGACGCCGACGTCGACGTCCGCGACTCCACCGTCAGCGACTCTTCCAACGGGATCGTCGGGATCGGCGGCGGCGACGACGGCGACACCGTGCTGGACGGCAACTACCTCAGCGAGGTCGCGCTGTACGGGATCTACGTGATCGAGATGGACGCCGAGATCACCGGCAACACGGTCACCGCCGAGTCCGCCGACGCCGACGACTCGATCGGCGTGGTGTGCGGCAACGGCGACGGGACGTTCACCGTCACGGACAACACCGTCGACGGCTACAAGCTGTACTCGATGTGGGTCCAGTTCCAGTACGAGACCGAGCCGTCGGGGGGGACCGCGGTGATCCACGGCAACGTGATCCAGAACGGCGGGCTGTTCGGCCTGTACGTGACCAACCTCGACGACGTCACGCTCACCGGCAACCGCGTCTCCGGGATCCGCTGGAGCGGGACGCAGCAGAGCCCCGGCTCCTACTCCGACGGCATGGCGGTGGGGCTGTTCGATCTCGAGCAGCTGACGATGAGCGACAACCTCGTCGAGGACGCCGACGTGGTCGGCTACTTCATCCTGCGCTCCGACTTCACGTCCACCGACGACGAGGTCACCGACACCCGGATGTGGGCGATGTACGTCAGCGACTCGGCGGGCTCGTTCACCGGCTGCGAGGTCCACGACTGCGCGATCTACGGGATGGACCTGCGCACCTCCGCGATCGACATCTCGGGGTGCAGCTTCAGCGACAACGTCGAGGGGCTGCAGCCCGAGGACTGGGAGGACCCCAAGGCCTACCCGTTCGGCGGGATCGGGATCCTCTACAACGACTCGCAGGGCCTGGTCACGGGCAGTACGTTCAGCGGCCACGACGACTACGGGCTGTACGTCTTCGAGGCCAACGTCACCGCCGAGCTCAACGACTTCGCCGGGAACTACGGCGGGATGTACGTCAACGGGATCTCCACCGAGGGGTACCCGATCACGATCCAGGACAACGCCTTCGGGACCCACGACTGGACCGGGATCTACGCGTACCGCAGCGACGCCACGATCCAGCGCAACACGTTCGACGGCGAGGACGGCACCGGGTTCTACGGCAGCACGTTCTTCGGCACCGTCGACGACAACGACTTCTCCAACGCCGGCACCGCGATCCAGGCCTACGTCTACGACGCCACCGACATGGGTGGGCCGGGGACCTACTCGAACAACACGATCACGGGCACCGCCGCCGGGGTCGCGGTGACGTCGTACGCCGGGGAGATGATCGTCAGCGGCAACACCTTCGACGGCGTCCAGGCCCCGATCTCGGTGGCCGACTACTCGCCGCTCGACGAGGTGATCCGGATCCAGGGCAACGCCTTCACCGGCGCGGTCTCGACGCCCATCTCGATCGCCGACGTGATCGAGCTCGAGATCAGCGGCGCCAACACCATCGACGGCACGATCAACGGGCCGGCGATCCGGGTCGAGGACGTGGCCACCGTGGGCATCGAGGGGGTCGACGTCGCGGGGGCCGCGGACAGCGGGATCGTGATCGACGGCAGCACCGCGGCCGTGGCCCTGACGCTCGTCGACAGCGTCGCGATCAGCGACGGCGGGCAGCACGGCGTGAGCCTGACCGGGACGGTCACCGGGTCGATCACCGGCAACACGATCGAGAACAACCTGGGCTACGGGATCGCCTGCGACTCGGCGGCGGTGACGCTGGACAGCTGCGCCAACAGCCAGGCCGGGAACGGCCAGGGCGACTTCCTCGAGAGCAACGGGTGCGTGCTGGGTTGCACCCTGCAGTGATCCCGTCGCGGCGCGGCTCGTACCCTGGCGGCACCCATCTGGGGTAGAGTGACCGGACACCGGGAGGGCCCGCGCGCCCCCGCGCCGCGGACCGAGGGACCAAGGGGGAACGAGATGGCCAGGCTGGACTACTTCCTCAAGTCGATGCTCAACGAGGGGGCGACCGGCCTCCACCTGTCGCCCGGGTCGCCGCCCGAGCTGGTCGGCGACGACAGCTCGCGGACGATGGCGGTGCCGCCGTTCAGCCACGAGCAGATCGCGTCGTTCATCGACGAGATCGCGACCAAGGAGGACCTGGATCAGCTGGAGCGGACCGGCAGCTGCGAGATCCTCTACGAGTATGCCGGGCAGTACTTCAACTGCCACCTGACGGGGGGGCCGGAGCCCACCGCGGCGTTCGAGCTGGTGGACCCCGAGCTGCTGGACGAGCTCGCGGGCCCGACCGGCGAGCTGCCGGCGGCGCGCTCCGCCGAGTTCGAGGACTCCATCGACCGGCCCCCGCTGGGGCCCGACGAGAAGCCGGTGTGGTCGATCCGCCCCGCGCTGGAGGCCTCCGGCGAGTTCGAGGCGCCCAAGTTCGAGGGGCTCCCCCAGGAGACGCCGGTGCGCGGCCGGGCCGCGGTCGACGAGTACCTCGAGTGGATGGCGCGCAACAAGGCCACCGACATGCACCTGACGCCCAACTGGGCGCCCACGCTGCGGATCGACAACCTGTTCCGCCGCAGCAACCTGCAGCCGCTCACCGGGGACCAGATCCGGGCGATGATCTACGGGATCCTGCACACCGACGACCGCAAGGAGTACGAGCGGGACATGAGCGTCGACCTGGCGTACTCGCTGCAGGGCGTCGGCCGCTTCCGGATGAGCGCGTTCAACCAGCTCAACGGGCCCGCGCTGTCGGTGCGCCACATCCCCGAGGAGGTGGGGACCGTCCAGGAGCTGGGCCTGCCGCTAGAGCTGCGCAAGTTGGCCGAGTACCGCGCCGGCCTGGTGCTGTTCTGCGGGCCGACCGGGTCCGGCAAGTCCACGACCCAGGCGGCGCTGATCCGCCAGATGAACGAGACCCAGTCGCGGCACGTGATCACGCTCGAGGACCCCATCGAGTACATCCACCAGAGCAAGAACTGCCTGATCCAGCAGCGCGAGGTCGGGCAGCACGCCAAGAACTTCGCCCGCGGGCTGCGGGACGCGCTGCGCGAGGACCCCGACGTGATCGTGGTCGGCGAGATGCGCGACGTCGAGACGATCACGCTGGCGCTCAACGCCGCCGAGACCGGCCACCTGGTGTACGGCACGCTGCACATCAACTCGACGATCAACTCCGTGTCGCGGATGGTCGACGCCTTCTCCGAGCACCAGCAGCACGGCGTGCGGGCCCAGATCGCCGAGAGCCTCAAGGCGGTGGTCAACCAGCGACTGCTGACCCACCGCAAGGGTGTCGGGCTGGTGCCGATCGTCGAGCTGATGAAGGTCAACCACGCCATCGGCGCGCTGATCCGCGAGGACAAGATGTTCCAGATCGTCCAGGTGCTGGTCACCAGCCTGGGCGAGGGGATGTTCACCTTCGAACGCTCCGCCGCCGACGCCCTGCTCGACGGCCGGATCACCGAGGACGACGCCGAGCGCGTCTCGCCGGACCTGACCGTCTTCAAGCAGATCCGCCGCGCCCGCGAGGTCCAGCGGGCGGGCAACTGGAACATGACCGACGCCACCACCGCCGGCCGCAAGCAGGACTAGGCGCGTCCTCGAACATCGCACACTCGCCACCCACGACGTGCCGACGTCGGTGTGTTGAAGTTCGTCCGGTTGGCGGAGACGTGTCGGGCTCGAACCCGGGATCGGAAGGGGAGCCCGTCGCCTGATGAGCGTGCCACGCCGGTCCGGAGCGCCTCAAGGGCAAGCGAGGCTCCGCCTCGTCGCTCGCTCCGCTTCACGACCCTTGACCCGCCCCAGCCCAGCGCGGCGTTCGGTAGGTGGGCGACGGAGGGGGCCGGCCGGGAGCGGATGGGCTTGGTAGAAGGTGGTTTGGCGAACTATCGGACGGGGTGACGGCTCACCCTCTCCAAAACTTCGTTTTTTGCGAACTATCAGACGGGATAAAGGCTCATCCCCTCCAAAACTTCGCTTTTTACGAACTATCGGACGGGGTGACGGCTCACCCCCTCGATAAGTTCGCGTTTCGAGAAGAGCCGGCCTGTTGAAGCTGTTACCTCGGAGTCGCACATCGCCCGGTCCCACCATCACCTTCCACCAGAGAAGCCCATCCGCTCCCGGCAGCGATGGCAACCTCGACCGGCGATGGGCTTGTCTGCCGCCCCCCCCTGCTGGGTTCGAGACCCACACGTCTCCGCCAAGCGCAGGACCCAGCAGGCGCCCTGGCGAGTGCCTACATCGACCGTACGGATTCGGGTTCGCGTACACTGATAGGCGGAGGGACGCGTGATCCGATCGAGCCCAGCCCCGGCAGCTCCACGCGGGCGGGCCGCTGTCCTTGTCCTCGGCTTGCTCCTGGGCTGCCCGCCCGACGACGACTCGAAAGACGACACGGGAGACGACGACGTCTGGGACGACGACGCAGGCGACGACGATATCTCCGTCGGTCCATGCAGCGGAGGCACATGGGGCGGCATCGGCGATCCGGAGCACGCGCTGCACGTGCGTGTCGACGGATCGGACGACGGCGACGGCAGCCTGGGGGCGCCGTTCCGCACGGTGCCGCGGGCGGTGGAGGTCTCCCGCGAGGCGGGGCAGCCGAAGGCCATCGCGATCGGGCCCGGGGGCAAGTGGGTCGAGCCTGTGTCGATCACGGCCGCAGATGACGGTCTGGTCATCGAGGGCTGCTCCCACGAGCAGAGCGAGATCGGCGCCGTGACGGTCGACGGGGTCGAGGGGTTCCGGCTGGCGGACCTCAGGACCGGTGGAGGGTCGACCCTCGCGATCGCGAACAGCACCTCGGTCCAGCTCCAGCGGGTCACCGTCCCCTACGCGCTCCACGCCGGGATCAGCGTCGAGGACAGCGACGCCGTCACGCTGGACGAGGTGCGGGTCCGCAGCATCGAGCAGGGTTCCCTCGCGAACTGCCAGCAGTGGGGCAACTGGGCGACGGGCGTCCGGCTGGTGGGATCGACCGTGGACGTGACCGCGCTCGACGTCCACGACGGACAGGGCAGCGGCCTCGTGGCCGTGGACTCGACGCTGGCCCTGACCGGCGCCTCGATCGGGGACATCATGGCGGCGGGGAGCGGTATCGGCCGCGGGATCCACCTGGAGGACTGCGCCTCCGTCATCCTCGACGACGTCACCATCGCGGGCGACCTGCCCGGGGTCGAGGACGCCGGGATCTTCTCGATGGGGTGCGGCGAGCTGACGGTGACGGACTGCGTCGTCCAGGACGCCGTGGGGGTGACCCTCCCCCTGGGCGGCACCTCGGGCGACGGCATCGTCGCGACCCCGGGACCCGCGCCGCTCGACCCCACGGCCTACGTCGTGGTGCTCGAGGACAACGAGATCACCGAGGTCGCGCGGGCGGGCATCCTGCTCGACGGGGTGTCGGCCTCGCTGAGCGGCAACACCACGGACGCCGAGTTTTACTCGCAGAACGGGGCCGCGGTGTCGGGCACGGACCAGGTCACCACGCTGCAGACGCCGCTGGAGTGGAACCCGGAGAGCTACGTGCCCTGACCCGAGAGGTGCTGCGTCACCTCGCCAGCTCCCCCTCGAACAGGACCTCGTCGCCGCGCACGACCCGCAGCGGGATCGGGTCGGGGCACGCGCGCGCCGGCTCGGCCCCGTCGCCGCCCTCGCGCAGGTGGAACCACACCCGCGAGACGCCCTCGGCGCGGGTCCGCAGGAACACCGTGCGGCGGGGGTACGACCAGGCGCCGCACTGGCCGTCGCCGACGATCAGCTCGAGGTCGCCGGGCTCGGTCAGGCCGTCGGTCTCCAGCTCGACGCCGACCACCAGGTCCCGCTCGCCGCCGTCCAGGTCCCAGCGGGCGAAGGGGTGCCGCCAGCCATCGGTGACCGTGCCCGGGGAGACGAACCACGGGGCGGCCGCGGGCTCGGCCGGGGCGTCGTCCGGGCGCCGGGACTCCTCGTAGGCGCGCAGGCCGGGGAGCACGTCGCGGACGGACAGCCACGCCGGCCGGGTCGGGACCGGCTCGCCGTCGAGGGTGACCTCGAACGGGCCGAGCATCGCCTCGATCGCCCGCCCGGCCTCGAAGGTCAGCCGCACGTCGCGCTGGAAGTACTCGCGGCCGCCGATCTCGTCGGCGGCGAAGCGCTCCACCCGGGCGCGGGGCACCAGCGTGCCGGGCTCCAGGCGGCCCTCGAACGACAGCTCGAGCTGCTCGGGGGCGGCCAGCAGCGGCCGGTTCAGCGAGATCACCATCAGCTGGACCTCGATCTCCTCGCCCACCACGGCCGAGGCCGGCGTGACCTGCACGTACGCCTCGCGCTCGGCCAGCGACAGCGCGCCGGTGGCCAGGAAGAACGCGAACCGGTGGTCGCTGCGCAGCGGCTCGAGATCGGGGTCCTGCTCGATCAGGTTGAGATCGCGGATCCCGCCGTCCCACGCGCGGGACAGCCAGCGCAGCGACGCCTCGGTGTCGCCCAGCGCGGCGTACGAGCAGGCCACGTTGTACGCCACCTCGGGGAGCCGCGGGTCCAGCGCCAGGGCCAGCTTGTCCTGGACGATCGCCTCGCCGAAGCGGCCCTGCCGCGCCATCGCGCGGGCCAGCCCGGCGCGGGCGACCGGATCGGTCGGATCGGCCTCGACCATCGCCGCGAAGTGCCGCTCCGCCTGGGCGGTCTGGCCGGCGTCGAGGGCCGCCATCCCGCGGTCGTAGAGCGTCGCCGGGTCGTCGCCCTCCGGCGCGCCGCAGCCGGTGGCGAGCGCGCCGAGGAGCAGGATCACGGTCGCGGTGCGTGGACGCCTCATCGCAGCTGCACGACCCCCATCTGGCGGCCGCTGCGCGGCCCGTCGCGGCGGTACGAGAACAGCTCCGGGTCGTCGTGGGTGCACCCGCCGACCGTCTCGATCGCCTCCCCGGGCACGCCGGCCCGCCGCAGCAGCGCGGCGTTGGCGCGCCGCAGGTCGACGTGGGGGCGCGGCCCATCCACCGGGATCAGGAACTCGTCCACGTCGAGCCGCTCCCCGAGGGCCTCGACGACCTCCGGGCCGACCTCGAACCGCGCGCCGCCGATGGCGGGGCCGAGGGCGGCGTGCAGGGCGGCCGGATCGGTCCCGAGCTGCTCGCGCATCGCGGCGATCGCGGCACCGACGACGTCCACCGCGGTGCCGCGCCACCCGGCGTGCACCGCGGCGATCGCGGGCCGCTGCGGGTCCCACAGCAGGATCGGGACGCAGTCGGCGGTCTGGATCGCCAGGGCGACCCGGGGCCGGTCGGTGATCAGCGCGTCGCCCTCGCGCTCGGGGGCCGCCCGGCGATCGACCCCGCCGTCGCCGCCGATCCGCGTGACGCTGCGGCCGTGGACCTGCCGCTGCACCACCGGTGGACAGTGCGCCAGGTCGCAGGCGCGGCACAGCCGCAGCAGGTTCTCGGCCACCGCGCCGGGGTCGTCCCCGCCGCTGCGGGACAGGTTCAGCGAGGCGAACGGCGGGGCGCTGACGCCCCCGCGGCGCGTGGAGAACGCCGCCACCACGCGATCGGGGTCGAACCCCGCCGGTCGCAGCAGCGGCAGCGCGTCGTGATCGGGTCGAGCGGCGTCCATCGGGACCCTTCGTCCACCGGGCAGATCCGCGCCCGCGGGGCGCGAACTGCTCGTGAGCATAATGAACAACGTGTTTGACAGACAAACTCCGCATCGGATAACTTCCCGCCGTGCGCGGGAACGGGGCATTCCTGCGGAACTGGGCTTGATTACAAGGGAATTGGGGCTCGAACGAGAGGGCCTGGGCACTGCCCGAGGCGTGGAGAGGTGAAGATGTTCAAGAAGTACCCCTGGTTCATTCTGGCGGGGCTGGCGTGCCTCAGCCTGGTGCTGTTCGTCGGTTGTCCGACCGACGACGACGACAGCGCGTCGGACGACGACGACGACGCGGCGGGCGTCGAGATCGACGCGACCTTCCCGCAGGACGGCGCGAGCGACTTCTACTACCGCTACAGCATCTGGGTCGAGTTCTCCGACGAGGTCACCGGTGCCAGCATCACCCTCACCGACGAGGGCGGCACCGAGATCGCCGGCGAGAACACCATGAACGACAACAACACCGAGTTGACGTTCAACCCGTTCGGGGACGCCGCGAACGACCACCTCGATCCGAGCACGGGGTACACCGCGACGATCAGCTGGGACGACCACGCGGACGTGCCGCTGAGCTTCTCGACGAGTTCGATCGGGACCGAGGTCGGCGACCCGCAGTCGGACTGCGTCGGCAACGACTACTTCCTGGACCTCGGCACCGCCGAGTTCACCGAGCCCCCCGGCGTCGGCGGGATCCTGTCGCAGTACATCGCGGACGTGTACGTCATCGCCCACGTCGCGGCGATCGACGAGGGCGCCGGCACGATCGACGTCTACGGCGGGATCGTCGACAAGGACGGCAGCGACTACGTGCAGGACCTCTGCACCGAGACGCTGGCGATGACCACCGTCGAGGACCCGGGCAGCTGGGACAACCCCTACATGCAGATCGGCCCCACCGACTTCGAGCTGGCGATCGAGGGCTACGAGGCCACGATCAACGGCCTGATGATCGGCGGCAGCTTCGCCTCCGACGGCTCGGTGATGGTCGGCGGGACCTTCGACGGCAAGATGGACACCCGCGTCCTCGACGAGCTGATCGATCCCGGCGCCGAGGAGGGCGCGGCCTGCGAGCTGCTGGCCAGCCTGGGCATCGACTGCGAGCCCTGCGAGGGCGGCGGCAACTTCTGCCTGACCGTCAGCGCCCACAGCATCGTCGCCGAGGAGGTCTCGATCACGGGGACCAACCCGGAGACCGGCGAGCAGTACACCACCCTGACCGAGGTCAGCGCCGAGGACATCGCCGGCTGGATCGCCGGCGGCTTCTGCGAGGAGTAGATCCTCCCGGCGCACCGGCCCGCGGGCGCGCCTCGCGGCCGGTGACGATGGCTCCGATTCCCCGGCACCCGCCGCATCGTACGCGGCGGGTGCCGTGGGTTCTGGGTTTCTCCGGGCAGCAGAAGACCCGTTTTCGTGGCGCGGATCGTGCTAAATAGACCGATCGTGATGACTCGATCCTGGACCATCGCCCTGCTCGGGGCCCTGTCGATCGCCTTGCACGGGTGCGCGGACTACGCCATGGAGGCCGGCGACACCCGCGACCCGCTGGCGGACGACGACGACTGGAGCGACGACGACGCCGGAGACGACGACCTGTCGGACGACGACGGCTGCGTGATCGTCGGCACCGTGCCGCTCGACGGCGACCCCACCGTGTACTACCGCGACCCGCTGCGGGTGTTGTTCGAGACCCCGGTCAGCGCGGCCAGCGTGAGCCTCGCGGACCACCAGGCCAGCGTCCCGGGGACCGTGACGCTGAGCGAGGACGGCCGCACCGCGATCTTCGATCCCTACGGGGACGAGCCCGACCAGCACCTGCAGCCGCTGACGGACTACGCCGCCCACGTGGACGCCCCCGGGTGCACCGCCGACTGGACGTTCGCCACCAGCGATCTGGGGCTCGAGCTGGCCAACGGGGTCGTGTTCGAGCACGCCCGCTACCTGGTCCACCTCGACGAGGCCAAGCTGGCCCAGCCCGCCGGCTTCGCCGCGCTGCTGGCGCCGCTGCAGCTGCGTCCGTTCCTGATGACGGCCCACCAGGCCGAGCCCGGCGCGCTGTCGCTGGCGGCCGGCGGGATGGCGTTCGACGCGTACGACGAGCCGGTCCAGGACCCGTGCGTGGTGACCGTCGACCTGACGCCCGTGGCACCGGCCGCGCTGACCGGGGCGCACCTCTCGCTGGCCGAGACCGACGTGACCCTGACCATCGCGAGCGGGACCTACCTGGACCTGCTCGACCTCTCCGTCGAGGCCGAGTTCACCCAGACCGGCGAGGGGCTCGAGGAGGGGCGGATCGAGGGCTGGGTCGACGGCTTCGCGTTCGACGCCGCGATCGAGGCGCTCGACGGGGTGCCGGGGGAGGCGACCTGCCAGACCCTCGACCAGCTCGGCCACCCCTGCGAGGCGTGTCCCGGCAACCCGGCCCAGCTGACCTGCATCCACTTCGTGTGGGAGGACGTGCGCGGGGAGCTGCTGGGGATGCACGACGCGCTCGACGACGTGGACGAGCAAGACCTCGACGCCTGCGGCAAGTGACGATTCGATGGAGTCGTGACCGGCGGCGTGGCCGCCGGGGCGACCGGTGCAGGGCCAACTGCCCCCGCCAAACGAACCTACCCCGCCTCAGCTTCCGCGTGCCCCAGCGCTGTCTGCAGGCCCTGCCCCGATGGGAGGCGACGCTAGCAGCCGCCTCTCGACGGTGTCAAGGCCGCTGCGCGAGGAAATGGTAAAATCACGACATGTCTCGCACCGCAGTCGACCAGACCCTGACGACCCACGCCGTGGCCCGCCTCTGCGGCGTCTCGCCGGGGACCGTCGTGCGCTGGATCGAGAGCGGCCGCCTGCCGGCGTTCCGGACCCCCGGTGGGCACCGCCGCGTGCAGCGCTCGGCGCTGCTGTCGTTCTGCCGTCAGCACAACGTCCCGATGCTGGAGCCCGGCAACTCGCGGCGGGCGATCCTGGTGGTCGACGACGAGCCGCTGATCCGCGGCTCGATGGTGGAGCTGCTCGCCGAGCTGGTCCCCGGGGTCCCGGTGCTCACCGCCGAGGACGCGTTCCAGGCCGGCCAGCTGTTCGATCGGCACCACCCGTGCCTGGTGTTCCTCGACCTCGTGCTGCCCGGCCTCGACGGGTTCCAGCTGTTCGAGTACATCGCCTCCACCGAGGAGGGGGCCGACACCGCGGTGGTCGCCATCACCGGGTCCGCGCGCCGCGGGCTGCGCCAGCGGGCCGAGGAGGCGGGGATCCAGCGCTTCCTGCGCAAGCCGTTCACCACCGAGTCGGTGCGGCGCGTGCTCGAGGAGTTCCTGCCGGACGAGTGAGCCCCCGGGCCGGGCGCGCTACGTCGGCTCCCGCTGGGTCAGCGTCGCCTGGACCTCCTTGCGCACGACCTCGACGGCCTCCACCGAGTGGACCAGCGAGCCGATCTCCTCGATCAGCTCGTCGGAGTCCGACGGCGCGGGGCTGTCCATCACCATCATGTGCGAGTGCAGCCGGCGGACGTGGTGGTACAGCTCCTGGAGCCGCACGACGTACTGGTTGCGGGCGTGCATCACCGACAGCACGTTGGCGCGGTGGCGCTCGGCGTGCTCCAGGGCGCGCTGCAGCGGCGTGGCGTCGGCCTCGGTCTGGACCGCGCGGATCTGGTTCTCGACCTTCTTGATCTCGCGATCGGCGTGGGCCAGGTCCATCTCCCGGGTGCGGAGCAGCTGCTCGAGCTCCTTGAACCGCTTGCGCAGATCGAGGACCCGCTGCTCCATCGCCTGGAGCTGATCCTCGCCCTGCTCGGGGAACCCGTCCTTCTCCAGCGAGCGGGCCAGCTTCTGGCACCTCTTGAGCAGGTCGAAGACCCGCCAGGTGTCGTCGCCGATCGGGATCAGCCTCGGGGCCGCCTGGCGGGCGGCCACGCCGGAGCGGTCCTTCAAAAAGGGGAGCCCAGGGCCTCCATCTCGCGGCGGGTCGCCTCCAGGACCTCGTCGTCGACCTCGCCGCGCAGGCCGTCGAGCTCGACGCCCTGCTGGGCGCGGACGTCCACCGCGGCCTGGGAGCCGTCGCCGAGCTGCTTGCGCTCCCGCCAGGTCGCCAGCGACGCCGAGATCCCGGTGTAGGCCAGCCACCCGAACAGGATCTCGTCGATGAACGGCAGGACGTCGGGGAACGCCAGGTCGAGGGCGAGCAGGCCGACGAAGCCCAGGTTGATCAGCACCTGGACGGGCAGCGGCAGCTTCTTGAGCTTGTCCTTCAAGTCGAATCCCTGGGCCAGCGTGGCCGATGGGCTGTTGCTCGTCGCCAGTGTACTCACGGGACACCTCCAGCGGTGGTGGCGTCCTTCTCGTACGCGTGCGTCTGGGGGATTATTTCACGTGATACGCTGGCTCGCATGTCCCCGCCCGAGACCACCGTCGTCGGCGCCGGGCCTGCGGGCCTGCGGATCGCCCGTGCGCTGGCCCGCCGCGGCTGGGACGTCGTCGTGCTCGACGGGGGCCGCCGGCAGGAGTCCGCCGCGTGGGGGCTGGTCCCCGCGGCGTGGGGCCGCGGTCTGGCGGCCCGCGCCTGCCGGGACGAGTCCCTGCCCCTCGACGTGGTGCTCCCCGGCGAGGTCCCGGTGCCGACGCCGGGGCGGGCGACCCTGGTCGACCTGGGCGCGCTGCGCGCCGCGTGGCGCGACGAGGCCGTCGCGGCCGGCGTGCGCTTCGTCGCGGTGCGCGCGGCGGGAGCGCTCCGCGAGGGCGGGGGGGTGGTCGGGGTCGCGCTCGCCGACGCCCCGCCGCGGCGAGCCATGCTGACCATCGACGCCAGCGGGTCCGGCGCGCTGCGGGCCTCGCTTCCCGGGGCCGCGACGGCGGCCGGACCGTGGCCCCGCCGGGACCGGGAGCCGTGGGCCGTGGCCCGCCTGCCGGTGTCGCCCGAGCAGGTCCAGAGCGCGTGGGTTGGCCGCGTCCAGCTGCACCTCGATCTGCCGGGGGACCGGGCCCTCGGGTGGCGCTGCGCGACCCGGGACGGGGCCGAGGTGTGGATCGCGGCGACCTCCGGGCGAGGGACCACCGAGCGCGAGGCCCGGGCGGTGCTGGACGGCCTCGTGCCCCCGCACCGGGGTGATCTCGAGCGCGTGGCCGTGCGCTGGCGCCCCAGCCGGCGGCCGCTGGACATCGTGACCACCCCGGGCCTGCTCGTGGTCGGCGCGGCGGCGGCGTGGACCGATGCCCTCCTGGCGGTGGATCTGCCGGCCCTGTGCGAGGCGGCCACCCGCGTGGCGGAGGCCCTCGAGCCGGTCCGGCGCGGCGCCCCGCCGGATCGGAGCGCCCTGTACGCGGCGAGCGCAGCGCTGCAGGACGGACCCGCGGGGTGGGGCACCCGCCGCGCCGCGCAGCGCAGGTTGCTGGAGCGGCTCGGGGTGGCGGGCCGCGAGGGGCTGGTCGCCTCGGGGGTCGCCGGGCCGTCCGCGTGGGCCCGCGCGCTCGACGGCGGATCGCTGCTCGGGCCGGCGAGCGCGTGGCGGGGGCTCGTCGGGCGCCTGCCCCGGCGCTGGCGGCGCGAGGTGGCCCGCGAGGTGGTTCGCGGCGCGCGCCTGCGTGCGCACGGCGCCGCGTATCCCGGGCGCCACGACTGGTTCTCCTTCGACCGCTGGCAGGCCCGTCAGGAGAGGATCTTCGGGGATCGGTGAGCCGGAACAACACCGGCCCGCCGGATGCCGGCGGGCCGGTCACGACGCACCCGGGGCGGGAGCGGAAGGTCCGGGTCGTCGATTTTGATCACACTTACCGCTCTTTTATCACGATTGTACGATCATTCCCAGAGTCCCGTAAACTCCGTTTTTCCGGTCCCCGAAGTGCACCCGCGGGCGTCTGTTGCGTTCAACGGAGCCAAAAAGGTGTACCCGTCCTCGACGAGCCTGGCTATGCTTACGACGGATCGCTGTGCTGCCACGGGATCACGGCCGATCGCGGCGCCCGCTCACCGGGCCCGACGAGGGGCTCACCGGCCGCCGGGGGGAAGCTTGTTCCCCTCGTGTCCCGTCTGCTAGCATGCCACGCGGACTCGTGCGCGCCAGGCCCGCGCGAGCCGGAAAGGAATCGTCCCATGCGTCGCCTGTTGCTTCCCATCGCTCTCGCCTGTACCGCGTGGCTCGTACCCGGAGGCGCCGGCGCCCAGTCGGCCTACGATGTGATGCAGAACGGCCTCGGCGTGCCGGCCCAGGACCTGACCAACGTCACGATGCCGATGGGCCTCAACAGCATGCTCTCGACGATGAACAACCAGGGGGTGATCACCGCCACCGATCCACCGATGGGGCTGATGTACACGGGGGACGTGGGCAACATGCTGACCTGCATGGACGACGACATGGGGGCCTGGGGCGAGGCCGGCGACACGGTCCAGATCCGGGTCGACCTGGTCCCGCCGCCGGGGATGCACTCGTTCAAGTTCAACTTCTACTTCCTGTCCCGCGAGTACCCCGACTTCGTCGGCAGCGACTACAACGACACCTTCACCGTGACCCAGCAGTCCTCGGTCTACAACGGCAACATCGTGTTCGATCAGGCGGGCAACGTCATCGACGTCAACACCGCGCTGTTCTCGGTGACCAACCCGGCGCTGCTGACCGGGACCGGGTTCAACGGCTGCGACGGCGACAACCGCGGCGGCGGCACCGGCTGGCTGACGACGATCTCCCCGTGCGTCCCCGAGGAGCCGTTCGTCCTGATCTTCTCGATCGGCGACGTGTACGACGGGATCTACGACTCGGCGGTGTTCCTCGACGGGTTCGAGTGGCGCGAGCAGGAGGAGAAGGACCCGCACCCGGCGCAGCCGATCAGCCTGCGGTTCCTGTCGCCCAAGGTCGGCCCCACGGCCGGCGGCCAGACGACGGTGATCTACGGCAACGAGTTCACCAGCGACTCCCGCGTGGAGTTCGACGGCATCGAGACCTCGGCCGTGACGCTGCTGTCCAGCGAGCGCCTGCAGGTCGTCACGCCGCCCCACAGCGAGGGGATGGTCAACGTCCGCGTCTGGTCCGACTCCAGCGGCTTCGACGACACGCTGAGCAACGGCTACACCTACAGCGACGAGGACGCCGGCACGATGCCGCCGGAGCTCGCCGAGGTGGATCCGTCGGTGGGCCCGCTCGAGGGCGGCATCGACGTGACGGTCCGCGGCGGCAACTTCGCCGAGGCGACCACGATCACCTTCGACGGGGTCGTGGCCGACTGCTCGCTCAACGGGGACGCCACCGAGTTCGAATGCGATCTGCCCGGGTACGGCGGCGACGAGGACGAGGCGGTGGTGCTGGTCGAGGCGACCAACCCCAGCGGCGCCGAGGCGATGCCGCCGCTGACGTTCGTCTACGACGCCGACGCCGAGGTGCCCGACGACGACGGGGGCGGGCCCGGCGCCGACTGCGCCTGCCGGCTGGGCGGACGCCACACCGGCGCTCCCCTCGCGGGGGTGCTGGCCCTGCTCGCCGTGCTCGCCCTCCGGCGGACCCGGAAGGAGGTGTGAGATGCACCGCCTGCCCATCGCGCTGACCCTGGTCGCGGTCCTGGCCGCCACCGGCTGCCCGCAGTACGAGCTGACCGGCAAGAGCGCCACCGCGGTGGCCCGCGTGGAGCGGACCAACGGCGAGCTGGCCCCCACCGCGGCGATCCCGTACCCGGACACCTTCACCTTCGACGGCTCCCAGAGCTTCGTGGGCAACAACGACTCGGCGGCCGACAAGTTCACCTGGACCTGGTACATGGTGCCCGAGGAGAGCGGCTGGGAGGTCGGCTCCAGCGACGGGTTCTCGGACCCCAACGGCGTGCGCACCGAGGTCACGCCCCCGGCGCTGGGGACCTACATGGCCGAGCTGATCGCCGAGAGCGACACCGGCGGCGCCAGCACCAACCTGGCGGTCGCCACCGCGTTCGCGGTCAACCTCCAGGGCCTGGAGTTCCGCCTGACCTGGGACGCCGACACCACCGATCTGGACCTGCACGTGATCAACGGCAGCTCGCTACAGGGGGCGTACTGGACCGACAACGACTGCTACTTCGGCAACCCGACCCCCGACTGGGGGATGCCCGGCGAAGGGGTCGACAACCCGATGCTGATCGAGGACGTCGACACCGGGTACGGGCCCGAGTCGGTCAACATCAGCAACCCGGCCGACGGCACCTTCGCCGTGGCAGCGGCGTACCACAACGACTGGGACACCGGGATCACCACCGTCCCGGACGTGGCGGTCTACGTCGACGGCGTGGAGATCCACAGCTTCCCCGGCTCGCAGCTGCAGATGGGGGACGTGCAGTTCATGGGGACGTTCACCTGGCCCGACGCGGTCGGCGCCAATGACGGCGCGGTGTTCGGGCACCAGCAGCTCGGCGGTCCCCCGTACAACGAGTGAAACGCTGGCGGCGCGGAGCGCCGCAGCGTTTCAGCGGCCGTCTTGCAGCTGGCGAGCCTGCGGCTCGCAGCTGAAATCGGCCGGAGCGCCGCGGCGAGCTTGCGGCTCGCAGCTGAAATCGGCCGGAGCGCCGCGGCGAGCTTGCGGCTCGCAGC
>CAZOYV010000097.1:0-2947 GCA_964584075.1 uncultured Rickettsiales bacterium | reverse complement strand
TGAAATCGGCCGGGGCCAGTGCCGTGTCGACTCAGTGGCAGGAGCAGCCGGAGCAGGATGTCTTCGCGCAGCTGCCGCAGCTCGACGAGGCGGAGCTGGCCGAGGAGCGCTCGGAGCCGGTCGACTTGAAGGCGAACACGGACAGCTTGCGGCCGACCTGTTCGGCGCCGCACTCGGGACACGGCGGGGCGTCGTCGGCGGAGCGGACCAGCTCCTCGAAGTCGGTTCCACACGCCTGGCACTGGTACTCGTAGATCGGCATCGTCGTCGTCGGTCCTCCCGAGCACCGGGATCTGTGCCCGCTCGGCGGCGCCTCGTCAAGCTCGCTGCATGAAACTCGGCGCGCGCGGCGGTATCCTTGCGGGATGCGAATCCTCGGCCTGAGCGATGCGCGCCGGCCCGCCGCGGCGCTGGTGATCGACGACGAGCTGGTCGCCACGGCGGCCAGCGACGAGCCGGCGGGGGCCTTCCCCTGGAGCCCCCTCGAGGCGGTGCTGGAGCGCGCGGGGCTAGAGCTGGCCGACGTGCACCGGGTGGTGTTCGGCACCGCCACGCCGCCCGGAGATCGGCTGGCGCGGCGGGGGGACCTGCTGGGCTCGCTGCGTGCGGGGGCGCGCTTCGTGGGCAAGCTGGCGCTGAAGGAGAGCGGGACCTGGGTGGTCAGCGCCTCGATGCGGCGCGAGCGGGAGGCGGCGCGGCTGCGCCAGCGGGGGTTCTCCGGGGACGTCAAGACCCTCGAGGGGGCCCACGCGCAGGCCACCGCGGCGTGGCGGCTGCAGTCGGTGGAGCGCGCGCTGGTGATCGCCGCGGACTCGGGCGAGGACGGCACCGCGGTGACGGTCAGCCTGGGGAGCAACGAGGGGCTGCGCCTGGTCTACCGGCAGAGCGGGCTGTCCAGCCTGCGCAACCTCGACGCGGCCGTCGCGCGCGCGCTGGGCGTGCCCCGCGCGGAGCTGGGCCGCATCGCGCCGTACCTCGCCGAGCAGGGCGGCGCCCCGCTCGAGCTCGAGCAGCGCTTCGCGCGCGAGCTGCACGCCTCCACGGGCGGCTTCAACCTGGCGCTGACCGACCGCCGCCGGCCGCTGGCGCGGTGGCTGCGGCGCCACGCCCCCGAGGACGTCGCGGCGGCGTACCAGGCCAACCTGGAGCGGCAGTTCCGGAAGCTGGTGCGCCACTGGATCCGGCGCACCGGGCGCGAGCGGGTGGTCCTGGCCGGCGACGCGTTCCGCAACCGCGGGCTGGTCCGCGCGATGGTCGAGCTCGACGAGCTCGAGACGCTGTTCGTGGCCCCCGCCGACGGCGGGGCGTTCCTCGCGCTGGGGGCGGCGCTGTGGTACGCCGACCTCGGCCCGGGGTACCGCGCCCCGCTGCACGTCGACGCCCCGTGGACCGACGAGGCGTGCCGGCGGGCGGTGGAGGACGCCGGGCTGCCGCTGCGCAGGCCGTCGGCGCTGCTCGACCGCGCCGCGGGGCTGCTGTCCCGCGGCGCGGTGGTGGCGCGCGGGGTCGCGGGGGAGGCGTGGTGGCCCCGCGAGCTGGGGGCCTGTGCGGTGCTGTGGCGCCCCGGGGACGCGGACACCGCGGCGCGGGTCGAGCGGCGGCTGGGCCGGCGAGCCCACGAGCGTCCGGTCGTGCTGACCGGCACCGTGGGTGCCGCGCTGCTGGTCGACGAGCTCGAGCGGGTGCCGGACGGCGGGCGCTACGGGGGCCAGCCGCTGCGGGTCGTGGCCCGGCACCGCGAGGGGCTCGCGCCGGCCCTGCACGGGGACGAGACCGTGGACCTGCAGGTGGTCGAGGTCGCCGACGACGCGGACCTGGCGGTGCTGATCCGCGACGGTGCCGCCGATCCCACGGCGCCGGCGCTGCTCGGCACCGACCTGCGCCTCGAGGGGCGGCCCCGTCCCCGGACGCCGGCGCAGGCGCTGGGGGCCTTCCTCGCCGCCCGCCTCGATCACATCGTCCTCGGCCCCTACCTGGTGGCCCACCCGGACCCCGCCTGAGTCGCCCGGGGTCGCCGCGCCGGCCCGAGTTCAGCGCTGGAGCAGCTGGCTCTCCTTGGGGAACAGCGTGCGATACGCGTCCAGCGGCTCGCGGTCGTCCTCGAAGCCCTCGCGATAGCGCTGGATCCGGACGATCCCCACGTCGGCGTCGGCCTGCACGAGGTGCTCGCCGGTGGCCAGGGGCACCGTCGGGCCGCCCAGCCGCACGCCGTCCACCGCCAGGTGGCGCCACGCGTCGGGCGCTCCGCGCACGTGGTAGGTCCCCGCGGTGATCACCGGGAGCACGCCCGGCGCGCTGGCCAGCGCGGCGGTGTCGAACGCCGCGCCCGGGGTGTGGACGTTGCCCCAGTCCTGGACGAAGTAGCGGCTGCGGAAGTCGAGGAACGCCTCGGGCATGCGCTCGGTGCGGGCATTCACCACCAGGGCCTCGGTCTCCCCGGCGGCCAGCTCGCGGAGCAGCGCCTCGGTCCGTGCGGGATCGCGGTGGTACTGCTCCAGCGTGACGACGTCGAGCCACACCCGGGGGGCCTGCCGCAGGGGGGGCGCCATGCCGACCCCGTCGAAGTAGCCCCCCCCCGGCTCGACCACGTCGACCAGGCGGTCGATCACGGCGACCTGGTAGTGGTTGTCCATCGTCAGGTCGTGGCGCACGCGGTCCAGCGGGCGCAGCAGGCCCAGCACGACCAGCAGCGTCAGGGCCGCGACGTGGAGGATCGATCGCGGCGATCGGACGAGCTCGCGGTGGACCTGCCCGCAGACCAGGCCCCACACCAGCGCCAGGCCGGGCACCGCGGTGGCCAGGAAGTACGGCCACGCCTGGCGGTAGGCCACCACCGCGGCGGTGTAGACCGCCACCGCGACCAGCACCACGCGGGCGTCCTCGCGCCGCTCCTCGCCGCGGATCCAGCGTGCCAGCCCCAGCCCCAGCACCACCAGCGCGACCCCGA
>CAZOYV010000096.1:0-27242 GCA_964584075.1 uncultured Rickettsiales bacterium | reverse complement strand
CGTCGTCGTCGGCGGCGTCGTCGTCGGCCCCGTCGTCGTCGGCCCCGTCGTCGTCGGCCCCGTCGTCGTCCGCGGCGTCGTCGTCCGAGGTGTAGAACCCGACCCCGCAGGCCGGCAGACCCAGCCCGAGGACCAGCAGCGCGCAGATCCAACCCACGACTCGCACCATCGCCAGCTCCCTGGCGGACGACCGGAGGACGCCTTGCCCCGAGGAGTTCACCGGGCGGCCGCCACCTCTCCCCGTACCGCATCGTAGCATCCCGCAGATCGGCGATCCACGGCCCGGTTCTGCCCGATTGACGACCCGATCGGGCGTTGTTAGCGTCGTGCCACCATGACCACCGACGACACGCTGCTCGCCGCGCTCCACCCCGACTCCCGCACCACGCTGCAGCGGTACGGGTTCGACCGGGAGACCTTCCTGACCCTCGCCGCGCGCTACCGCGAGCGGGGCCTCGACGGCGCGGGCAACGCCGTGCGGGGCGTCGTCGAGCCGCCCGACGGGGGTGCCCTCGTCCGCCTCGCCGGTCCCGGGGACCCGCGCCACGACGAGCTGCGCGCCCGGGGCCAGGCCGCGCTGGCGGAAGGGCACCTGGCCGCCGTGATCCTCAACGGCGGGATGGCGACCCGCTTCGGGGGGGTGGTCAAGGGGGTCGTCGAGGCGCTCCCCGGCCGCTCGTTCCTGCAGCTCGCCGCGACCAAGCTGCGGCGCGCCGGCGAGGCCGCCGGCGGGGAGGTCCCGCCCCTGCTGCTGATGAACAGCTTCGCCACGGCCGAGGCGACCCGGGCGCACCTGGAGGCCACCGGCGACCTGGGCCTCGACCCCGAGCGGATCTTCCCCTTCGACCAGTTCGTGTTCCCGCGGCTGGCCGAGGACGGCACCCTGTTGCGCGGCGACGACGGCCGCGCCAGCCTCTACGGCCCCGGGCACGGCGACCTGATCGACGCGCTGCGCCGCGCGGGGGCCGTCGAGTGGCTCGCCGCGCGGGGCGTCCGCCACGTGGCGGTCTACAACGTCGACAACCTGGGCGCCGGCCCCGACCCGCTGGTGCTCGGCCACCACCTCGCCGCGGGCCGGCCCGCCACCGTCGAGCTGGTCGACAAGGCCCCCGGCGACAAGGGCGGCGCGCCGGCGCGGGTCGACGGCCACCTCGAGATCGTCGAGGACTTCCGCTTCCCCGCCGGCTTCGACCAGGACTCCATCGGCGTGTTCAACACCAACACGTTCGTGTTCGACCTCGAGGTCCTGCAGCGCTCGTACCCGCTGGACTGGTTCACGGTGCGCAAGACCGTCGGCGGCCGGCCGGCGATCCAGTTCGAGCACCTGGTGGGCCAGGTCACCGCGTTCGTCGACGCCCACTACCTGGTGGTCCCGCGCGAGGGCGCCGGGTCGCGGTTCCTGCCGGTCAAGCAGCCGGCCGACCTCGAGGCGCTGCAGCCGCTGCTGATGGAGATCTTCGGGGGGTAGTCCGCCGCCGGCGGGGATCTACGGCCCCAGGCGCTGGATCAGCGCCTGCTCGAACACGCGGTAGGCGTCGATCCCCCACAGGCAGAACGTGATCTCGCGCACCGATCCCGGGTCGCCCTCGAGGCGGCGCACCGCGGCGTCGACGAGGATCGCGGCCGAGCGCTCGATCGGGAACCCGAAGATGCCGGCCGAGATGGCGGGGAACGCGACGGTCGCGAAGCCCTCGGCGGCGGCGAGGTCGAGGCTGGCCTCGGCGGCGGCGCGCAGCTTGGCGTCCTCGTCGCCCTCGCCGATCCGCGGGCCCACCGCGTGGATCACGTGGCCGGCGGGGAGGTCCCCGCCGGTCGTCAGCGCAGCCTCGCCGACGCCGATCGGGGCCCGCAGGTTGGACTCCTCCTGGATGATCGGGCCGCCGCGCCGCACGATCGCCCCGGCGACCCCGCCGCCGTGCTGCAGGTGCCGGTTGGCGGCGTTGACGATCGCGTCGACCTCCAGCCGGGTCAGGTCGCCGTCCAGGACGCGGATCCGGCCGCGGCCGACCTCCCGTCGCAGCTCGCTGGTGGGCATCACTCCTCCTGGTCCGCGCCGGGGGTGGCGGCGGCGGTGGCGGTGGGGGTCGCGGCGACGCGCGCGGCGACGAGGTACAGGCCCGCCGCGGCCCGCACCACGACGTGGGGGTCCTCGTCGGTGAGCCCCTCGAGGAACAGGGCCTCGTGCTCGTCGGCGCACATCGCGGCCACCGCCGGCAGCGCGTTCTCGCGCACCAGGCTGGTCGCGTCGCGGGCCAGCGCCACGGCGACCTCGCCGAACGGGTGGTCGGGGGCCTGCAGCAGGGCGTCCGCCAGCGACAGCTTCTCCTCGAGCCCGGCGGTGCCGAGGTAGGCCAGCAGCGGCCCGGTGGCCTCGGGCCGGGCCGACGCGACCATCGCCGCGGCGGCGGCGGCGCGCACCCCCTGCTCGGGATCGGCGATCAGCGGCGCCAGGGCGGGGTGGGCGGCGTCGTGGACCAGGTAGCGCGCGGCGGCGGTGCGGACCACCGCGTCGGCGTCGGCCGCCATCCGCGCCAGGATGTCGTCCGGCAGCGGCACGAACGGCGCCGCGAGGGTCGTGATCTCCCGGCGCGTCTGCACCGCGGCGCGGGACCAGCAGCGCTCGTCGCACTGCCCCGCGCCGAGCGCGATCGCCAGCTGCAGCCGGGGGTCGCCCCGCGCGGGTGGCGCCTCCTCGGGGATCCCCGACAGCGCCGCGGCCACGGGCGCCACGGCCGCGACCTCGGCCCGCAGGGCGGCCTCGCGCTGCGGCTCCGCCGGCCCGATCAGGCCGAGCCACGCCACGGCGACCTCCGGGTCGTCCTCGCCCTCGCCGATCGGCACCGCGGCCCACAGGTCCAGGTCCCACGTCGTGATCGCCGCCTCGACCATCCCGCGGCGGACCCGCGGCGAGGGGTCCCGGAACGCGCGCCGCAGCAGCCCGTCGTCCCGCTCCCCGGGCGGGGTGCGCAGCAGCGCCCGGCCCGCGGCGAGCCGCACCTCCTCGCTGCCGTGGCCGAGCCCCTCCTCGATCAGCGGCAGCGCGTCGGGGCCGAAGCGCCCGGGCAGGGCCTTCATCACGCCCAGCACGGTCTCGGTCGGCGGGGTCAGCACGATGTCGGCGTCCTGGCCGATCGGGTGGCCCAGCAGCGTCTGCTCGAAGAACGCCAGATCCCCGGTGCCCCCCAGCCCGCAGCGGGCCATCGCCGGGTACTCGAGCAGCGTCCAGCCGCCGCCGCCGCCGAGCACGATCCGCTCCAGCGCGTCCAGGTGGTGCACGCCCAGCGCGGTGTGCAGCCGCCAGTACTCCGCGCCGGCCTCGGCGCGCTGGTCCAGCGCCAGGCGGATGTTCACCCGGTAGCGCCACGCCCGCTCGCTGGTGGGGTAGCGGTCGAGGTAGCCCTCGAGGTAGTCGAGGGCCTCGTAGTGGCGGTTCGCCTCGAGGTACCACTCCACGCGGCTGGCCATCTTCTGTTCGTGGCTGGCGCAGCCGGCGAGCAGCAGACCCGCGAGCAGCGTCAGCGTCGAGCACCACGGCCAGGGGACCTGCCTCGGCATCGCACCTCCCGGGGAGTGCCGGGTATCGTATCACCGCTTCCGCCCGCGCCGCGTCGCGGGCAAGATCGGACCGGGAGGTGGTCGTGACCCGCGGGGCTACCCGGATCGCCGCCGTCGTCGCCTGTGCCGCGCTGACCTGCGCGGGGTGCCGCGGCGATCCGCCGCCGGCGCTGCCGGGGGACGACGACGCCGCGGACGACGACGGGGTCGCCGGGCGGTTCGGCCTCGTGCATCTCCACGACGACGGCGTGCGCACCGCGATCCACGCGGTGTTCGCCCGCGACCTGCCCGGCAGCGGCGTGATCGACGGGCTGGCGGCGCTCGGCCTGGCCGATCCGGGGCTGGGCTACTGGGTCCCGCCGGCGGAGCCGGACGTGCTGGTCCCGGTGGCGGAGCTGGACTCCGGGTGGTCCTACCCCGGCGACCGGTTCTACGACGCGGGCGATCCGCTCGACGCCGGTCCCCTCGAGGTGCCCCGCGGCGACGCCTGGCTGGACGGCGACGGGTTCGTCATCGACGAGGTGGTGGCGTACGCCGCCGAGGGCCCGGCCGCGCTGCTGGACGAGGGGCTGGAGCTGACGTGGCCGGGCGGGGACGATCTGGGCGCCGGGGGGGTCCCCGCCCGCGAGGCGCTCGACCTCCCGGTCCTGATCGGCCATCCGGACGGGGAGACACGCTGGGTCGAGGGCACCGACCTGTCGCTCGAGTGGGAGCCCGCGCCGCGGGGCGAGGTGCTGGTCACGGTGCTCGGGGACCGGGGCTGGTACCAGGCCCGGGTGCCCTCGGCGGACGGGCTGGTCCTGCCCGCGGACGTCCTGGCGGACGCGATCCTCGATCGGGCCGAGATCCAGGTGGCGCGGACCGAGCTCGAGGAGATCGCGGTCGACCCGGGCCGCGTGGCCGTGCGTCAGACCCGCGCCCGGCGCCTGCAGGTGACCTACAGCGGCGTCCTCGTCCCCGAGCCCGCCGACCTGTTCTGGGGCGACGTCGCCACGGTGACGGTCACCCACCTGGACGGTGCCTTCACCGCGGGCGAGACCACCTTCGACCTGGGGGACGGCGTCACGGTGGACGGCGTGACGATCCCCGGCGGCGCCGGCGACACCGCCGAGCTGCTGGTCACGGTCGCCGCCGGCGCGCCCACCGGGCCCCGCGACCTGACCGCGACGGTCGCGGGCCAGCCGGTGGTCAGCGAGCGGGCCCTGCGGGTCTGGCTGCCGCGCACCGAGCACTGCGACGACGCCGGGTCGCTGCCCGGCACGGGGACGTACCACGGGGACCTGGCGGGGATGGCCGACGACCTGTCCGACCCCAGCGCGTGCACCGGCTACGCCGCCACCGGCCCCGACGCGGTCTACGCCGTGACGCTCCCGGAGTACGCGATCGTCGCGGCCCACGTGTGGATCCCGGGGGCCGACGCGGTGCTGTACCTGCTGCGCGACTGCGACCACGCCGAGGAGCCGGTGGCGTGCGCCGACAGCGGCGGGCTCAACGTCCCCGAGGAGATGTCGCACGCGCCGCTGCCCGGGCACGCGGGGACCTACTACCTCGTGATCGACACCTTCGAGGGCCTCCCCGATGGGACGGGGAGCTACGTCCTGGACCTCGAGGTGATCGGGTACTGAGCCCCGCCCGGTGCCGCGGCCGCGGGGGAGCCCGCGGCGGCCCCGGCGGACGGTGGCTGGACCGGCGGCGTGTTATCCTGCAGTCGGACCCAGGCGCCCCGCGGGAGTGGTGCGCCCGGGCCGCGGGGCGGTGGGAAGAGGACGCGCGCGGATGGTGGATCGTCCCCGGGACGACGACCCGAGGAAGCGACCCGACGAGGGCGGGAAGCGCCGGCGCCGTCCGCTGCGCAGCTCCGGGGATCTGCCCGCGCCGATCCAGAGCGAGGAGTCCCTCGACGACAGCCTCGGCGGCCCCGACGACACGCAGGATCTGCTGGATCAGGCCGAGGCCCTGATCGGGGAGGACCCGAGCCACGAGTCCGCGACCCTGGTGGACCTCGCCGAGGGCCCCGACGCCGAGGAGGCCACCGAGGACACCAGCGCCGATCCCCTCGACGAGGACTCGCTGGCCGAGCTGGCCGCCACCACCGAGATGGCCGCGCACCCGGCCCCGGTCCACGAGTCGGGCTCGTGGGTCGGGACGGACACGCAGGGGCTCGACGAGCCGGGGTTCGACGAGACCTCCGAGGACAGCGCCGCGACCCAGTCGATCTCCGGGGCGATGTCCGGCGATCTGTCCGCGACCCCGGAGTGGCCCGGAGACCTGCATCCGGGCAGGGACGACCCGGATCGGACCCCGCTGGAGACGACGCCGGGCTCGACCACCTCGTACGACTTCAACGAGGAGCCCTCCTCCGAGATGATGGGGATCGTGCTGGAGGAGTCCCGGGAGTTCCCGGAGCTGGACCCCGACCGGCTGCCGGATCCGACGGGCCCGCTGTTCCCCGACGCGGAGAGCACCGGGGACACCTCGCAGGAGATCGACGAGCTGCTCGGCGCCGAGGTCTCGGAGGCCGTGCGGCTGGGCGTCAAGGCGCTGCGCCGCGGGCAGCGCGACAAGGCGATGGTGGCGTTCGAGCGGGCGCTGCACGACGACCCCGACGACCCGATGGCGCAGGCCTACCTGCGGCTGGCCCAGGAGCTGTACGTCCGCGAGCTGCTGCCGGGGGCGAGCCTGTCCAGCGTCCCGCGGCTGCGGGTCGGCCGCAAGATGCTGATGATCCTCGCGCTGACCCCCGAGGACGGGGCGGTGCTGTCGCTGATCGACGGGGCGACCACCCTCGAGGGGCTGGAGATGCTGCTGGCGCACATGGACCGCGAGGCGATCTACCGCTGCCTCGCCAGCGCGCTCGAGAACGGGCTGATCGAGTTCATGACGTGAGGACGGGAGACCGCGTGGCAGGGAGCGACGAGACGCGGGTGCGGGTGGTGATCCCCGCGCGGTACGCGTCCCGGCGGCTGCCGGGCAAGCTGCTGGCCGAGATCGCCGGCGAGCCGCTGATCTGGCACGTGGTGTGCCGCGCCCGCGAGGCGCAGGTCGGCCCGGTGCTGGTCGCCGCCGACGACCCCCGGATCGTCGAGGCGGTGCGCCGCCGGGGCGGCGAGGCGCGGCTGGTCTCCGGCCCGTTCCGCAACGGCACCGAGCGGGTCGCGGCGATCGCCCGCGAGGACCCGCGGACCGCGGTCTGGATCGATCTGCAGGGCGACGAGCCGCTGCTCGAGGCGGCCACGATCCGGGCGCTGGCGGCGGCCCTGGTCGACGACCCCTCCCGCCCGATGGCCACGGTCGTGGCGCCGCTGCAGGAGGGGCCGCAGCGGGAGGACCCGTCGGTGGTCAAGGCCGTCGTGGACGGCGAGGGACGGGCCCGCGCGTTCTGGCGGACCGCCCCGCCGGACCGCCGCGCCGGGCCCGGGCCCGCGGTCCACGTCGGGATCTACGGCTTCCGCCGCGACGCCTTGCTCGAGCTGGCCGGGCGGCCCCCGGTGGAGGCCGAGCGGATCCACTCGCTGGAGCAGCTGCGGGCGCTGGCCCACGGCGTCCCGATCCACGCGGTGTGGACCGCGCGGGCGTGGCCCAGCGTCAACACGCCCGGGGACCTGGAGCGGGTCCGGCGCCTGGTCGCGACGGCCTCGCGCGCCGCCGGGGAGCCGCGATGAGCCTCGCCCCCGTGGTCGTGGCGGACGGCGTGCGGCTCGGCGCCGGCGAGCTGGTCCTGGTGGCCGGCCCGTGCGTCGTGGAGGGGCGCGAGATCACGCTGCGCATCGCGGACGCCGTGGCCCGGGCGGCGGCCGGCGCGGGCCTCCCCGCGGTGTTCAAGGCGTCCTACGACAAGGCCAACCGCACCTCGCGGCGCGGGTTCCGCGGGATCGGGATCGACGAGGCCCTCGCGGTGCTGCGCGAGGTCGGGGAGCGGACCGGGCTGCCGGTCCAGACCGACGTGCACCTGCCCGAGCAGGTCCCCGCCGCGGCCGAGGTCGCGCAGGTGCTCCAGATCCCGGCGTTCCTGTGCCGCCAGACCGACCTGCTCGCCGCCGCCGGCGCGAGCGGCCGCCCGGTGGCGATCAAGAAGGGGCAGTTCGTCGCCCCCGAGGACCTCCGCCACGCCGCGGACAAGGCCACCGCGGCGGGCGCCGCCGGGGTGATCCTGATCGAGCGCGGCACCAGCTTCGGCTACCGCGACCTGGTGGTCGACCTGCGGGCGCTGCCGGCGATGCGCGCGCTGGGGCACCCGGTGGTGTTCGACGCGACCCACTCGGTGCAGCGCCCGTCGGCCGCCGGGGACCGCTCGGGGGGGGACCGGCGGCTCGTCCCGACGCTGCTGCGCGGGGCGGTGGCCGCCGGCGTCGACGGCGTGTTCGTCGAGGTCCACCCGGACCCGGACCGGGCCCGCAGCGACGGCCCCAACTCGCTGCCCCTCGACGTGCTCCCGGCGCTGTTGGATCAGGTGCGCGAGATCCACGCGCTGGTGCGCGGGTTCGGCGACGACGCCGAGCTGTGGGGCGGGGCGGGGTCCGCCGACGGGGCGTGACTCGGTTTACACTTCTGGAACGATGACGAACCGGACGCCACCCGTGCGCCTCGCTCTCGCCCGCGCCTGTGCGTGGCTGGCGCTGCTGGGGTTGCTCGGTTGCCCCCCGGCGGAGGAGGTCCCCGGACCGGCGCTGTCGCTGGCCCCGGCGGAGCTGTCGTTCCTCGAGGTCGTCCGCGGGCACCCCGCGACCCGGACCGTCGAGGTCTGGAACAGCGGCGAGCACCTGCTGGAGATCGAGGACCTGGTGCTCCAGGGGGAGGGGTACTCGATGCGCAGCCCGCTGCTCGAGCAGGGGCTGCTCGGGCCCGGCGAGGGGGGCTGGATCGAGGTGACGTTCGACCCGGTCGCCGACGAGCCGTCGATCGGGACGCTGACCGTGCGCAGCACCGATCCGGTCGCCCCGTCGCGGAAGATCGCGATCCAGGGCGT
Organism: uncultured Rickettsiales bacterium; assembly: GCA_964584075.1. GTDB lineage: Bacteria > Myxococcota_A > UBA796 > UBA9615 > CAYRNR01 > CAZOYV01. The sequence continues at coordinate 18,721 of CAZOYV010000096.1, read as the reverse complement.
CGGCGTCTCGGCCGACATCCAGGCCAGCCCCGCGTCGCTGCAGTTCGAGGTCGGCCACGTCAGCGACGTGCAGGAGCAGACCGTGGCGCTGCGCAGCGTCGGGGACGCGCCGCTGACCCTCGAGGCGGTGGAGATCGTCGGCGGCGGGGACGTGTTCTCGATCGAGCTGATCGACGTGCAGCCCGGCCCCGGCACGCAGCTGGAGCCGTCGCAGGAGGCCCACGTCACGGTGCGCTTCCAGCCGCCCCTCGAGGTGGACGCCTCGGCCTCGCTGATGGTGCTCAGCGACGACCCCCAGGCGCCGCTGCTGGTCGTGCCGCTGTACGGCCCGGCGGTCAACTCCAACCCCCGCTGCGGGATCGCCGAGGCCCCGGCGGTGAGCGTCCCCGAGGGGACCAAGATCGACCTGGCGGCGTGGACCGCCGATGGCCAGCAGCCGGCGTCGACGCTGTGGGCCGAGTGGTGGGACCAGGGTCCCCAGGTCTACGAGCCGGTGTTCGCCGGCGCGCCCGACGAGGGCGGGCGGGTCGAGGTCTCCCACGTGATCACCGGGGTCGGTCCGCACACGCTGTACTTCGACGTCTACGACGACGACGGGGGGTGGTGCACCAAGCAGGTGGCGCTCACGGTCGGCGCCAACGAGCTGCCCCAGGTGTCGATCCTGCAGCCGGAGATGCCCCCGGACCCGGTGGTCTTCGGTGCGGGGATCTGCATCGAGTTCTGGGGCTTCGTCGACGACGAGGAGAGCGGCTACGAGCTGCCCGTGGAGTGGAGCTCGACCCACCCCCAGGCGCCCAGCCCGCTGACCAGCGCGGTGGCCGACGAGGACGGATTCCACCACTTCGAGATCTGCGATCTGCCCTGTGGCCAGCAGACCATCGAGCTGACGACGTGGGACGACGCCAACCAGGCGGGCGTCGACACGGTGAACCTCGACGTGCAGGTCGGCGTCCCGACCCTGGACCCGATCCCCGACCAGGCCGTGGTCCTGGGCCAGGTGGTGCAGATCCCGCTGGTGGCGCAGTCCTCCTGCGGGGTCCCACCCCAGCTGTCCGTCACCGGCGCGCCGCCCGCGGCGGTGCTCAACGGCGCGCTGCTGACCTACACGCCCCAGTTCGTCCCCGGCGACAACCCGGTCGGCGAGGTCTTCGAGATCGAGGTCCACGCCGAGATCACCCACGGCAACCACACCGCGACCGACGACACCTCGTTCCTCCTCGAGGTGGTGTCCGACGAGTTCGTCGCGATCAGCGGCGACGAGCCCGACGAGGTGCTGCTGGCGTTCAACGACTACGACGGCGGGTGGCTGGACGAGGTCCCGCTGGCGCTGCCGTTCCCGGCGGTGCCGCGCTCGGTGCTCGACCTGGACGGCGACGGGGCCCACGACCTGCTGCTCGCCGACGAGCTCGGCGGGGCCTGGGCGCTGCTGCGCCAGGGGGACGGCGGCTTCGTCGACGTGCCCCTGGCGATGGCCCTCGACGGCCCCTCGGCGGTGGGGGACGCCGACGGCGACGGCCGGATCGACGTGGTGGTGCTCGATCCCCTGCTGGGGGCCACGACGTACCGCAACGCCACCACCGCGCCGGGCCAGCCCGACTTCGACGAGGTCCCGCTGGCGCTGGACCTGTCGGCGGTCGCGCCGCACCCCGACGCGGTGCTCGCCGCGACGCTGGTGGACCACGACGGCGACGGCCGCGACGACCTGGCCGTGACGTTCTTCGACGAGGCCGGCTCGGCGCTGTACGTGGCCCTCGCCAGCGGCGTCGAGGACGGCGTGTTCGGGGCCCCGCAGTGGGTCGTCGAGGCCCCGCCGAGCCGCGCCCTGGCCCACGGCGTGCTGGACGGCGACGGGCTGGTCGACCTGCTCGCCGGCGGGGCCGACGTCGGCGACCCCGGCCAGGCCTACCGCCTCGCCGGCACGGGCGTGCTCGGGTTCGGACCGGCGGAGCCGCTGTTCGACGTCCGCCCGGGGATCGAGAGCGGCGACCTGGACGACGGCGAGGTCGCCGCGGGGGAGAGCCGGTTCCTGCCCACCGACGTGGACCACGACGGCTGCACCGACCTGGTGGTCGTCTACGTCTCGTACCTGGACCCCACCGGTCAGGACACGGTGCTGTCGGTGGGGACCGTGCTGCAGCAGTTCGACGGGGTCTCGACCTGCCTGGGCCTGTTCGGCGACGGCGGCGGCGACGACGCGCCCGACGTGCTGCTGGTGACCACCGCGCCGGCGGAAGTGGCGGCTCCCGATGGGCTCTGAGCGGCGATCGGCGGTGCTGGCGCTGGCGCTCGCCGCCGCGCTGGGCGGGCAGGGCGCCGCGGCGGACCCGCTGGCCGACGTGTGGCCGCGGCTGCGCGGCGAAGGGCCGGCCGCGGAGGCGGGGCTGGCGGTGGCCACGGGCGACCTGGACGGCGACCAGATCGACGACCTGGTGGTGGGGGCGCCGGGCTGCGACCTGGGCGCCCTCGACGGCGGCTGCGTGGCGGTGTTCTACGGCGGGGGCTGGCCCTGGCCCGTGGACCGCACGCTGCTCGACGCCGACGTGCTGATCGTGGGCGCCGAGGACGGGGAGCGGCTGGGGACCGCGGTGGGGCTCCGCGGCGACCTGGACGGCGACCAGATCGACGACCTGGTGGCCACCGCGCCGGGGCACGACGGCGGCGGCTGGGACCGCGGGCGGGCGATGATCTGGTTCGGCGGCCCGCCGGCCCTGCCGGCGACCGTGACCGCGGACGAGGCCGACGTGGTGATCGAGGGCAACCGCGACGGCACGCTGCTGGGCGACTGCCTCGACCACCGGCGCGACCTGGACGGGGACGGCCAGCCGGACCTGGCGCTGGGGGCGGCCCGGGCGCCCGACGGGGACGGCGACGCGGTCGGCGCGGTGTTCGTGCTGCCCGGCCAGCCCGGCTGGCCGCCGTGGATCGGCGTCGACGTCGACACCAGCGGGGGCTTCCGCGGGGGCGCGCCGGACGCGGCGTTCGGGCAGCGCTGCGCCGCGGTCGCGGACCAGGACGGGGACGGCGTCGCCGACCTGCTGATCGGGGCCCCCGAGGCGGCCCACGACGGCCAGCAGCCGGCCTGGCCGGGCGCCGGGGCGGCGTTCCTGGCGCGGGGCGGCGGCGGCGGCGAGGTGGTCCACGGCGGGCCCGGCGTGCTGGCCAGCTGGCGCGGCGGCGCGCCGTTCGCCTACCTCGGCGCGGCGGTGGCCGACGCCGGCGACCTGGACGACAGCGGCGCCGGCGACCTGGCCGTGGCGGCCGCCGGGGCCTCGACGCAGGACCCCGCCACCGGCGCGGTCTACCTGTTCCTCCACGACGGCACCGGGGACTGGGCCGACGGCGGCGATCCGGCCCAGAGCGCGTCGGTGGTGCTCGAGGGCGAGGCCCCGGGCGGCTGGGCCGGCGCGGCGCTGGCCGGCGGGCACGACCTGGACGGCGACGGGGTCGACGACCTGCTGGTCGCCGCGCCGCTGGTCGACGGCGCCGGGCCCGACGGCGGGCGGCTGTACCTGGTCCCCGGCGGCGCCGGGCTGGCGGGGCCCTCGCTGGCGCTGTCCGCGGTGGTCGCCCGCTGGGACGGGGACGCCGGGTGGCGCGTCGCCGACGCGCTGGCCGTGGGCGATCTGGCGGGCCACGGCTGGCCCGCCGCGGTGGTGGGCGCGGTGCGCGCCGGGATCGGGGCACCCCCCGAGGGCGCGGTCCGGGTCCTGGCTCCCGACGATCCCGACGGGGACGGCTACTGCGCCGATCCGAGCTGCCCGGCCGGGCTGCAGCCCCACGACTGCGACGACGGAGATCCGGCGGCCCACCCCGGCGCCGCCGAGGTGCCCTACGACGGGATCGACCAGGACTGCGACGGGAGCGACTGGGTGGACGTCGACGACGACGGCTCGGCCGCGGTGGCGGCGGGGGGACCGGACTGCGACGACACCGATCCCGACATCCACCCGGGGGCCACCGAGGTGCTGTGCGACGGGATCGACCAGGACTGCAGCGGCGTCGACCTGACCGACGGCGACGGGGACGGCCACGACGCGGCGCTGTGCGGCGGGGACGACTGCGACGACGACGACCCGGCGGTGTGGCCGGGCGCCGTCGAGATCGCCAACGGCGTCGACGACGACTGCGACGGCGCCGCCGACGAGGGCACCGCCCTGGCCGACGACGACGGGGACGGCTACTGCGAGGGCCCGGGCACCGGGACCGACGGCAGCCTGCCCGGGGACTGCGACGACGAGGACCCGGACGTGCACCCGGGCGTCCCCGAGGCGCTCAACGGGCTCGACGACGACTGCGACGGGGCCGTGGACGACGGCACCGCGGCGTACGACGACGACGGGGACGGGTTCACCGAGTTCGGTGGCGACTGCGACGACGCCGATCCCGAGGTCCACCCGGGCCACGAGGAGCTGCTCGACGGCGTGGACAACGACTGCGACGGCCTGGTCGACGAGCAGCCCGGCGAGCCGTCGGTGGACGAGGACGGGGACGGCTACTGCCCTTCGCCGGTGGCCTGCGACGACGGGGCGGAGCCCGGCGACTGCGACGACACCAGGCCCAGCGTGTTCCCCGGGGCCGCCGAGGTGGCCTACGACGGGGTGGACCAGGACTGCGACGGCGAGGACCTCACCGACGTGGACGGCGACGGCTACGACGGGGAGCCCGCCGGCGGGCTGGACTGCGACGACACCGACGCCGACGTCCACCCCGGGCGCGTCGACCTCGCCGACGGCATCGACCAGGACTGCGACGGCGCCGTCGACGAGGACGCCGAGGACTACACCAGCGAGCTCGGCGGCGGGTGCCGCTGCGCCGCCCCCGGCCCCGCCTCCGCCCCCTCCTCTGCGGCCCTCCTCGGCCTCGCCCTCGTCCTCTCCCTGGGCACGCTCCGACGCCTCCGCTGAGTACCCGGCGCACGGGACTTGGGTCGCCGCGGCCTTTTCGCTATGCTCCGGTGGCCCCGAGGAGGAGATCATGGTGACCAAGGCCGACCTGGACTGGCCGAACCTCAGCTTCGGCTACATGGAGACCGACCACAACGTCCGCTGCGTGTGGCGCGACGGGCAGTGGAGCCGCCCCGAGCTCAGCGACGACTTCAACCTGACGATGTCGGCCGCGGCGACGTGCCTGCACTACGGGCAGGAGGCGTTCGAGGGGCTGAAGGTCTTCGAGGACCCCGCCGGTCGGCCCCAGGTCTTCCGCATCGAGGAGAACGCCCGGCGGATGATCCGCTCCGCCGAGCGGATCCTGATGCAGCCGGTGCCCGAGGAGCTGTTCGTCGAGTGCGTCCACCGCTGCGTGCAGGCCAACCTGCGGTTCGTGCCGCCCCACGGCTCGGGCGCCTCGCTGTACGTCCGGCCGCTGCTGATCGGCACCGGCCCCCAGGTGGGCGTCAAGCCCGCCGACGAGTACCTCTTCCTGGTGCTGGTGATGCCGGTCGGGCCGTACTTCAAGACCGGCTTCAAGCCGGTGGACCTGGTGGTCGAGGCAGAGTGGGACCGCGCGGCGCCCGACGGCGTCGGCGACGTCAAGGTCGGGGGCAACTACGCCGCGGGGATGCGCGCCAGCAAGCGGGCCAAGGCCGCGGGCTTCACCGAGGTGCTGTACCTCGACGCGCGCCACAAGCGGTACATCGACGAGTCGGGGCCGGCCAACTTCTTCGGGATCACCCCCGACGGCCAGTACGTCACGCCCGACTCGGGCTCGATCCTGCCCTCGATCACCAACATGAGCCTGCGGACCCTGGCCGCCGAGCACGGCCTCGAGGTCCAGCGCCGGCCGGTGGACATCGAGGAGATCTTCGGGTTCGCCGAGGCCGGGTGCTGCGGGACCGCCGCGGTGATCACCCCGGTGCGGCGGATCGTGTACGGCGAGCGCGAGGCGCTGTACTGCCCCGACGGCGAGCCGGGCCGCCACTGCGTCGAGCTCTACGAGCACCTCAAGGGGATCCAGGAGGGGGACCGCGAGGACCCCTACGGCTGGGTCACCCGCATCCCGCTCGACTGAGGCCCCGCTTGGAACCGGCGACCCCGGCGATCCCCGTGGGCAAGCGCGGCGACGACGTCCTGGTGCGGTTCGGCAAGCGCCGGCTGAGCTGGACGTCGGCGCTGCTGATCGCCGCGTTCGTCACGGGCTTCGCGCTGCCAGCGGGGTGGGAATCACCCGTCCCGCTGTGTGTTGTCTACGCATTCACGGGCGTCCCCTGCCCGCTGTGCGGAGGAACCGGCGCGTGGGTCAACATGCTGCACGGGAACGTGGTCGAGGCGGTGCGGTTCCACCCCGGCATCGCGATCCTCGTGCCCCTGGCGGTGGTGACGCTGGTCGTGACCCTGCGCAGGGATCTGTTCGGAATCGAGCCGGGGCCAACTTGGCGCCGATCGATGAATGTCGTAGGATGGGGTACCCTGGTTTTCATCCTGGGTTACGGGGCGATCAGAGCGGTGTCCGTACTGGCTTTCGGCGTCACGCCGTGGTGATCCCTCGACCGGTAATCGTGCATGGACAATTCGTCCGGACAGTGCTAGAAACCGATTCAACTTGCAGGTGGGAGGACTTTCACCGTGGCTGAGGAAATCCAGACGACCGAGAAGAACGCAATCCTGGCGGCGCTGCTCAACCTGTGCCTGTTCGGCGGTGTGGGCTACTACTACCTGGGTCAGAGCAAGAAGGGCCTGTGGGCGATCATCATCACGCTGATCCTGTCGTGGCTCGGCGTCGGGATGGTGGTGCCGTGGATCACGGCCTACGACGCCTACCTGCTCGGCCAGAAGCTGTCCAACGGCGAGTCGATCCGCATCAACGAGTGCGGCCTCGGCTTCCTGTCGGGCGTCTTCGGCATCTTCGGCGCCAAGGACGAGTAACCAGGACGCAAGTCGCCAAGGACCCGACCGGCAGGACCCCCTGCCGTGTCGGGCCTCGGTGCGACTTCTGTCACCCCCTGGCCTCCACTCCGTCGTCCAAGTCGGTTAGATCTACCGCCTCCAACCCCCCGTGAACCCGAGGAGCCCGTGATGCGCGCGCTTCACACGTACGACGTGGTGCCGTTCCTGCCCAGCGACCTCGAGCGCCTCCGCGAGCTGGCGTTCAACCTGCGCTGGTCCTGGGACGTGGACACCCAGACGCTGTTCGCCCGGCTGGACCGCAGCCTGTGGCACGACGCCGATCGCAACCCGGTGCGGCTGCTCGGCGAGCTGCGCCAGGAGCGGCTGGACGCCGCGGCCCGCGACGAGGCGTTCCAGACCCACTTCCGGCGGGTCTGCGACGGGTTCGACGACGCGATGGAGCGGCCCGCGTGGTTCCAGAAGGTGCGCCTCGAGCCCGGCCGCACCTGCATCGCCTACTTCTCGATGGAGTACGGCCTCAGCGAGGCGCTGCCGATCTACTCCGGCGGCCTCGGGGTGCTGTCCGGCGACCACCTCAAGTCGGCCAGCGATCTCGGGCTCCCGCTGGTGGCGGTGGGGCTGTGCTACCAGGAGGGCTACTTCCGCCAGTACCTCAACCCCGACGGCTGGCAGCAGGAGCGCTACCCGGAGAACGACTTCCCCAACATGCCGGTCGCCCCGGTCCGCGACGACGACGGGCAGCAGGTGACCGTCACCGTCCCGTTCCCCGGTCGCGACGTGCACGTGCGGCTGTGGCGCGTGATGGTCGGCCGCGTGCCGCTGATCCTGCTGGACACCAACACCGACCTCAACGAGCGCCGCGAGGACCAGGATCTGACCGACCGGCTCTACGGGGTCGGCCAGGACCTGAGGATCCAGCAGGAGCTGGTGCTCGGCATCGGCGGCGTGCGTGCGCTGAAGGCGCTGGGCTTCGAGCCGACCGTGTTCCACATGAACGAGGGCCACTCGGCGTTCCTCGGGCTCGAGCGGATCCGCGCCCTGATCGAGGAGCACGGGCTGGACTTCGCCGCCGCCCGCGAGGTCGCCGCCAGCGGCAGCGTGTTCACGACCCACACGCCGGTGCCGGCGGGCATCGACCGCTTCGACGCCCGCCAGATCAAGGAGTACTTCGGCCACCTGCTGCCCACCCTGGGGCTGTCGCTGGAGCAGTTCCTCGATCTCGGGCGGATCGTCCCCGGCGACAAGCGCGAGTCGCTGTCGATGGCGGTCCTGGCGCTGCGGTTGTCGTCGCACTTCAACGGCGTCAGCGAGCTGCACGGCCGCGTGTCGCGCCAGATGTGGTGCGACCTGTGGCCGCAGGTGCCGTGCGAGGAGGTGCCGATCCGCGGGATCGTCAACGGCGTCCACGCCGCCACCTGGATCTCGGCGGAGATGAAGGGCCTGTTCGACCGCTACCTCGGCCCCCGCTGGCGCGAGGCCCCCGAAGAGGAGGGGGTCTGGGACCAGATGGACGAGGTCCCCGGCACCGAGCTGTGGCGCACCCACGAGCGGCGCCGCGAGCGGCTGGTGGCCTTCGCCCGCGGCAGGCTGCGCGAGCAGATCGAGCGGCGCGGCGGCACCGACGCCGAGCTGGCGCTGGCCGAGGAGGTGCTCGACCCCGAGGCGCTGACGATCGGCTTCGCGCGGCGGTTCGCGACCTACAAGCGCGCAAACCTGCTGCTCAGCGACATGGACCGCCTCGAGCGGCTGCTGACCGACCGCAACCGGCCGGTCCAGATCATCTTCGCCGGCAAGGCCCACCCGGCCGACGAGCCCGGCAAGAAGCTGATCCAGGAGATCGTCGCCCTGGCGCGCCAGGAGGAGTTCCGCAACCGGCTGGTGTTCCTCGAGGACTACGACATCGCCACCGCGCGCTACCTGGTGCAGGGCGTCGACATCTGGCTCAACACGCCCCGGCGGCCCAAGGAGGCCAGCGGCACCAGCGGGATGAAGGCGACGATGAACGGCGCGATCCACGTCTCGACGCTCGACGGCTGGTGGGCCGAGGCGTACCACCCCGAGCTGGGCTGGTGCGTGGGCAACGGCGAGGAGTACGACGACGACGAGTACGGCGACCGCGTCGAGGCCGGGGCGCTGTACAACCTGCTCGAGAAGCAGATCGTGCCGCGGTTCTACGACCGCGGGGGCGACGGCCTGCCGCGCGGCTGGATCGAGATGATGAAGCGGTCGATGAAGCTGGCCTGCCACCGCTTCAACACGGCGCGGATGGTGCGCCAGTACACCGTCGAGATGTACCTGCCGGCCGACGATCGCGCCCAGCTGCTGGCCGAGGGAGATCACGCCCGGGCGCGCGACCTGGTCGCCTGGCGCAGCCGGGTCGCCGGGGCGTGGTCGGCGGTGCGGGTCCTCTCGGTGGAGGCCGAGCCGGGGGCGGACCTGCAGGTCGGCGATCAGCTCACGGTCTCGGCCCGGGTCCAGCTCGGCGCGCTGTCCACCGACGACGTCGCCGCCGAGGTGTACCACGGGACGCTCGACATGCACGCCGAGGTCACGGGCGCCGAGCCGGTCCCGATGGACCTCGTCGAGCAGGGCGACGACGGGGTCGCGCTGTACCGCACCAACCTGTACTGCAGCCGGAGCGGCCGCCACGGGTTCTCGGTGCGGCTTTACCCGTTCCACGAGGACCTGGCCCACCCGCTGGACACCCGGCTGCTGACCTGGGGGTAGCCGGGCGCGGCGAAATGTCTCCGCCCGCGGTGCGTAGGGGAGGGTGCCGGCGCGAGTCGTGCCGCAGGAGGGAGCCCCGATGGAAGCCGATCGCTGGGAGGTCGGGCCGGTCCTGAGCCGGTCCTGGCAGCTGTTCACCGACAACCTCGGCGTGATCCTGGGCGCCACGATCGTCGTGGCCCTGATCAACGGCGTGTTCACCGGCATCAACCAGGGGCTGCAGGCGGCCGCCGCGGGCGCCGACTCCGGCCTGGTGGCGTCGACGATCGGCCTGGTGGTGACGGCCGTGGGGCTGCTCTCGTGGGTCGTGCAGACCTACCTCAGCCTGGGCTTCATCCGGCTGTTCCTGCGCGCGACGCGGGGGGAGGGTCCGCAGATCGCCGACCTGTTCTCCGCCGGCCGCTACCTGGTGCCGGGGATCCTGGCCAGCCTGCTGGTCGCGCTGGGGGTCTCGCTGGGCCTCCTGCTGCTGATCGTGCCGGGCGTGATCCTGTCGCTGGGCTGGATGTTCACCCAGCTGCTGATCGTCGACAAGGACCTGGGCCCGCTGGAGGCGATCAAGGAGAGCTGGCGCATCACCCAGGGCGAGAAGGGCGGCCTGTTCCTGTGGGCGCTGGTGTCGCTGGGGGTGATCCTGGTGGGGTTCCTGGCCTGCGGGATCGGGATCTTCGTCGCCGCCCCGGTCGTCGGGCTGGGGACCACGCTGATCTACCAGGATCTCGAGCGCCGCTCCGGCGCGGAGCTGATCTGACGCTCTCAGCGGCAGGGGATCTCGAGCACGAACGGGACCGTCACGCGGACCCGCCCGAGCGTCCCGGGCGCGACCTCGACCGGCACGATCCGCCAGCCCTTGATCGCCGCGCCGAGGGTCGCGCGGCAGGCCGGATCGCACTGCACCGAGACGATCCGCCGGGCCCAGCCGTCGGGACCGAACTCGACCACGGCCTCGACCTCCTTGCCCGTGAAGGCGGGGTCGTCGACCAGCTCGGGGGGCAGCGGTCGCTGGATGAAGTCCACCTCGAGCCCGTCGCAGGCGAACACCGGCTCGGGGGGCGGCGGCGGCTCCTCGGGCGTGCCCTCGCCCTCGCTGTCCTCGGCCGCCTCGTCGTCACCGGCCGCGGGCTCCGCGGCCTCGCCCTCGGGCGCGGCGGTGGCCTCCTCATCGGCCAGCGACGGCTCGTCGGGTGGCGCGACGGGCTCCGGCGGCAGCTCGGTGCAGGACGGCGCGGCGACCTCGCCCATGTGCAGCGTCGACATCGGCGCCAGGCTGCCGTCCAGGGTCGAGACGCCTCCGCGGACGACCACCAGCCCCCGGTCGCCGAGCCCCTCCACCGAGGTGCCCTCGCTGGCCAGCTGGGCGTTGCCGCTGATGATGTAGACCTGGCCGTCGGGGCCGGCCAGCGCGGCCATCCGCTCGCCGTGGCGCTGGGTGAACACCCCGGTCAGCGCCCAGCCCTCGAGGTGCCCGGGGGGCAGCTCCTGCCGGGGCGCGGCGACCGCGTCGCAGCGGGCCTTGTCGGCCGGCACGTCGAGCCCGAACAGCCCGAAGCTCTTCCCGCAGTCCTTGGCCCGCAGCTTCTGCGCCTTGAGCAGCCCGTTGACCAGGTGCTCGATGCAGACCCCCTCGAGATCGAAGTCGATCCGGCTGGGGTCGTCGGGCAGCACCCACAGGGGCTTGTCCCCGGCGGTGACCACCGCCTCGGCGACCGCCGCGATGGGCAGCCCGTGCCCCACCGCCCGGCAACATCCCGCGTCCTCCGCGGCCTCTTCGGCCGTGGCGGGGACGCACCACATCAGGGCCGCGAGGACCCACATCCACGTGAACGTTCGCATGCCGGGAGCATAGATCGAACCCGCTGGGGGCGCCACATGGGGGGCCGCAGGCGGGCGCGCGGGCGCTTGACAACGGGAGGCCGAGGTGCCCCTATCGGGGGACGGCGAGGACGACCGGGAGGTGGCGATGAGCGGGTTGCGTGGGACCTTGGTGGCGGCCGTGGTGGGGGCGCTCGGAGCGCTGGCGCTCCCCGCGGTCGCGGCGGTGGACACCATCGGCGCGGTGGACAACTCCTACTCCGGGGGGACCAACCGCGACCGCGGGAACAAGATCCTGGCCACCGAGGACGCCGTGATCCACGAGATGGAGCTGTGGCTCAACGTGGTCAGCAGCGCCGACGTGCACTTCTTCGTCTACGCCGGCGCCGAGGAGAACGGCACCTTTCACCGGATCTTCGACGAGGTGGTGACGATCCCCGGCGGCGAGGGCTTCAAGTCCTCGGGCCCGGTGGCGATCGAGCTCGACGCCGGGATGTACTACTACATCGGCTGCTCGTGGGGCGGGCCGATGTCGATCGGCTACGCCACCGGCGGCGCCGCGCCGCCCTACGCGCTGAGCCACGGGGAGCTCGTCTCGGGGACCCCCCAGAACGTCGCCGGATTTCCGCCGGCCGACGTCGCGGACCACCCGTTCGACTCTTCGGTGGCGTACCACGCGCGGCTGGACTGGGAGGCCTGCGGCGACGCGGACGGCGACGGCCACCGCGACGACAGCTGTGGCGGGACCGACTGCAACGACATGGACTCCGCGACCTACCCCGGGGCCCCCGAGGCGTGCGGCGACGCAGTGGACCACAACTGCGACGGGCTGCTGGACCAGGGCACCGACCACGACGGCGACGGGGTCGACACCTGCGGCGGGGACTGCGACGACGCCGACGCGGCGATCCTGCCCGGGGCGGCCGAGGCCTGCGACGGCGTGGACAACGACTGCGACGGCGACGTCGACGAGGACTTCGACGTGGACCTCGACGGCTTCACCACCTGCCTCGGCGACTGCGACGACACCGACGACACCGTCTACCCCTGGGCGCTGGAGCTGTGCGACGGGGTGGACAACGACTGCGACGGCACCACCGACGAGGACGTCGACGAGGACCTGGACGGCTACACGCTGTGCGACCTCGACTGCGACGACCACGATCCGACGGTCCACCCGGGGGCCACCGAGCTGTGCGATGGCCTCGACACCGACTGCGACGGGACGATCCCCGCCGACGAGGACGACCTCGACGGCGACGGCTCGATGGTCTGCGACGGCGACTGCGACGACACCAACGACATCATCTACCCGGGCGCACCGGAGCTGTGCGACGCGATCGACAACAACTGCAACGGCCAGATCGACGAGGAGGACGACGTCGACGGGGACGGGTACTCCCCCTGCGCCGGGGACTGTGACGACCTCGACCCGCTGACCTACCCCAAGGCGCCGGAGCAGTGCGACGGGGTGGACAACGACTGCAACGGCTCGCCCGCGTCGTGGGAGGTGGACGCCGACGGGGACGGCTACCTCGAGTGCGAGGAGTGCGACGACGGCGACCCCGACATCCACCCCGGCGCGGACGATCCCTGTGACGGCGTCGACAGCGACTGCTCCGGGGACCTGGACCAGGAGACCGACGAGGACGGCGACGGGTACGCCGAGTGCGCCGGCGACTGCGACGACGCCGACGACCAGGTCGGCCCGCACATGATCGAGGTCTGCAACGACGGCGTCGACGACGACTGCGACCCCGCCACCGACGAGCTGGTCGACGACGACGGCGACGCGTTCAGCGAGTGCCAGGACGACTGCGACGACACCGATCCGGACATCCACCCCGGGGCCGAGGACATTCCCTACGACGGGATCGACCAGGACTGCGACGGCGCGGACCTGACCGACGCCGACGGGGACGGGTACGACGGCGAGGAGGCCGGCGGTGCCGACTGCGACGACGAGGACCCCGACTCCTACCCGGGCGCGGCGGAGACCCCGTACGACGGGATCGACCAGGACTGCGACGGCGCGGACCTGACCGACCAGGACGGCGACGGGGTCGACGGGGGTCCGGGGGGCGAGGACTGCAACGACCAGGACTCCGGCGTCTACCCGGGCGCCGAGGAGGACTGCAGCGACGGCCTGGACGGCGACTGCGACGGCCTCGGCGACACCCTCGACCCCGACTGCGTGGGCGGGGACGACGACGGCGGCGCGTGCAACTGCGGCGTTTCGCCGTCCCCGGAGGCGGGGGCGCTGGCGCCGCTGCTGGGGCTGGGGGTGCTGTGGTGGGTGCGGCGGGTCAGGTCCCGCTGAGCCCCAGCGCGAAGGCCTCCTCCACCGAGGGGGCCGCCGCCGGCTGCCGCCAGAACCGGCTCTCCACCAGACGCTCGCGCAGGATCCGCTCGGTCCCGTCGTCGAAGCGCACCACGATCTTGTCCACCGGCACCTTGCCCTCCACCGTGCCCGCCCCGAACAGGTGGTGGACCAGCCGGTCGCCCAGCGCGTAGTCCAGCCCCGGATCGTACTGGCAGCGCTCGCAAAGCTGCTCGAGGTGGCGCTGGACCCGCTCCGGGACCCAGCGGAAGGTGCGGCAGCGGTACAGCCGCGTCAGCCGCCCGCGGGGGACCCCGAGGTCGTCCTCGACGCGGTGCAGCATCGCGTTGCGGTCGGTGAACAGCCCGGTCTCCATCACCGCGTCCACCGCGCGCACGAACGCCGCACGCGTGACCGTCGCCTCGCCGTCGCCCCCCGGTGGGAAGCGCACGGCCTCCCCGAGGCGCACGCGGTGCTCGAGATCGACCGCCGCCGACAGCAGCTGCTGGGGCGCCGAGCGCAGCACCCCGCGGTGGAAGCGCAGCACGGTCGTCGGGTGGATCCCCGTCTGCGTCGCCAGCAGCCGGTGCAGCGCCGAGGGCTCGCTGAGCTCCATCATCTCGATCAGCCGATCGAGCAGGTGCGCCAGGCGCCACGACGGCACCCGGGGGGGCGGCGGCCGCCGCGGCGCGGTGCCCCCGTCGCCCACCGGATCGGGCAGCCCGCCGTGGCGCTGGACCTGGGCCAGCAGCTGGCGGGCCTCGCTCATCACCGGGCTGGGGGCGGTGCGCAGGCTCCCGCGGTGGTACCGCAGGATGGTCGTGGGGTGGATCCCGAGTCGACGACCCAGGTACTGGTACACCGGGGCCGGGCTGTCCTCGCCGAGGTGCTCGACCACGGAATCGATGACCTCGGCCAGCGCGTCACTGGAGACGCGGGCGGCCGGGGCGGGGGGGGTCACACGAACACGACGTTGCATCGAGCCGATCACCGTCCTCCTCCCGGTCACGCGCGCCCGCGCCGGAAGGTCGAACCGTGCCCCTTGAAGAGAACAACGCCCGGCGAACCAAAGGGGTGAACTTTTTTTTGCAGTCCCTTGGCATCGGGCCCCGCTGGGGTATCCTCCCGCCGTCGTGCACTACCTGATCACGGGCGGGACCGGGTTCGTCGGGCGCTACGCCATCGCGGCGCTGCTGCGCCGGGACGGCGACGCCCGGGTCACCGCGCTGGTGCGCCGCCACCGGCGGCACGCCCCCGAGGCGCGGGTGCGCCGGGCGCTGGAGGCGGTCGGGGCCGCGGACCTGCTCAGTCGCGTCGAGGCGCTCGAGGGGGACCTCGCCGCACCCCGGTTCGGGCTCGAGCGCCCGACCTACGATGCCCTCGCGGACCGCACGGGGCGGCTGATCCACGGCGCGGCCAGCGTGCGCTTCGACCAGTCCCTCGAGGAGGCGCGGCGCAACAACACCCGCACCACCGAGGAGGTGCTGCGCTTCGCCCACGCGGCGGGCCTCGATCGCCTGGACCACGTCAGCACCTGCTACGTCGCCGGGCGCCGCACCGATCTGGTGCGCGAGGACGAGCTGGAGCACGACGCGGGGTTCAAGAACGGCTACGAGCAGAGCAAGTACGAGTCGGAGCAGCTGCTGCGCCGCGAGGCCGGGGCGACCGCGCTGACCGTGATGCGGCCGTCCATCGTTGTGGGCGACTCGCGCACCGGGGCGACCACCAGCTTCAACGTGATCTACTGGCCGATGAAGCTGTACCACCGCGGCTGGTGGCGCACCGTGATCGGCCGCCGCGAGACCACGGTCGACGCCGTGCCGGTGGACTTCGTCGGCGAGGCGATCGCCGCGCTCGCGCTGCAGCCCGAGGCCGCCGGGCGGACGTTCCACCTCGCCGCCGGCCCCGCGCGGCAGTCCACCGCCGCCGAGATCGCCGACCTGACCCGGCGGCTGCTGGACGGTCCGCCGGTGCGCTGGATCGACCCGGACACCTTCACCCGCTGGGTCCAGCCGGTGCTCGACCCGCTGCTGCTCACCCGCCGGCTGCGCCGGATCCGCCGCGGGGGCCACATCTACCTGCCGTACTTCACGGCCAACCCGTCGTTCGACACCACCCACGCCGACGCCGCGCTGGCGCCGCTGGGCATCGAGCCGCTGCCGGTGCGCGAGTACTTCGAGAACCTGGTCCGCTTCGCCGTGGACAGCGACTTCGGCCGCCGCTGAGCGCGCCCCGACGCCGCGGTCATTTTCAGCCCGCCCTTGCAAGCCTGGCCGAAGTCGTTAGGCTGACCGCCACTCGACCGACCCAGGCCGGAGAAGGACGCCGTGACGCAGGACGCGACCCCCCAGACGCCCGAGACCACCCCCCCGTCGACCCCCGGCTTCCGCCTGATGGGCTTCGACTTCCGCTACTGGATGCTGTGCGTCATCGAGATGTGGGAGCGGCTGGCGTACTTCGGTGTGCGCGCCGTGGTGGCGATCTACATCATGCAGGCCGACGAGCCCGGGGGGCTGCACTTCACCGCGGCCCAGAAGGGCTCGATCTACGCGTGGTGGGCGGCGTTCCAGTCGATCCTGCCGATGGTCACCGGGGGCTTCGCCGACCGCTACGGCTACAAGAAGCAGATCTTCGTCTCGGTGACGATGAACATCATCGGCTTCGTGATGATGGCCTACATGCGCTCCTACTGGGGGTTCTTCATCGGGGTGATGGTGCTGGCGACGGGGACGTCGCTGTTCAAGCCGGCGCTGCAGGGCTCGCTGGCCCAGAACCTGTCCAAGAAGAACAGCTCGCTGGGGTGGGGCATCTTCTACTGGATCGTCAACGTCGGCGCCGCGGGAGCGCCGATCCTGCACGGCGCGATCCGGACCAACGTCGGCTGGAAGTGGGTGTTCCTGGCCTCGGCGGGCATCACCGCGCTGAACTACCTGATGCTGCTGACGTTCAAGGACGTGCAGTCCGGCGCGGACAAGACCGGCAACCCGCTGCAGGTCTTCGCCCGCACGATGGCCAACATCTTCGAGCCGCGCCTGATCGCCTGGCTCCTGATCATGAGCTGCTTCTGGCTGATCATGTACCAGGTGTGGGACCTGCACCCGAACTTCATCACCGACTGGATCGACAGCTCGTCCATCGCCGCGATGTTCCACATCCCGGCGAGCTGGACCCTCCAGACCGACCGCGGCGTGCAGGTGACCCAGGAGATCATGATCACGCTCAACCCGGTGCTGATCCTGGTGCTGATGATCCCGGTCTCCTGGGTGGTGCGGAAGATGCGGACGCTGTCGGCGATGGCGATCGGGATGATCATCGCCACCACCGGCGTGTTCGTCACCGGCAGCACGATGAGCGGCTGGGTGTTCCTCGGCGGGATCGTGTTCTTCTCGCTGGGCGAGATGCTCACCGGCCCCAAGAAGAACGAGTACCTGGGCCTGATCGCCCCGCCGGGCAAGAAGGCGATGTACCTGGGCTACGTCAACATCCCCGTCGGCGTCGGCGTGTTCGCCGGGTCCTACCTGGCCGGTTTCCTGTACGGCAACTACGGCGAGAAGGCGGTGCTGGCCCAGAAGTACCTGGTGCAGCACACCGAGCACGGCGCCGGCCTGACCTGGGACGGCCACGCCGGATCGCTGACCGAGCTGCTCGGCGTGGAGCGCACCGAGGCGATGCAGGTGCTGCAGGACACGCTGGGCGTCGACGGCGCCGCGGCCACCGAGCTGCTGTGGAACACCTACCACCCGCACTGGCACGTGTGGCTGCCGTTCATCGGCATCGGCATCTTCGCCACCGTCGCGCTGGTGGTCTACGGCCAGCTGGCCAAGCGCTGGTCGGACATGGACGCGTGACCGCCACCGCGGCCGCCGCGCCCGGCCGGCCGGAGCCGCTGTTCACCGCGACGTTCTTCCTGCTCATCGGTGGCCACTTCCTGCAGGCCTGCGGGTACGCGACGATGACGCTGTTCCCGCTGTACCTCGAGCACCTCGAGGCCAGCCGGACCCAGATCGGGCTGATCATGGCCGCGCCGGCGATCGGCGGGCTGGCCACCCGGCCGCTGGTCGGCTGGGCGCTGGACACCGTCGGCCGCAAGCAGACCGTGACGGTGGGGACCCTGCTGCTCGTCGGATCGATGCTCGGCGTCGCCGGGGTGGTCGCGATCGGCCCCTACGTCTACCTGCTGCGGCTGGTGTTCGGGATGGGGCTCGGGGCGCTGTTCACCGGCTACTTCACGTTCGCCGCGGACATCATCCCCGAGTCGCGGCGCACCGAGGGCATCGCGATCTTCGGCATCTCGGGCCTGATGCCGCTGGTGATCAACGGGATCGTCGGGTTCCTGCACCTGCCGGCCCCGGCGCTGCGGTGGTTCTTCCCGCTCGTGGGCGGGGCGATCCTGCTGTCCCTGGTGTTCCTCTGGCGCCTGCGCGAGCCGGCCCGGGAGGACGACGGCTCCGCGCCGTTCAGCGTCCGCGCCGCGCTGCAGATGCTGCGCGGCGGGGCGCTGCTGCCGGTGTGGTGGGCGACGCTGCTGTTCGGCGCGCCGGTGGCGGTGTTCCTGTCGTTCGCCACGGTGGTCGCCGAGGGCCGCGGGCTGGCCAACCCGGCGGTGCTGTGGTTCACCTACGCCGGCGGCGCGGCCACCGTGCGGCTGCTCGGCGCGCGGCTACCCGACCGGCTGGGCCCGCGCAACCTGGTCGCCCCCTCGATGGCGGCCTACGTCGGCGGCCTGGTGACGATGGCGTTCGCCGCCACGCCCACGACGCTGATGCTCGCCGGCCTGCTCGCCGGGCTGGGCCACGGCTACGTCTTCCCGGTGGTGATGGCCCAGGCCGTGCAGCGCGCATCGCTGCGGCTGCGCGGGACCGCGGTGGCGATGTTCACCGCGCTGTTCGACCTGGCGATCCTGGTCTTCACCCCGCTGTTCGGCGCCGTCGCCGACGCCAGCAGCGACGGCGTGATGTTCGCCCTCGCCGCGCTGATCGCGGTGGCCGGGCTGGCCGGCTGGGGTCTGCTCGAACACCTG